>CBFIAD010000032.1:0-20433 GCA_965660495.1 Puniceispirillaceae bacterium (SeqCode)
AACATTGGGCAGATTATTCAGCATAATTTTTCTGGCTCATCTGGTTGTTGCAACATATTGCACTATCACTATATCGCGCATCATTGCGCTTATCCCTTCCAGTTTTAATCGGGGTAAGCAATGGCGTCCAGTAAACAAACCGATAAAGGGGGCGCTATTTTTATCCTTATGAACCGAAAACAGGTTTTTTTGCCGGAAATAAAAAAGCGACAGGCTTGCGGGGATTACGCGCCCGCCCGGTGAAACCAGTCATAGATGCGCCGGGCAATGGCTTGGGATATACCCTCTACAGCGGCCAGATCGCGCACCCCTGCACGTGATACCGCCCGGGCAGAACCAAAATGGGTCAGCAAGGCTTTTTTGCGTCTGGCACCAATACCCGGGACATTATCCAGAGGCGAGCTCAGGGCTTGTTTTGTGCGTTTCGCGCGATGGGTGCCGATGGCAAAACGATGCGACTCATCGCGCAGCCGTTGCAAGAAATGCATGGCCGGGCTGTCCATTGGCAGGGTAAAGTTGTCTTGCCCGCGTATATGGAATTGCTCTTTGCCTGCATTTCGATCCGGGCCTTTGGAAATAGCGACAACCGCAATATCCTCCAGCCCAAGCTCATCCATTACCTCATGCACGGCATTTAACTGGCCGCGTCCGCCATCTATCAGTAACAGGTCTGGCCAGCTGGTAAGCTGGCGGTCGGGATCTTCTTTTAGAGCGCGTTCAAATCGGCGGAAAATCATCTGCCGCATCATGGCAAAATCATCCCCGTCGCTGGCGGCGTGTTTGCCCTCGGATTTCATATTGAATTTGCGATAGGCAGATTTGATAAAGCCTTCGCGGCCGGCTACCACCATCGCGCCAATAGCGTGTGCCCCCTGAATATGAGAATTATCATAAATCTCTATTCGCTCAGGGGGAGATTCCAGACCAAAGGTTTCCGCTAACTGACCCAGCAAACGGATTTGTGAGGCTGAATCTGCCTGATGACGGGCAAGCGCTTCTTCGGCATTTTTTATCGCATTGGCCATCAGCTGGCGCCGCGTGCCGCGCTGGGGTGTGCTAATCTCTATTTTGCGCTCTGCAATTTTGGACAAGGCATCTGCCAGCAATGCGGTTTGCGCGGGCTGGGCAGAGACCAGAATTTTTGCCGGTGGTATACGCTCATCATAAAATTGGCCGATAAAGGCAGCCAGAACATCGGCTGTTTCTGCCTCCGCCTCATGTTTGGGAAAATAGGCGGCATTGCCAAAATTGGTATCCGAACGGATAAAGAAAATCTGCACACAAGATTGCCCGCCCGAACGATGCAGGGCAATGATATCGGCATCGCCCAGCCCATCTGTATTGATATCTTGATTGGCCTGAATAGCGGTCAAGGCGCGAATACGGTTGCGCCAGATAGCAGCTGTTTCAAAATCCAGCTCGTCTGATGCGTCTTGCATCGCTGCGGCATATTCACGCTGGATGGCAGCAGACTGGCCAGATAAAAATTTCTGTGCGGCGGCAACCTGCCGGGCATAATCGGCCACACTGACCATGCCCACACAAGGGGCTGTACAGCGCTTGATCTGATATTGCAAACAGGGACGCGAGCGGGCGTCATAATAGCTGTCACTGCAATTTCTCAGCAAAAAGGCGCGCGAAAGCGAGGACAGGGTTCGGTTGACTGCCCCGGCTGAGGCAAAAGGGCCAAAATACTGACCCTTGCGTCTTTGTGCGCCGCGATGCTTGGTCATTTGTGGATAGTCATGATCGCCGGTAATCAGGATATAGGCAAAGCTTTTGTCATCTTTGAGCAGGATATTAAAACGTGGCCGGTGCTGTTTAATCAGATTGGATTCCAGCAACAGGGCTTCTACTTCGGAATTGGTGACGGTGATTTCCAATTTTCGGGTCAGGGCGACCATTTGCATCAGGCGGGTGGATAATCTGTTGGGCTGGGTATAGCTGGTTACCCGCCTGGCCAGATGGCGTGCCTTGCCAACATATAAACAATTATCAGCCGCATCAAACATCCGATAGACGCCTGGCTGATGGGGCAGAGTCTTTATTTTGGATTTTAAAAAAGCCAGCCCTTTGGCAAAATCCGGCTCAGCTGCCATTTCCGACATTTCATCCAGAACAGCATTTGCAAGGGTATCTTTTTTTATTCGGTCAGGGCACATAAAAATTAATTTGGTCTGTTTGCCCCGCAGAAGCAAGGGGCAAGCGTGAACCCGCATAGGTCTTCCACCACCCAGGTTAAAGAATCATAGGGGTGAATCGTTAAAATTTTCAAAAAAAGAACAGGAATTTTTATCCCCTCAGCCTGTGGATAAGCTTGTGTATTAATTTGCCATTTACGGCTGAGAGGCGCAGAATTCCGTAAGTTTTACAAAAATGCCTAATTCTTAGGCAGTTTAAAAATTATCAATAAAAACAATATTTTATATAAAATCAATGGGTAATTTATTCTTTTTTTTATACCCTTCTCCTCTCTTTTTACAAGATTAAGACAAATTGGGGGTGGATGTGTACAACTATACAGTGCCAAACAGGCTCTCAAGGCTGAGGAAACAAAGATAAAATCCAATGAAAACAAAACCCCATCTAGCCGTAATTGGCCTGTCCCGATAACTGAAGACAAGCAGGATGAGCGATATGGCAAGCAGAAAAATAACCGGTAATACAACTATCTGAAAATCGATTACAAGGCTGCCAGCCAGCCCCGCCCCGCCAAGGGCGATCAGTAAATTAAATAAATTCGAGCCCATCACATTGCCAAGCGCGATATCATTTCTTTTATGCAAAATACTGGCTGCAACCGAAATGATTTCTGGCAAGGACGTACCAATCGCAATAATGGTCAGGCCGATAAAGGCCTCGCTCCAGCCAGACAGACGTGCCAGTTCAATTCCGCCCTCGACAAACAGATCCGCGCCAAAAACAAGCGCAAGGATACCGCCAATTGTATAGAAAAGAGCGGTTTTCCAGGAGCGTTTTTCGCCTGTCTCATCCAGTGCCGTGTCTGTTTTCTGCCCCTTTAATATATGCATCAGATACCCGATATAGCCGCCGATCAGGACAAGGCTGATAATAATCCCCATCGTCCCGGCATAGAGACCAAAAAAGAGCGCAAAAATAATAAAAAAGGTCACCAGAAGCAGGCATTTTAAATCCCATCTGGTGAGACTGTCACTGGTGATGACAGGGGCAGCCAATGCGCCCATGCCCAGTACCAGCAGGCTGTTCGCCAGATTTGATCCCAGCACATTTCCCCAGGCAATCGCCGGGCTGTTCTGTAGTACCGCATTTACCGATACCAGTAATTCCGGGGCAGAGGTTCCGCCAGCGATGATGACAAAGGCGATGATGCGCGCCGGAATATTAAATCGTTCTGCCAGCCCGATTGTACCGGGAATAAGGATAGCCCCGCCCCCTAATAGCAATGCTAGTCCGCAAAAAATAATGAACAGGCTGGTCAGCATCTTATCGCGCCTTTTAACAGAGAAAAGCAGAGGCAAAATTGCGAGCAAACCTTAACGGCTTTATCCTGAAGGTTCAATGCGCATCTTGAGTATCAAGGCAAAAATAAGGAGAGACAGAGATGGAACATAATCCTGTTGTATGGTTCGAAATCTATGTAGAGGAGATATGGCACGCGCCAAAGCCTTTTATGAAGAGCTGCTGAATACAGAGCTGGAAGAGGCCAAAATGGACGGGCTGGAGATGTGGATATTCCCGCATGATATCGAAAAAAACGGGGCGACAGGCGCGCTTGTGCGTCATGAAATGCGCCCGCCTAATCTGCATGGCACGCTGGTCTATTTTTCGGTGCCGGATTGCGGGGAAAGGCAAAGCTGGGCAGAGGCTAAAAACAAATCAGTTTATGTGCCAAAAACCGATATTGGCGAGCATGGATTTATTGCCATCATAGGGGATAGTGAGGGCAATAGTATCGGCCTGCATTCAATGGTGTGATAAAAGCGGTTTTTGCTGCCGCATGAATGGGTAAAGGCACTGGTTCAGCCGCAAGCCTAGCGGCGTGGTCGGCGGCCGGATGGCGGCTGGATAGGTGCGTCTATTTCAGCCTTGCCGGTGAAAGATTTTTTAATGGTGGCCGGCATACCCGGTGCATCCAATCCCAACTCTTTGGCCTCCAGCCGCTTAATCTCGTCGCGCAGGCGGGCCGCCTCCTCAAATTCCAGATTGGCGGCTGCTTCTCGCATCTTGCCTTCAAATTCGGCAATGATGGTTTTAATATCCTTGCCAACCAGTGTCTCGCCTGCCCCGGCCTTGACATTGACATGGTCAGCGCGCTCGTAAACAGAATCCAGAATATCGGCAATATCCTTTTTAATGGTTTGCGGGGTAATGCCATGGGCATCATTCCATTCCTGTTGTTTGGTGCGGCGGCGTTCGGTTTCATCCAGCGCATAGCGCATGGAATCAGTGATTTTATCGGCATAGAGAATAACCCGGCCTTCGGCATTTCGCGCGGCTCGGCCGATGGTCTGGATAAGCGAGGTGCGCGAGCGTAAATAGCCCTCCTTATCGGCATCCAAAATCCCGACCAGCGCACATTCCGGAATATCCAGCCCTTCACGCAGCAGGTTAATGCCTATCAGCACATCAAATACCCCCAGCCGCAAATCGCGGATAATTTCAATGCGCTCCAGCGTATCCACATCGGAATGGACATAGCGCACCTTTATGCCGGCCTCATGCATATATTCGGTCAGTGCTTCGGCCATCTTCTTGGTAAGGGTGGTGACCAGAACACGGGTGCCATTTTCGGCTGCCTCGCGGCATTCTGCGATAATATCATCGACTTGTGTTTCGGTTGGCCGAACGATACAGACCGGGTCAATTAGGCCGGTTGGGCGCACGATTTGTTCGGTAAAGACACCGCCGGTGCGTTCCAGCTCCCAATTGCCGGGCGTGGCAGATACATAAATGGTTTGCGGGCGGAACTGTTCCCATTCCTCGAATTTCAGCGGCCGGTTATCCAGGCAGGAAGGCAGGCGAAATCCATATTCGGATAGCGTGCTTTTGCGGGCAAAATCGCCCTTATACATGGCCCCGATTTGCGGGACAGTCACATGGCTTTCATCAATGATCAGCAACGCATTTTCCGGCAGATATTCAAACAGGGTCGGGGGCGGCTCGCCAGCGCCTCTGCCAGATAGATAGCGCGAATAATTTTCAATGCCGTTACAGCTGCCGGTTGCCTCTATCATCTCCAGATCAAATTGGGTGCGCTGTTGCAAACGCTGGGCTTCCAGCAATTTGCCGGCCGCTTCAAATTCCGCCAGACGGCCGGTTAGCTCTGTGCCAATCAGCTTGACCGCCTGCTGCAGGGTCGGGCGCGGGGTTACATAGTGGGAATTGGCAAAAATGGTGATTTTGTCCAGCTGGGCGGTTTTCTCGCCTGTTAGCGGATCAAATTCCCATATCTCTTCTATTTCATCGCCAAACAGGCTGACCCGCCAGGCCCGGTCTTCCAGATGGGCAGGAAAGATTTCGACATTATCGCCGCGCACGCGAAAGCTGCCGCGAACAAAATTCAGATCATTGCGCCGATATTGCAATTCGGTCAGATTGCGGAGCAGGGTTTGCCGCTCAATCTCGTCTTCTATGGCCAGACGCAGGGTCATGGTGGAATAGGTTTCCACTGACCCGATACCATAGATGCAGGATACCGATGCAACAATGATGACATCATCGCGTTCCAAAAGGGCACGGGTAGCCGAATGGCGCATCCTGTCTATCTGCTCGTTGATCGAGCTTTCCTTTTCGATATAGAGATCAGAGCGCGGTACATAGGCTTCCGGCTGATAATAATCATAGTAAGAGACAAAATATTCCACTGCATTATCGGGAAACAGGGCTTTCATCTCGCCATAAAGCTGGGCCGCCAGTGTTTTGTTTGGCGCCAGAATAAGAGCCGGGCGCCTGGCCTGTTCAATCACATGGGCAATGGTAAAGGTCTTGCCAGAGCCAGTCACGCCTAACAAAACCTGATCGCGCTCGCCTTCTGCGATGCCGGCCGATAGCTCGGTTATCGCGCCAGGCTGATCGCCATTTGGCGCAAAATCAGAGGTCAGCTGATAATCAGCTGGCTGAGGCTGCCGGTCGGTCAGGATGTTTTCGCGTTGAAGGATATCTGCAGAGCTGTCCATGACAAACAAGATAGTGCGGGTAAGACAAAATGGGAAGAGGGGGAAAAGAGACGGGGCGTTAACTGCCATCCAGAGGAGGGGAGTGTGCCAGCCCCTCTTACAATAGGGTTTACATCCCCTCTTTACATATTGGGTCTGTAAGGCGTATTTTGGCACGGGTGACAGGCGTAATACTGCCTGTTATCCAATGTAATTTTTTACCTCTGCTCTTTATTTAAGGAATATGATGATGCTTGCTACCCGCCTGTCTGCGATTAAGCCGTCCCCGACCATTGCTGTTTCCAATATGGCCGCTGAAATGAAAGCCGCTGGCAAGGATGTTATTGGGCTGGGCGCGGGCGAGCCGGATTTTGATACGCCCGAGCACGTAAAAGAAGCTGCTATCAAGGCGATAAAAGATGGCAAAACCAAATATACGGCTGTGGACGGGATTGTGGAGCTGAAACAGGCGATTGTCGATAAATTTGCCCGCGAAAACAATATTACCTGCAGCCGCGATATGGTCACGGTGGGCACTGGCGGCAAACAGATTTTGTATAACGCGCTGATGGCCACACTGGATGGGGGGGACGAGGTGTTAATTCCTGCCCCTTACTGGGTGTCCTATCCCGATATGGTGTTGCTGGCAGGCGGCACGCCTGTTACTGTTGCCTGTCCGGAAAAAGACGGGTTCAAGCTGACAGCTGCCGCGCTGGAAGCGGCCATAACGCCGAAAACAAAATGGCTTATTTTGAACAGCCCGTCCAACCCGACAGGGGCAGCCTATACAGGCGATGATCTGCGCGCGCTGGCAGAAGTGCTGCGTGCCCATCCCCATGTCTATGTGATGGTCGATGATATGTATGAACATCTGGTCTATGACGGATTTCAATTTGCCACTATGGCCGAAATTGCCCCGGATTTACAGGACAGGATTTTAACCATTAATGGGGTATCCAAAGCCTATTGCATGACCGGCTGGCGTATTGGCTATGCCACTGGCCCGCAAGCCCTGATAAAGGCGATGGCAAAGATACAGTCGCAATCCACCTCTAACCCGAATTCGATTGCCCAATGGGCAGCGGTGGCCGCACTGAACGGGCCGCTGGATTTTATGGCTGATAATCTGGTGCATTTTGCCGCCAGGCGCCAACTGGTCACCTCCAGCCTGAACCAGATTGAAGGCTTGCGCTGTTTTGTACCGGAAGGGGCGTTTTATGTTTATCCATCCTGTGAGGGTCTGATTGGGCGCAAAACCCCGGAGGGCAAGGTAATAGAAAATGACAGCGATTTTGTGTCCTATCTGCTGGCCAGCCAGGGGGTTGCGGCGGTGCAAGGGGTGGCCTTTGGGCTGGAGCCTTATTTTCGTATTTCCTATGCCACCAGTACCGAAGCGCTGGAAGATGCAATGGGGCGGATAGCCAAAGCCTGTAACCAGCTTGGATAGCGAGGGGATAGGGGTCTATTCGCTATTCAGATAATATTTGGCCTCAGACCGTTTGGCGTATCTGGCTGATGGTCATATACAGGCGTGCAGGGTCGCTTGCGAAGGGCTGAAACCCGAAGGCGGCATACCAGTTTTTGCGGGCGGTAAAGGCCGCATCACCGCCATCAGAAATCACATCCAGAAGAATGGCATAGCATTCAGCCTCTTCGGCAACGATACAGGCTTTCTGGAACAGATGGTGCATCAGAATTTTGCCAAAACCCTTGTTCTGTGCCTGATTATCTATGGCAATCTGCCCCAGAAATAGAACAGGCAAGCGGCCATGTTGCGGCAATGCCTTTGGCGGTGGGTTGAGCGCCTCCCCCTCCATCGCCCCCAGATTGACCGCATAATATCCCAGAACATCTGCACTTCCCTCTTCGGTCAGGATAAAGATGCGGCTGATATCCGCAGCCTGCTGTTTTTTGGCTGTCAGACGCAGATAATTGGTTAACCGCTCAACGCCGCAGTCAAACTTCCGATAGTGATGACGGGCGGGATCAAATCTTTCAATGCGTAGCGATGGCAGGCCATCAGTCAGCATATTTGATACGGCTTTTATACAAGGCAGCTGCTTGTTTGGCGCGCTCTGTCGGGGCAGGCGGCCTATCAAGTGCGGCGGCAAAACTGGCCGCATCTTGCGGGGTTAATATATGTTGCTGCTGCTGAGAGAGGATACGGGTTGCCTCTTGGGTAATGACACTGCGCAGAAACACCGACTTGTCAACAGCCAGAGCCGTTGCCGCCGCCAGAAGATGTTCCGCCGGATTTTGATATTCTGGGGGAAGAGCCGGGGGACAGCATGGTACAGCATAACACCGCTGATATTATGTAACCGGATGTTCATGTAACAAAGGCCGGTTTCATATCGAAGCCGGTCTTGCCTTGTTTTAGCCGTAAAGCTGTGACAGTTTTTTTTAATGATATGGGAAAACAGGTTCAGGGTTGGTCAGGTTACTTTATAACGCAACAGCAATCAAAGAGGGCGTTTATGTATATCAAAAAGCACAAAAGCTGGGCTATTCCAGAATATCAGGCCACAGACGAGCATATTTATCTTAACCGTCGGCAATTGCTGGCTAAAATGGGCATGGCGGGGGCGGGTCTTGCTGCCAGCCAGCTGCCCTTTTCGGGGGCCATGGCCGCGCCCATTACCGGCTTTCCTGCCCCGCGCAATGACGCCTATCAGCTGGACAGGCCGCTGACGATGGAAGAGGAAGCTACCACCTATACCAATTTTTATGAATTTGGCTCGTCCAAGAATATCTGGCGCAAGGCACAAAAGCTGGTCACAGACCCCTGGATGGTCACCATTGACGGGCTGGTCGAAGAGGAAATGGTGCTGGATGCGGCCGATTTGATCAAAAAGATGGGCGCGCAAGAAGAGCGGCTTTATCGTCATCGCTGTGTGGAAGCCTGGGCAATGGCGGTGCCCTGGACAGGGGTGGCAATGGCTGATTTGGTGCGCCTGGCCCAGCCGAAGCCGGAGGCAAAATTTATCCGCATGGAAACTTTTCATAACCCGTCTGTTGCCCCCGGCCAGCGGCAAAGCTGGTATCCATGGCCCTATGTTGAAGGGGTAACTATCGAAGAGGCGATGAATGAGCTGGCCTTTATTGCGACAGGGATGTATGGCAAGGGGCTGGAGAAACAAAATGGCGCACCTTTACGCTGTGTCCTGCCCTGGAAATATGGTTTTAAGGGCATTAAATCTATCGTCAAATTTACCTTTACTGATGAACGGCCGATCAGTTTTTGGGAAGAATTGGCCAGCAATGAATATGGTTTTTGGGCAAATGTAAATCCCGCCATAGACCATCCCCGCTGGTCGCAAGCCACCGAGCGGATGCTGGGCACAAATGAGCGGGTGCCAACCTTGCTCTATAATGGCTATGGCGAACAGGTCGCCAGCCTCTATCAGGATATGGCCGGGCTGGGAGACAAGCTCTATCGTTAGGGGGGGCATTGCTAACCCGGTTTTACCCCGAAAAAGGCGTGGATTTGCGCAGCGATTTTAGCGCGTTCATCCAGAATAGCCATCTTCTTTGGCAGGGCTGTTTTGCCAGATAAAATATCGTCAAGGCGCAGGATATGCCCTTGCTCTTCCATCATTTGGTGAAAAGTGGCAATGCGGCCGGTTTCCTCAGCCAGATGAATGGTCAGGACAGGCTTGCCGGTAATACAGGCTTCGCTGATCATATTTACAGAATCAGAGGTCACTGCCAGAATATCTGCCAGTCCCAAAACGCCCGGATAAGGATTATCGCCCTTGCCATCCCAAATCTGATGGGCAGTCGTGCCAAGCTGGTCAGAAAGGCCGCGTAAATGTCGTTTTGGGGTACGCCGTGAGGGCAGGATAATCAGACTGCCGCCTGTTTTTTTTGCCAGAGCGATAAGCTGCTCTGCCAGACGTAAAAACGCATCTTTACCGGCTGTGTACCGACGATTATTTCCGCCAAGCATTACCGCGATAACGGGTTTTTTCTGCTTTTTTACCTCGGCTGGTAGTTCAGCGCTGGCTTCGGCTATCTCTTCCGGGCTAAGGCGGTTGAGGGCGCCCATCGTTACCAGCAGATTATCGTGAAACTGGCTGCCCGTGCGCTGGGCAACGGCAATATGATCATGGGCCGGGGTGATGAGCAGATCAAAATAGCGCGGGGCAATATGGGGATCCTGAATATGAATGGTGCGGGTCTGACCGCGCGACAGGCGCTTTACCCCGATAGAAATACCTGCCATACGCTTGCCACAGGTAATTAACAGATCTGGCCAAATTCCGGCTTTTAGCCAGTCTGGCTTGCGCCCCATGGTAAGCTGCCATCCGGGTATCGCGGCCAGTGCCGGAAACATCCGCAAAAGCGGTGTAGGAACAGCGCGGATGTCCTCGCCATCTATATCCAGGGCCCGCAATAGTGCCAGGCACTGGCTGACCATCCCCATAGTACCATCGGATATCACCCAGCATCGCCCGGGCCAGCCGTCAAAAACCCGCTCTTCTGCATCCTGTTTTTCCAGCAGGCGCGAAATCAGGGGATTGAGCGGATCGTCCCGTACAATGCCGGGATGAAGCGGCGGCGGCTTGGAAGACGAAACAGGATGAGAGGAGGGGCGTTTACCAGTTGGCATGGGGCAAATACTCTAACAGAGAAAGACTTTAATCAATTATTTCATTTTTTTGTAATAATCTTGCTTTATTCAGGCAAAAAATATGTTATCATTAAACTTCCTCTTAATGTTACAGGCTAGGCTCTGTTTTGGGCAGTATAAAAGATTATGTCTAAAAAATTCAAACTTGATTCTGTTGATAAGCAAATTTTGCATGATCTGCAAGAAAATGGCCGGATGACTAATGTGGAATTGGCACAAAATGCCGGTATTTCTGCCCCGCCTTGTCTGCGGCGTGTAAGAGCGCTGGAAGATGCCCATATCATTAAGGGCTATCATGCCGATATCGACCCGGAAGCGCTGGGCTATACTGTCACCATTTTTGCCTTTGTTGGACTGACCAGCCAGGCGGAAACAGATCTTCAGGAATTTGAAGCGCTGGTTAGCAGCTGGGATATGGTGCGCGAATGTAATATGCTGATGGGGGAGACAGATTTTCTGTTGAAGATTGTTGCCCATGACTGGGATGATTTTCAGCGTTTTCTGACTACCAAACTAACGCCTGCCCCCAATGTCAGTCATGTTAAAACCGCTCTTTCTATCCGCTCGCGCAAGAATCTGCCAGGCGTGCCAATCACCCTTTAGGGGCAGGATAGAAACGCTGCAATAGCCGTAAAAAAATCTATCGATAGTAGGTCTGGCCTAGCCTAGAGATCAGCATCACTTACCAGGCTAATAGAGACAATCTCGTAAGGGTGTGGCCCGCGCGGGGTTTGTACCTCAACTGAATCCCCCTCTGTCTTGCCGATTAGAGCTCTGGCAATAGGTGAGGAGGTCGAGATCATATGGCGCGAGATATCCGCCTCATAGGGCCCTACAATAATATAGGTGGATTCCGCATCGGTCTCTTCATCCGCAATAACTACCTTTGTGCCAAAGGTCACGGTCTTGCCGGTTAGCCGGCTCATATCCACCACCTCGGCGCGGCTGGTTACATCCTCCAGCTCGGTGATACGGCCTTCGATAAAGGACTGGCGCTCGCGCGCGGCGTGATATTCGGCATTTTCCGAAAGGTCGCCATGTTCACGAGCATCGGCAATGGCACGAATAACCGCTTGCCGTTCAACCGATTTTAAATTTGTCAGCTCTGCTTTGAGTTTATCGAGGCCAAGCTGGGTAAAGGGAATCTTTTCCATTATCAATCCTGTGTTTCTCATCCCTTATGTGGGGATGGGCCACATTTGGTTCAAGACTATACATAAAAGGCTACGCTAATTCTGGCCTGTTTGGCAAATAGTCTTGAATAGATTTTACACCCAATTTATCCTCTTTCATGCTTTTAATTGCCGCAACCGCAGCCCGGCTGCCTGAAACGGTGGTGTAATATGGAATATTGTTTTTCAATGCCGTTTGACGCAGGGAAAAACTGTCGCGGATAGCCGGTGCGCCTTGCGCGGTGTTCATGACCAGCGAAATCTGATTGGACAGCATTGCATCTACCGCATGGGGTCTGCCTTCCATCACCTTGTTAATGCGCTTGGCCGGTACGCCGGCAGCGTTCAGCGCATCGGTTGTTCCGCCAGTGGCCAGAATTTCAAAACCCATTACCGATAAATCCCGGCAAATCGGAATAAAGGCCGCCTTATCCGCATCTTTGACCGAAATAAAGACACTGCCTTCCAGCGGCAGAACTGTGCTGGCGGCAAGCTGGCTTTTTCCAAAAGCGCGGCCAAAATCATTATCGATGCCCATCACCTCGCCAGTGGATTTCATCTCAGGGCCCAGGAATACATCCACGCCCGGGAAGCGCGAGAAAGGAAAGACAGCTTCCTTAACCGCGACATGAGAGAGCGGAGCGGTCAGCATCTGGAAGTCTGCCAGCTTTGCCCCGGCCATCAGCCGTGCGGCAATTTTAGCAACCGCATTGCCGGTGGCCTTGGCCACAAAAGGCACGGTACGGCTGCCTCTGGGGTTTACTTCCAACAGATAAACCACTTCATCCTTTACCGCGAATTGTACATTCATCAGGCCAACTACCTGCAAGGCATGGGCAAGGGCTTTGGTCTGTTCCCTAATTGTATCTAGTACGCCCTCTGACAGGTTTTGCGGCGGCAAAATACAGGCGCTATCCCCGGAATGGATGCCGGCTTCCTCGATATGTTCCATAATGCCGGCGATAAAGACTTCCCTGCCATCGCAAAGCGCATCCACATCCACCTCTACCGCATTTTCCAAAAAGCGATCTATCAGGACAGGGTTGCTGCCTGAAACCACCACCGCATCGCGCATATAGCGTTCCAGATCGCTCATCTGGTGAACCACTTCCATGGCGCGGCCGCCCAGCACATAAGAAGGGCGAATAACCACTGGCAGGCCGACTTTCTCGGTAATGGCTCTGGCTTCTTCTACAGAATGGGCAATCCCGTTTTCCGGCTGTTTTAATGCCAGCTTTTTTAAGAGCAGCTGGAAACGCTCTCTGTCTTCGGCCAGGTCAATTGCATCCGGGCTTGTGCCAAGGATAGGAAAGCCGGCTGCTTCAACCGCTGCAGCGATTTTCAGCGGCGTTTGTCCGCCAAGCTGAACAATCACCCCTTTTAGCGTGCCATTATCGGATTCACGCTGCAGGACAGAGATAACATCTTCTTGTGTCAGCGGTTCAAAATACAGCCTGTCCGAGGTGTCATAATCTGTGGAAACCGTTTCCGGATTACAATTGATCATGATGGTCTCAAAACCTGCATCTGAAAGGGCATAACAGGCATGAACGCAGCAATAGTCAAATTCAATGCCCTGACCAATACGGTTTGGTCCGCCGCCCAGAATAACCACTTTTTCCCGGCCTGTCGGGGCAGCTTCGCAGATGGCGCCTGCTTTATTTTCAAAGGTGGAATATAAATAGGCTGTGTCCGAGGCAAATTCGGCTGCGCAAGTGTCAATGCGCTTGTAAATAGGGGTGATGCCCAATTGAAGACGTGTGGCCGAGATTTCTGCTTCTGTCCTGTTACATAATTCGGCTATGCGGCTGTCACTAAAGCCAAGCGCCTTGATTTTATGGAATGTATCCTTGTCATCTGGCAGGCCTGTTTCATGTAGATAGGCTTCTGCACTGATGATATCGGCAATCTGATTTAAAAACCATTTATCCCAATAGGTAGTCTGGTGAATTTCTTCTACCGACATACCCATACGCATCGCCTGGGCTATGCGAAGGATACGATCAGGTGTCTGGCCGGAAATCCATCCCTTTAAGGTATTGATAAGGTCTTCGCCTTCGGCTTCGGGTGCGGGAATTGGGCTAAGGCCATTTAAGCCGGTTTCAAGCGAGCGCAATGCCTTTTGCAGGCTTTCAGCAAAGCTGCGACCTACCGCCATGGCTTCGCCAACCGATTTCATAGAGGTGGATAATTCAGCGACTGCGCCCGGAAATTTTTCAAAGGTAAAGCGCGGAATTTTGGTCACAATATAGTCAATGGTCGGCTCAAAGCTGGCAGGGGTGACACCTGTAATATCGTTATCCAGCTCGTCCAGCCGATAGCCGACCGCCAGTTTGGCAGCAATTTTTGCAATTGGAAAACCTGTTGCCTTGGATGCCAGAGCCGAGGAACGCGATACGCGCGGATTCATCTCGATAACAATGATACGGCCGTCTTTCGGGCTGACAGAAAATTGTACATTCGAGCCGCCCGTATCCACGCCAATTTCGCGCAATACCGCAATAGAGGCATCGCGCAGAGCCTGATATTCCTTGTCTGTCAGGGTAAGGGCAGGGGCAACGGTGATGGAATCGCCTGTATGCACGCCCATTGGATCGACATTTTCAATCGAACAGATGATGATGCAATTATCAGCATGGTCGCGCACCACCTCCATCTCATATTCTTTCCAGCCAAGAAGAGATTCTTCGATAAGGATTTCCGAAACAGGGGACAGGCGCAGACCATCGCGCACGATATTTTCAAATTCCTCTGAATTATAGGCTACCCCGCCCCCTTCACCGCCAAGCGTAAAAGAGGGGCGAATGATTGCTGGCAGGCCAACAATTTCCAGTGCCGCCATCGCATCCTCAAAATTATTGACTGTGCGCGAGCGGGCTGATTCAAGGCCAATTGAATCCATCGCCTGGCGGAACAAGGCGCGGTCTTCTGCCTTTTTAATTGCATCCGGTTTTGCGCCTATCAGCTCGACATTAAATTCATCCAGCACCCCTTGCTGATGCAAGGCAAGCGCGGTATTTAGCGCAGTTTGCCCGCCCATGGTTGGCAATAGGGCATCAGGGCGTTCCTTTTCAATGATACGTGCAACAATTTCCGGGGTAATGGGCTCGATATAGGTAGCATCGGCCATATCCGGGTCGGTCATAATGGTGGCCGGGTTCGAATTGACCAGAATAATGCGATAACCTTCCTCGCGAAGGGCTTTACAGGCCTGTGCCCCGGAATAGTCAAATTCACAAGCCTGTCCGATAATAATAGGGCCTGCACCAATAATCATAATCGAGGAGATATCGTCGCGACGGGGCATTTTGTCTACCTGATGCTTGGGTTAAAAGAAAAAGAAGAAGCGATAATTAACGGGCTTATCCTTTATGCAGTTTTTTTATTCATTATTTGCCTTCATCATTTCGACAAAGCGCTGGAATAAATGGCGGCTATCATGCGGGCCAGGCGAAGATTCAGGGTGATATTGCACACAAAAGACCGGCTTGTCTTTATGCCGCAACCCTTCAACAGACCCGTCAAATAGCGAGATATGGGTGATTTCAACATTTTCTGGCAAGCTGTCCGGATCTACGCAGAAGCCATGATTCTGGCTGGTGATTTCTATTTTGCCGGTGGTTAAATCACGCACCGGATGGTTAGCCCCGCGATGGCCGCGTGCCATTTTGCTGGTAGTTCCCCCCATCGCCAGAGCCAATAGCTGATGGCCAATGCAAATTCCAAAAATCGGCACATTGCTATCGATCAGCTTTTTGATTTCAGGGACAGCAAATTCAGCTGTTGCGGCCGGATCGCCAGGTCCATTGGCCAGAAATATACCATCGGGCTTGCGTGCCAGAATATCATCTGCGCTGGCACTGGCCGCTACCACATCGACAATACATCCTGCATCTACTAGACAGCGCAGGATATTTTGCTTGCAGCCAAAATCCATCGCCACAACGCGCAAGCCTTCCTTGCGGTCAGGCGCGCTGTTTGTTTCAAGATCAAAGCTGCCTGCCGACCAGGTGAAATCTTTTTTCGTAGAGACCACACTTGCCAAATCCATCCCTTTAAGACCTGGCCAGTCTGCAACCAGTTTTTGCAAGGCTGGCAGGTCAAATTGGCCATCGGCGCGGTGGCATAAAACGCCCTTTGGCGCACCGTGGTCGCGAATGGTGCGGGTCAATGCTCTGGTATCAATGCCGGAAATACCGGGCAGGTCATGCTGTTTCAGCCAGCTATGCAGGTGGCTGTCCTGACGCCAGTTGGACGGCTGGGTCACATCATTGCGGACAATCATCCCGAGGGCAGCGGGCTGGCGTGTTTCTACATCATCGCCATTCGTGCCGGTATTGCCAATATGGGGAAAGGTAAAGTTGATAATCTGTCCGGCATAGGACGGGTCAGTCATAATTTCCTGATAGCCGGTCATCGAGGTGTTGAAGCAAATCTCGCCAACATTCGTGGTTTCCGTGCCGAAGCCCATACCATAAAAGGCTGTGCCATCTTCAAGTAACAATATTGCCGTTGCGGCGCTGGGAGGAGAAAAAGGGGTCAGGGTTTTCACATCATAAACAGCGTCAGGCATAAGGCATTTTTCCTGTCTGAACTTAAACATTATCGCTTGCTTGTTCAGATGAGCACCGCCAACCCTTTAAAAGGGAATTTTCCCTTTCAGCCGTCGAAATCCCGTCAACCGAACAAAATTGCCATTGTCTACTCTAGCTGGACTATGAAGGTCAAGTCTTGTCTTGCATGAAACGGCCTTCTGGCGTAAAAGAATGCCTCAATCTTGCCAGAAAGCCTGAATACAAGGTGAATAATCTGCTTTTTGACGGAGATGAACTGCTTTTCACTGAAACATTAAAGAGGCAAAATTGCATGCGTGAACGAATCGCTCAGGCAATGAAAGATGCGCTGAAATCAAAAAATCAGGCAGCATTATCAACCATTCGGCTTATATCAGCAGCGCTGAAAGATCGCGATATTGCTGCCCGGTCAGACAATAATCACGATGGCATTTCAGATGATGAAATCCTGTCCATGTTGCAAACCATGATTAAACAGCGCAACGAATCAGCCAAAATGTATGAAGATGGCGGCCGCCCCGAACTGGCAGAGGCTGAACGTGCCGAGATTGTACTGATACAGCAATTCCTGCCAGAACAGCTAAGTGATGCGGATATTGAAAAGGCCATCAAAGAGGCGGTATCCCAGACAGGGGCAGTCTCTGTCAAGGATATGGGTAAGGTCATGGCGCATCTGAAAAGCCAATATGCCGGCCAAATGGATTTTTCGGCTGCCAGCCAGATGGTAAAATCCGCCCTGTTGGGGTAGTCTGATAATCACCAAAATTGATTGATGGCAGAACAGGCCTATCGGCTCTGTTTTGGCAAGCTAAAGGGCATATAGAAATAAATTGGCAGTTCCGTCTGAATTTATCGAAGAGTTGCGCGCCCGCACAACCTTATCTGATTTGATTGGCAAACGAGTCAAGCTGGTGCCAAAAGGCGGACGGCTGGCCGGTCTGTGCCCTTTTCATTCTGAAAAAACCCCGTCTTTTTATGTCAATGACGGCGATGGATTTTATCATTGTTTCGGGTGCGGTGTTTCGGGCGATGCTATTTCCTTCCTGCGCGAAAGTGACGGGATGGAGTTTATGGAAGCTGTGCGCTATCTGGCCGAGATGGCGGGCATGGCAGTTCCCAATAGCGCGCCGGTTGACAGCCAGAAAGCAGAACAGCGCAAACAGGCCATCGATGCGCTGGAATATGCTGCCCGCTTTTATCAGGCAAATCTTTCCGGTCCGGTGGGCAAAGCGGCTGCTGACTATATCGCATCGCGCGGACTGGACGCCCATATCATCGCGCAGTTTATGCTGGGCTATGCCCCGCGTTCCGGCCTGTTTGCCAGTCTGCAGCAGCGCCAATTTCCAAAAGAGCTGATCCTGCAAGCTGGCCTTGCCGGTATTTCCGAGCGCGATGGTCAGCCTTATGATTATTTCCGCGACAGGGTGATGTTTCCTATCCAGAACCGGCAGGGCAGAGTAATTGCTTTTGGCGCGCGCGCCCTTGGCGATGCTCAGCCAAAATATCTGAACTCGCCAGAAGGCCCGACTTTTTCGAAAAAGGCGGTTTTATATGGCTGGACGCAAGCCCGCGCCCTGTTACGACAAGGCCTGCCCTTGCTGGTGGTCGAAGGCTATATGGATGTTATCGCAGTATCGGCCAGCGGTGCGGCAGCCGCCCTTGCTCCGCTTGGCACTGCCCTTACCGAACAGCAAATCCAGCTGGTATGGAAACTGCACCCTGAACCGATATTATGTTTTGACGGGGATCAGGCTGGTCAGAAAGCCGCCAGCCGGGCAATAGAGCGTATTTTGCCCTTGCTGGAGCCGGGAAAAACCGTGCGTATTGCCAGTCTGCCTGCTGGCCAGGATCCCGATGATATTTTGAAAACAGAAGGGGCAGAGGGATTGCGCCGAATTCTGGCGGCGGCCAGCGGTATTCTGGATAGTTTATGGCAACGCAAATTCAGCGAATATAAACTGGAAGATGCTCGTACCCAGCCAGGGGCGCGGGCAGCTTTCTGGGCAGATATTCGCCAGATGGTGCGTTCTATCAGCCATAACCAGACCCGAACGGCCTATCTGGATGATGTCGAATTTCGCATTGGCGCGATGCGTGCCAGCACAAAGGGTACGGCTGCGCAAGGGGGCGGCTATGCAGCCGGGCAGATGGTGCGTCCCAGACGCCCGAAAACAGGTTTGCGCGTTCAATATCAGGCCGCATTGGCATTGCTGGTCAGGTTTCCAGAACTATTTTCGGACTATGCCGAAGAGCTGGCGATGATGGAATTTGAGGATTCCGAGCTGGAAGGGGTAAAAAAACATATAATTGACCTGCTTATTGCAACGCCAGACCTTGACGAAGCCGCGCTTCGGTATCATTTAGAGACACTAGGGCCTGATACGATGCTGGAAGAGCTGTATGGCGGCGATATGACCGCGCGGCTGGGAGCAATATTTAATGCTGGCAGATCAGACTGGACAGCGACGAAAGCAAAAGACATTTTACGCGAGATAATGGATCGTTTATTGCACAAAACCAGACGTTCTGCTTTGCTAGGCGGAAACTGTATCTGAGTGGCAAGAAAAGAGCCTGTTGGGGGATAATCAAATATGGCGCGCAAACCCGCAAAAAAAGCAAATATTGAGGCGCAGGAGCAGAATAATGATGCCCCTATCCTGGATACCAAAAATACCGCTGTTAAAGCCCTAATTAAAAAAGGCAAGGAACGCGGCTTTGTTACCCATGACGAGCTGAATGCCGCCCTGCCTCAGGGCGAGCTGACTTCCGAGCAAATCGAGGATGTGATGGCCTCGCTCAGCGATATGGGCGTGAATGTTGTGGAAGCCGCAGAAGATGTGGATAAAGACAGCGATGAGGATAACACCGAAAATCAGCAATCCGGCAATCTGTCCGATGGCGAGGTAAGCGGGTCGGATGATCCGGTGCGGATGTATTTACGCGAAATGGGTTCAGTTGAATTGCTGTCCCGTGAAGGCGAGATTGCGATTGCCAAGCGCATAGAAGCAGGCCGCGAGATGATGATTGGCGGTATTTGCGAGTCGCCTCTGACCATTCGCGCCTTGCTAACCTGGGCCCAGCAGGTGCGCGAATTTGCTGTGCCCTTGCGCGATATTATTGATCTGGATCTGACATATATCCGGCTAAATGGCGTCCCTATCGAGGATAATAGCGGTATTCCGGGCGGGGCAGGTGCGCTGGGCGCAAATGCCAATGATAGCGATGATGAAGATGATTTGGATGATGATGAAGAAGAATCAGATGAGGATGAGGAAGGCCGCGAGGATAGCGATAACGAGGATGAGGGCGATGATCTGACCCTGTCGCTGGCCGCAATGGAAGAAGCTGTGTTTGATGATGTGATGTCACAGTTCAAAAAAATCGAAAAGCTGTTTGGCAAATATGTTGTGCTGCAAGATAAAAAGGTGGCCTCTGCCCAAAAGGGCAAGGAGCTGAGCGCTGCCAGAGAATCCGAGCTGGGTGAGATGAAAATCGCGCTGGTTGAGGAAATGCAATCGGTGTATCTGCACGCGAACCGACTGGAGAGCCTGAACCAGCAATTGTCTGATCTGAACAGGCATATGACCGCAATTGACGGGGCGATGTTGCGGATGGCACAGGAATGCAATGTGCCGCGCGATCAGTTTATCGCCGCCTGGTTTGGCCATGAAACCGAAGCCAACTGGCCGGCCGAGGAATATAAAACCAAAGCCTGGCAAAAGCTGCGCAGTGATAACAAGGCCGAGATAAAGGATAATATCAAGAAAATGCAACTGGTCGCCGATGATGTCGGGCTGACCATTTCAGAAATGCGCCATGTGGTGCAGACCATCCAGCGTGGCCAGCGCGAAGCGGCACGGGCGAAAAAAGAGATGGTCGAGGCCAATCTGCGGCTGGTGATCTCTATTGCCAAGAAA
>CBFIAD010000033.1:0-20354 GCA_965660495.1 Puniceispirillaceae bacterium (SeqCode)
CCCAGCCCCATGGCTGAGCGTATGGCTAGATTGGTTCTGGATTCCACCTTGAAGGCCGCCCGGCCTCTTTGCAGGAGGGCGGTTAGTAACAATAAGGGAATACAGAAAAAATAGCGGAAAAATAAAATCATAAAAACCGAGATATCGCCCGATATCAGCTTCACCAATGCCGCGATGGCAACAGTGAATAATATCTCGCCAATAGACAGGACTACGCCCATTGGCAGATTAAGAGCCAGATCACTATTTTTTGAAGCATTTGGCATAAAAAAGCCGCTTTCCTAAGAGAGGTTTCCTGATATATCAAAAATAGCTTATAGACATCTTGTAAAGATGGATAGCAGGCGGCTAAATATATCTGCTCGATATTTTTTTCTCTCTCATCATAAGGATACATTATGCCAAGTTTTAATATTGCCTCTATTCCGGCAGATGGTATCGGCCCGGAAGTTATCGCAGCCGGTATCCAGGTTTTGGAGGCGGTTTGTGCGCGTCATCCTGATTTGCAGCTGAATTTCACCCATTTTGACTGGGGCTCGGATTATTACAAACAGCATGGCAAGATGATGCCGGAAGATGGCCTGGAGAGATTGAAATCCTTTGATGCAATTTATTTCGGGGCAGTGGGCGCACCTGATGTTCCTGATCATATCACCCTATGGGGCTTGCGCTTGCCTATTTGTCAGGGGTTTGATCAATATGCCAATGTCCGGCCAACCAAAATATTGCCGGGCATTTCCTCGCCCTTGCGTGATGTGGGGGTGGGCGATCTGGACTGGGTAATTATCCGCGAAAATTCAGAAGGCGAATATTCCGGTAATGGTGGGCGGGCCCATAAGGGGATGCCAGAAGAGGTTGGCACAGAAGTGGCTATCTTCACCCGTACAGGCGTGACACGTATCATGCGTTATGCCTTTGAAATCGCGGCCTCTCGGCCTCGTAAAATGCTGACAGTTGTCACCAAATCCAATGCCCAGCGGCATGGTATGGTGATGTGGGATGAAATCGCAGAAGAGGTGAGCCGCGAATTTCCACAAGTAAGCTGGGACAAGATGCTGGTAGATGCGATGACGGTTCGCATGACCTTGCAACCTGAAACCCTTGATACGATTGTTGCTACTAATTTGCATGCCGATATTTTATCTGATCTGGCAGGGGCACTGGCTGGCAGCATTGGTGTTGCCCCGACCGCCAATATCGACCCGCAAGGGCGTTTCCCGTCCATGTTTGAACCTATCCATGGTTCGGCCTTTGATATCACCGGCAAGGGGATTGCCAATCCGGTTGCCACTTTCTGGACAGGCGCGCAAATGCTGCAGCATCTGGGTCTGAATGAAGAAGCAGAACGGCTGATGCAGGCGGTTGAACAGGTGTGCGAGGCAGGCATTATGACCCCGGATGTAGGTGGCAATGCCACCACTATTGAGGTGACAGAAGCGGTATGCGAGGCTATTCGCGCAGCCAATAGCTAGCCCGCCAGCCCGAACAAATGAAGAAATTTTCCCTGTTACGGATTGTCATTTGCCGCTCTGCACCTAGATTTTCAACAAGGGGCGGCAGGAGATAATTCTATAACAGGGGAATGGTCTTGTGAAATCTGTAACAGCCGGGCTCGATGATGCCGCGATAAGCGAGATTATCGAAATGGCACTGAGCGACCATACCAGTTTTGCACAGATACGCAGCCTTTACGGGCTGCGGGAAAAAGATGTGAAAAAGCTGATGCGAAGCCGGCTAAAGGCAGGCAGCTATAAGGTCTGGCGAACACGGGTGCGGCAATTTTCCGATCGCCGCGCCGAATATAAATAGGCCTGTCAGGTGACAGTAGAGCAATACTCCCTGTTCTGATGGTTTTGCTCACAGCGGTAAAAATCTTTCTGATGGATTAATAGCGCCCGCCTGCCAATTTATCGCGCATCCGGTAATAGGCCATCGCCAGAGGCATAAACCATGGATCGCCGCTGTAAAAAGGCATGGTTCGCATTGGCAATGTCGCAAAATTTGAGGCAGGACTTGCCGGATCATCTGTTTGTGCAGCGCTGTCCTTGCCCAGGATCATCGCCGCTGCCTTGCGCCCCAGCCAATGCGCCCATACTGTTCCAGACCCGCAAAAGCCGGTGGGATAGATAATGCCATCATGCACCGCCAATTTTGGCAGCTGGTCAAAGGGGAAGACAACATTGCCTGCCCAGCAATGTTCAATTTTTGCACAGCCCAGTTCCGGGAAGATACCAGCCAGCCCTTCATGCAGGCGCATCTGGGCAATATCATGCTGTTTATCCATTCGCCGCCCACCCAGTAAGATACGCTCGCCATCCGGGGTCGGGCGATAATAAAAGCCCACCTCTTTATCCTCGCCAAACATGGATAATTTTGGCATTAGCGATTTGATAAAATTTGCCCCCAGCTTTTCCGTGACAATAATTTCCGAGATGACCGGCACCAGCCGCCGCCTCAGCCAGGGCTGGGCTTTGTCGGTATAGCCATTGCTCGCTGAAATAAGATGGTCAGATTTCACCTTGCCATTGGCGGTTTCAAGAATAAATTCAGCCCCTGTTCGATAGATTCGTGTTACCGGACATTCTGAATAAATGGTTACTCCGGCTGTACGTGCCAGCCTTACCTTTTCATGCAATAATTTAGCCGGATGGATGCCGCCAATATCCGGGCGATATATTCCAGCTTTATAACTGGAGGTGCTGATATAGCCTGGCAAATCTGCTTCATCAATAAATTGCGGAGTAATATCATAGCGTTGCTGAAAGGCTGTATTTTCAGCCTCTATCGCGGCTTTATCAAATTCTTTACTGATCCCGACCATGCGGCCGGAGGGCTGAAAATCACAGGCGATGTTCTCGTCCCGGATAAAGCTGGTCAGCGCGGCTCTGGCGGCCACTGCCTCATCGATAAAGGCTGTCGCTTTTTCAGTGCCAAAACGCCTGGCCAGCTGGGCATGGGAATAGCGAATATTGCCGCTGGTAATCCCGCCATTACGGGTCGATGCCCCAAACCCTATCGCCTCTTTTTCAAAGATGGTAACCCGCCGTCCGGCTCTGGCCAGATAAATGGCCGCAGACAGCCCGGCAAATCCGCAACCGATAATGGCAATTTCTGTATGGCCGGACCAGCTGGCTTCTTCTGCCGGGCGAGGCGGGGCATCTGCCCACCAGTAACACCCTTTTTGCCGTGCCTCTGTCATGGTAGGACAACAATATTGCCAATATGTTTTTTGGCGATAAAGGCAGATTGCGCCTGATGCAATTCAGATAATTTATAGCAGGCGGCCAAAAGCGGTTTGACTACCCCTGTTTCAATATAGCGAACCAGACGCGGCATCACATCCAGATCAATGACCGTTGAGCCGGCAAAGGTCAGATCGCGCAAATAAAGGGTGCGTAAATCCAGCTCTACCATCGGGCCAGCAATAGCCCCGGAACAGGTGTAGCGCCCGCCTGCTTGCAATAAATCTAGCAAGGCTGGCCAGGCAGGCCCGCCTACCACATCTGCCAGAACAGTGATTTTTTCCTCTGCCAGCGCAGCTGTAAAAGACGGGTCTGGTACGCCATTTTTATCCAGGGTAGGGCGCGGCAAAACACGGCTTGCCCCCAATGCCAGAATATTTGCTGCCTTTGCCTTGTCTGTCAGGGCAAGGATACGTGCGCCGCGATGTTTAGCCAGCTGTACCAAGGCGCTGCCCACCCCGCCCGATGCGCCCGGAATAAGGATAGTGTCTTTTTCGGTGACTTGCGCGCGGGTAAGCATCCCTTCTGCGGTCGAATAGGAACAGGAAAAAGTGGCCAGCTCTGCATCTGAAAGAGAGGCGGAAATCGCTATCGCATTGCGGTCAGGCAGCACAGTATATTGGGCAAAGCCGCCATCACATTCTGACCCGAAATAGCCTGTTTTATTTTTATCCTCCGGTGCGTCCGGGTCGCGCAGCCAGCAGTCAGATACAACACGCTGACCCAGTCGTGACGGGTCAACGCCCAAACCTGTCGCCACAATCTCACCGCAAATATCTGCCCCTTGTATACGCGGAAAGGCAATTGGTGCACCGCCCCAGGACGGATCGCTTTCATCTATTCTTTCATGGCCGCTGGCGGTAGTGGCAGTGACAACAGATTTTGAATACCAGCCAGCACGTGTATTAATATCTGTATTATTCAGACCGCACGCGCCCACTTTTACCAGAACCTGCCCTTCGCCAGGGTGGGGACACGGCCAATTTTCCTGAAAGACCATTTGATCCATCCCGCCATGACCCATGGTCACCATCGCCTGCATGGTCTCTGGTATAAAAAACGACGGTGCGGTCATCATGGGCGGAAAATCCTGTTTGGCTATTTCACGGTTTAAATCTATCAGCCCCCATAGGGCAGTGCAATCATGGCCATTTGCTTTTTCATTATAGCAGGGGCATAGGTTCAGAATTTTGAAATTAATTTGGCAGAAGCAACAGTTTATGCGTAGACTATATGTCTGAGTAGTATATTGTTTTTTCGGCTCTATCTGGCACACTCACCCATTTATCTATCAAAAAGGACAGACAAAGCCTCATGTCAAAGGTCAATATTGAATTTACCCTGTTTTCGGCATTTTATTCGCCCCTGATTTCCACCATGACAGGCGGTTTTTTAACCGATGAAGGGCTGGAATATGAATGGCGCGTTTCAGCCCCCGGTGTCAGCGCGATTGAATCTCTGAAAAAAGGTGAGGCAGATGTGGTGCAGTCGACTCTCTCGCAAGGGTTTACCAGCTTGAATAATGGTCAGGCGCCCGGATGTGTGCATTTTGCCCAAGTAAACGGGACAGATGGATTTTTTATCACCGCCCGTGAGGCAGATAATGCCTTTGACTGGCACAAGCTGGAAGGGGCAGATGTGCTGGTGCATCATGGCGGCCAGCCGATGACAATGTTCCGCTATGGCTGTCATAAAGCCGGGATCGATATTAACAAAATCAATATCATTGATGCGGGCAATGGCGCCCAGATGGACAAGGCCTTTCGTGAAGGAAAAGGCGCTTATATCCACCAGCAAGGCCCTGCCCCGCAGCAATTACAGGCAGATGGGCAAGGCTATGTTGTGGCCGCACTTGGTACGCCTATCGGGCCATGTGCCTTTTCCAGCTTGGCCAGTACGCCTGAATTTTTAAATAGTGATATCGCGCCGGCTTTCACCCGTGCCTTTGCAAGGGCAAAAGCCTATTTGTGCGAAGCCCCGGCGGCTGAAATTGCGGCGGCGCAAAAGCCGCTTTTCCCAAATATTGATGAACTGGTTTTAGCCGATTGTATTGCCAGCTATCAGGAAATCGGATGCTGGCGCGGCTCTATTGACATCACACCGCAAGGCTATGAAGCTATGCTTGATATTTTCGATTTTGATAATAAGTTGAAAGCACGTTATGCCTATGACCAGATTTGTTCTGCCCCGCCGCGCTATGACATATAGCCATAGGCCGGGACGCGCTGACATAAGGAAAAAGAAGATTACCGATAGTTTTTGAATTTTTAAGGAGATGAATTCATGTATGAGAAGTTGGAATTACTGATTAACGGGAAATGGCGTCAGGGCTCGGGCGGCAAGACAGAAACCGTTTATAATCCGGCAACAGGCGAGGCACTGGGCGAGTTGCCACATGCCAGTATCGCGGATTTGGATGAAGCGCTGGCGGCAAGTGAAAAAGCCTTTCAGGTCTGGCGCAAGGAAACCGCGTTAAACCGCCAGAAAATTCTGGAGAAAGCCTGCCGTATTCTGGAAGATCGCTTTGATGAAGTGGCCGAAAACTTAACCAAGGAAATGGGCAAGCCGCTGGCCGAAGCCAAGATAGAGCTGAGCGTTGCTATCGATATTATTCGCTGGTATGGCGAGGAAGGAAAGCGGATTTACGGGCGCACCGTTCCATCACGTATGCCAGGCATTAGCCAGACTGTCAGAAAAGACCCTGTCGGGCCGGTCATCGCATTTGTGGCCTGGAACTTCCCGGCGGTTAATGTGGTACGCAAAGTGGCCGGATCATTGGCAGCTGGCTGTTCGGTTATTATCAAGCCAAGTGAAGAAACGCCCGGTACCGCAATCGCGATTGCCAGAGCCTTACAAGAGGCAGGCTTGCCAGATGGCGCGCTGAATGTGGTGTTCGGGGTGCCGGCAGAAGTGTCCGAGCATCTGTGCTCCTCGCCTATCCCGCGCAAACTGTCATTTACAGGGTCAGTGCCGGTGGGTATTCATCTGCAAAAGCTGGCAGCAGAAAATATGATTAAATGCACAATGGAGCTGGGCGGACATTCGCCTGTATTGGTGTTTGAAGATGCCGATATCGAAAAGGCGGCCTCGATTGCCGCGGCTGGTAAATTCAGAAATGCCGGCCAGGTTTGTGTCTCGCCAACCCGTTTTCTGGTTCAAAAATCAGTACAGGTTAAATTTGTAGATGCCTTTGCCTCTGCGGTTGATGCCCTGAAAGTGGGCGATGGTATGGAAGAGGGCACAAATATGGGGCCACTGATCGCCGACCGCCGTATCGATGTTATGGATGGGCTGGTTCAGGATGCGATCGCACAAGGCGCAGAGCTAGTGCGCGGTGGCAGCCGTTTGAACCGCGAAGGCAGTTTTTATGCCCCGACCATATTGAATAATGTTTCTGATGAGGCGCGTATCATGAATGACGAACCTTTTGGCCCGGTTGCCCCTATCGACAGTTTTGGTTCTGTGGATGAGGTCATTGCCCGTGCCAATCGCTTGCCCTTTGGTCTGGCAGCCTATGCCTTTACCGAAGACCCGGCTCTGATTGCGCGTCTGAAAGATGATTTGGAAACAGGTCTGCTGGCTGTCAATTCTACGGTTGTTTCTGTCCCTGAAACACCTTTTGGCGGGGTAAAGCATAGCGGCTATGGCTCGGAAGGCGGGATTGAAGGGCTGGAAGCCTTTTTAACGACCCGTTTCGTCACCGAAACCTATTAAAAAAATCTGCTTATCAAAAAAGCCGCCCTTCCTGGTGAGGGGCGGCTTTTTTTTTACGAAAATTTCTTGGGCAGTTTTAAAAAAACTAGCGCCCCATCCAGCCGCCATCCACGACCAGAATTTCGCCATGGACATAATTGGCCGCATCAGAGGCTAAAAAGACAGCAGGGCCGCCAAAATCTTCAGGCGTGCCCCAGCGTCCGGCCGGTATACGCTCCAATATGGCCTTGTAGCGCGTCTCATCATCCTGCAAGGCTTGTGTGTTATCGGTGGCGATATAGCCAGGGGCAATCGCATTGACATTCACCCCCTTGCCAGCCCATTCATTGGCCAATGCCTTGGTTAATTGGCCAATACCGCCTTTGGAGGCAGCATAGCCCGGCACGGTGATCCCGCCCTGAAAGGTTAAAAGCGATCCGGTAAAGATAATTTTGCCAGACCCGCGCGCTATCATCTGTCTGCCAATTTCGCGGCTGATAACAAATTGGGCGTTCAGATTTACTTCCAGTACTTCATCCCATAAATCATCATCATGCTCTGCGGCCGGTTTGCGTTTGATAGTACCGGCATTATTGATCAGAATATCGGGGGTGATATTTTCTGCTGCCAGCCTTGCACAGAAATCTGTCACGGCTGCGCGATCTGAAAAATCAACGCTATGGGCGGTAAATTTACGCCCCATCGCGGTCACGGCTTTTTCTATTGCACTTCCCGATGCTTCCAGAGAGGCGCTTACCCCGATAATATCTGCCCCGGCAGAGGCCAGCGCTTCGGCAATGCCGCGTCCAATACCGCGCCGGCATCCGGTAACAAGGGCGGTTTTCCCGGCCAGATTAAACTGATCTAGAATACTCATAACGCATTTCCTACTCTGATGAGGCTTTTCATTGCGGTTGGGCTGCTATCCAGCGCTTCAAAGGCGCTCTGGATATCTTCGAGCGGGCTAACATCGGTGATAATGGTGTCGGCATCAACCCCGCCTGAGGTGATGATCGCGATAGCCTTATCATAATCTTCTGCTCCATAGACACGTGCCCCGATTAATTGCAGCTCGCGCCAGAAAAATTGAAACAGGTCAATTTGTGGCTTCTGGGCATGAATAGCGACCATCACGATACGGGCTCTAGTGGCAGCGATAGCGGTCATGGCATCCACCCCTTTTTGGGTGCCCGATACTTCGAACACCACATCTGCCCCCTTGCCAGAGGTTTTGTCGGCAATCGCGCCTGCCAGATCGGTTTCTGCCGGATTGATGGTCTCAAAGCCCAGCTTTTTGGCAATCTCTAACCGGTTGGGATTCACCTCCGAGAGCGTAACCTTGCCGCCGGCATCGCGGGCAACCATGGCCACCAATATGCCGATAGGCCCGCCGCCAATAACCACTACATCCTCGCCCGGTTGCAGATTGGATAGCCGAACATCATGACAGGCCACTGCAACAGGCTCTATCAATGCGGCGTGATCCAGGCGCAAATTATCCGGCAGTTTATGCAAGGTATGGGCAGGCACACACCAGATTTCCTGCATCGCCCCATCAGTATCCAGACCCAGAAATTTTAATTTATGACAAATATGGGTATGGCCGGCCGTACAGGCGGGGCATTTCCCGCAATGGTCAAGCGGGCGCACCACAATTTTCTGGCCGATCTCAAAGCCCTCAACCCCTTCGCCAATGCCGGCAACAATGCCGGACATTTCATGGCCGATGACGCGGTTATGACCTACGCGTGCATCCATATTGCCGTGATAGACATGCATATCTGTGCCGCAAATGCCGCAAAAGGCAATCCGCACCGCCACCTCGCCTTTGCCAGGTTCAAGGGCTGGGGTTTGTTCTACAGTGAAGGTTTTGTTGCCGCGATAAAAGGCAGCAGAAATCATTTGTTCGTTCATGCCAGGCGCTTTCTATAGCTTAGGGCTGTTTCATCCCTATTGTTTTTAGATATGTCTGCCAAGGTTACGCTAGACGATGTTAAAAGCATACTCAAAATTTTGCGAAAACAGATAAAACCGATAGAATTGGTTGACAGCTGGCCATGTTTTTCGCCAGACCTTTTAAAAGAGGTGTTTCTTTTTTGGCTATCGATAACAGTTGGCAATAACAGGGGGGGCGTAAGGTGGGTAAAATTATAGATATTAAAGCGCAGCGCTTTGCCCTGCCCCTCAAAGAGGTGTTAAGCGATGCCATGCATGGCGACCATACCCATTTTGAACTGATTTGTGCGACCATCACACTGGATAATGGCCTGTCCGGCACCGGCTATAGCTATACAGGCGGCAAGGGCGGTCATGCGATTGTGGCGATGATCGAGCATGATTTAACGCCCTATCTTATCGGCCGCGATAGTACAGATGTCGAAGCCCTTTATGAGGGGATGAATTTTCATATTCACTATGTGGGGCGCGGCGGGGTGGCGGCCTTTGCGGTTTCGGCTGTGGATATCGGGCTATGGGATTTGCGTTGCCAGCAGGCAGGCCAGCCCCTGCATCAAATGCTGGGCGGGGCATCGGACAGATGCCGGGCCTATCGCGGCGGCATTGATTTAAATTATCCCTTGCCAAAATTGCTGGCCAGTATCGAGGGCTATCTGGAAGAGGGGTTTGATGCGGTCAAAATAAAGGTCGGAAAGCCTGATCTGGCAGAAGATATTGAACGGGTACGGGCGGTGCGAGACCTAATCGGCGACGATATCGCTTTCATGGTAGATGCAAATTATGCCCTTGATTATGATCGCGCGCTGGCAGCGGCAAAGGCGTTTAATGACTATAATATTATCTGGTTTGAAGAGCCGATGTTGCCAGATCTGTATGCCGATTATGGCAAATTGGCGAGGGCGTCAGGCTGCCCTCTGGCGATGGGCGAGAATCTGCACACCCTTCATGAATTTGAGCTGGCCTGCGAATTTGCCGAGCTGTCCTATCTGCAGCCCGATAGCTCTAATTGTGGCGGCATTACAGGCTGGATGCAGGTCGCCAATCTGGCGCAAAAAAACGGGATGCCTGTTTGCAGCCACGGGATGCAGGAATTACACGTCTCTATGGTGTCTGCCCAGAAAAATGCCGGCTGGATAGAGGTGCATAGCTTTCCCATAGATGAATATACTGCCCGGCCATTAAGGCTGGAAAATCATCTGGCAGTCGCCCCGTCCGAGCCGGGCATAGGGGTCAGTTTTAACTGGGAAAAACTGGCAGCCGAACATGACCCTTCTGCCTGATTTTTTAGCCGAAACATTTTTATACAGATATAATAAATAAGACAGACAAGGGATAACAAGGAGCCTTATCACGTGGGACTGGCAACCATCGTTCTGGATAATTTGCCGCTATTATCACTGGATTTGGAAACTACCGGCTTGCGGCCAAAGACAGACCGCATTGTCCAGATAGGGGCGGTTGACCCCTTTGATAATGCTATCCAGTTTGACCAGCTGGTAAATCCCGGCATTCCTATTCCTGCTTCAACCACCGCCATTCATCATATTGATGATGCGATGGTAGCAAAGGCACCTAATTTGGCAGCTGTTTTCTCAAGCCTGCGCGGCCTCGCGGCAAACAGGGTTTTAATCGGCTATAATATCGGCTTTGATTTGGCGGTTCTGCAAGCTGAGGCCAATCGTCATGGTCTGGAATGGGAATGGACGGGCGCATTGTGTATTCGCCAACTTGCCACCATCGCCCTTGGCAGCCAGGCCATGCTGATGATAAGCGATCTTGAAGCGCTTGCTCAGCATTATAATATCTCGCAAGCGAACCGTCATACTGCCCTTGGGGATGCGGTGATGAGCGCGGGAATATTTCAGGCGATGTTGCCGGATCTGAAAGAAAAATCTGTTACCACTCTGGGCGATGCCTGGCGGGCGGTGGGCGAGCTGGATCAGACGCGCCTGCTACAGGCCAATGCCGGATGGGTGGATGTGGCCGCCATTAATCAGCAGACCGAGCCCTTGCGGTCTCTGGCACGTATTGACCCCTTTCCCTATCAGCATCGCATCCATGAAATTATGCTGCATAATCCGGTGATTTTGCCAGCCGAAACAACGGTATTGCAAGCAGCAGAAAGAATGAAATTGGCAAAACTGGATTGTGTATTTGTGGGCACTAGTGCGGATAAAATTGAAGGGATTGTCTCGGAACGCGATGTGGTTCATGCGGTTGCGCTGCCATTATCCGCGGTCGCAACAGCACGAAATATTCAGCTGGGCGCGATGATGTCTGCACCTGTTATCACGGTCAGAGAACAGGATTTTATGCATGTAGGGCTGGGGCGCATAGGCCATCATGATATCCGCCATCTGGGGGTGGTGGATGAAAATGGGGCGTTAACCGGCTGGCTTTCTTTGCGCGAATTAACCCGCCAGCGCCTGACCCAGGCAGTGGTCATTGGCGATAAATTATCCACCGCCATTTCTGCTGAGGATATGCGTAGTGCATTACAGGAATTGCCGCTGCTGGCCAGCTCGCTTTTGGCAGACGGGGTGCGCGGCGATGAAATTGCGTCTGTTATTAGCGGGGAATATCGTTCCAGCTTGCGCCGGGCGGCGATATTGGCAGAACAGATGCTGACAGAACAGGGACGGCCGCCCCCATGTGATTATGCGGTTCTGGTTTTGGGTTCTGCAGGTCGGGGCGAAAGCCTGCTGGCAGCTGATCAGGATCACGCCATTATCTATGCCGATACAGCCGATAGCGCGCAGCAAGCCGCATCGCATCAAAGCTGGTTTGAAGAATCTGGCCAGCTGATAGCAGATATACTGGATAGTGCGGGTATTCCCTATTGTCCTGGCAAGGTGATGTCCAGCCAGCCGGAATGGTGTCGCTCGCTAAAAGGCTGGCAGGAAGCGATAAAGAGCTGGATAGGCAAGTCACGCCCACAAGATTTGCTGAATGTGGATATTTTCTTTGATTTTGCTTTGGTACATGGCGATGCGCAATTGGCGGGTCGTTTGCGCCGGATGATGACAGAAAGGGCGGCGGCCAATCGCGGTTTTTTAAAATTGCTGGCACGTAATACAGGCGGGGCGCAAGCAGGCATGACCCTGTTTGGCGGTCTGAAAACTGACAATGGCCGCTTTCATATAAAGCTGCATATTCTGTTGCCCTTAATAGAAACCTTGCGGGTATTGGGAATATCGCGCGGGATAGAGGCACAAAATAGCGCTGCCCGGGCAGAGGCTCTGTTAAAAACTGGCACATTGCCAGCTGAAATAGGACAATTTTCAGAAGATATAAAATTTAGCCTGAAATTGCTGTTACGCCAGCAGATAAAAGATATCTCGGCCGGCCTTGCCCCCTGCTCAAAAATAGCTGTAGAGGGGTTAAGCCCGTCCGAGCGGCATTTGCTAAAAGCGATACAGGGGCGCATTAAACATCTGGAACCGCTAATACAGGCCTGTTTATTTGACCGCTGATAAAATATGCGAGCGTTAGGCTGGCAAATCTGTTTGACCTATTATTTGCAAAACTTTTATAACCTGATCTGAGAATATATGAACCACAAGGTTCGGGCAAAAATTAAGAGGGCAGAAAATGCGTGCACATATCCCGGAAGTGAAAGCCTTTTTTGATGATGATAGCAACACCATCAGCTATGTGGTCAGCTGTGCCGAAACGCGCCATGCAGCGATAATTGATTCTGTGCTGGGGCTGGATTATGCCTCGGGCGGTATTTCCTATCAGCTGGCAGATGATATGCTTGGCTATATTGCACAAAAAGAACTGGTCATTGACTGGCTTATCGAAACCCATGTCCATGCCGACCATCTATCTGCCGCACCCTATTTACAGGAAAAAACAGGCGGGAAAATCGCCATATCCAGACATATTGTCGAGGTGCAGAAAATCTTTGGCAAGGTGTTTAATGCCGGCACGGAGTTTGAACGCGACGGCAGCCAGTTTGACCGTTTGCTCGAAGATCAGGACAGCTACGAGATAGGCCATCTTCAAGGCCGGGCTATTCATACACCAGGCCATACACCGGCCTGTATGGCCCATATTATTGGCGATGCCATTTTTGTCGGCGATACGCTATTTATGCCAGATGGCGGTACGGCACGGGCAGATTTCCCGGGTGGGGATGCACGCACCCTGTATCAAAGCATCCAGAAAATCCTGGCACAGCCGGATGAGATGCGGATTTTTGTTTGCCATGATTATATGCCGGGCGGACGCGAGCTGGGCTATGTGACAAGCGTTGGCGAACAAAAGGCAAAAAATATTCATATTGGCGGCGGTATTTCGGAAGATGAATTTGTTGAAATGCGCGAGAAAAGGGATGCCACCTTATCCATGCCAAAGCTGATTATGCCCTCTATTCAGGTGAATATGCGGGGCGGAAATATGCCGCCGGCAGAAGAGAATGACGAGGTTTATTTAAAAGTGCCCATCTCTGGGCTAAGGGGAAAATAAATGACGATTAACTGGATGGAATTTACACCGCTTATGTCTTTTATCGGTGGTTTGCTAATCGGGGCGGCTGCCCTTATATTAATGGTCACCAAAGGCCGTGTTATGGGGGTAAGCGGTATTTTGGCAGGGATGATACCGCCCTCTTCTTCTTTTGAATTTTTATGGCGGCTGGCCTTTGTGGCCGGGGTAATTGCAGGGCCGTTACTGCTTGTCCATTTTGATCTCTATGTAATTAATGTTGTATCCGTTGCGGACGGGGCGATGCTGTATCTGGCGGCTTTGCTGGTCGGGGTTGGCACAGCTATTGGTTCTGGCTGTACATCCGGGCATGGCATTTGCGGGCTGGCGCGTCTATCGCCTCGCTCGCTTGCGGCTGTGATGGTGTTTGTGCTGGCAGGGGTGATCACAGTCACTATTCTGCGGCATTTGCTGTAATTTAGACGCCTGAAGAATTAAAGGAAAATAAGATGGGATTAGCATTATTATCCGCCGCGATATCTGGCGTAATTTTTGGGATTGGTCTGGCGCTGGCAGGGATGTTAAACCCGGCAAAAGTTGCCGGATTTTTAGATGTTTTCGGGCTATGGGATCCCTCGCTGATGCTGGTTATGGCAGGCGGGATATCGGTTAATGCAGCCGGGTATTTTTTGTTTGTGCGCCGTGGCAAGCCGCTTTTGGCCAGCCAGTTTTCATTGCCGGATGCCCGCCAGATTGACCGCAAGCTGATTATTGGCAGTGCGATATTTGGCATGGGCTGGGGTCTGGCAGGTTTGTGCCCGGGCCCTGTGGTTGCCAGCATTGGCCTTGACCCGGCGCGTATCTTTCCGTTTCTGGCCGTGATGCTGATCGGGCTGAAAATAGGCGGGTTTGTTCGCGCTCGCCTGTAAATTATCTCTGGTGAAGCCTATTATTATTTCAGGCTTGCCAACGCGCTGACTTACCCCTCAAACTGATATCAGACAGTTAAGAGGGGAGGTCGTTTGATATGGCGCTTGAGCATAAAACAGGCATTTTGCCGCAAAAAGCGGGCAAGGGATATGTATCCGGCATGATGGTGTTCGAGTTTTTCTCCACCGGTATGCCGGCTATTGCTGCCTCGGCCGGGGCAGATTTTCTGATGTATGATATGGAACATACCGGCATCGGCTTTGAAACGCTCAAAGACCAGATGGCGGCCTGTCGGGGGATGGATATCGCCCCGCTTGTGCGCGTGCCAACCACAGAAGGGAACACCGTTGGCCAGGTGCTGGATATTGGCGCGCATGGTGTGATGGTGCCGATGGTGGAAACTGCCGAGCAGGCACGCGATCTGGTGCGCCGGGCCTATTATCCGCCAGAAGGCGCGCGCGGAACCGCCTTTGGCATTGCCCATGATGATTATCGCAGTGCCCATCCGATAGATATTATGCAAGCTGCCAATCAGCGCACACTGGTTATCGCGATGATTGAGACAGCCAAAGGTCTGGCAAATGTAGAAGAAATCGCAGCCATAGACGGGATAGATGTTCTCTGGCTTGGTCATTTTGATTTAACCAGCTCTATGGGCATAGCAGGCCAGCTGGATCACCCCGATTATCTGGCTGCCATCGCCCGTATTATCGCGGCCGCAAAAGCGCATGGCAAGATGGCAGGCTATATGGCGATGAACAGGGATTTTGCGCGTGAATATTGGGCGCATGGCTTTCGAATGCTGGCTTATGGGCTGGATCATGTTTTGCTGAAATCAGCACTGGCAGACGGCATGGCGCTGATAGATGGATTAAGCGCAGATGAAAAAGGAGAAAACCGATGAGCCATTTTCAAGTTGGTCTTTCTGCGGGTCTGTTTGGCGCTGATGGCAACCCCTGTTTTGACCCTGATATTCTGTATCAGCTCTACCAGCATGAGGGTATAGATACCACCATTATGGAAGCTGGGAAAACCCATATTACCGTAGAAGATGCCGCCCGATTTGATGCGATTTATCTGATGCTGGAAAAAGTGGATGCCAGCATACTCGCCCCGCAAGATGGCGTATATGAAGGACGCTTGCGGCTGGCTGCCCGTCACGGGGTAGGGTTTGATTCCGTCGATGTGGCTGGCCTGACAAAGCTGGGCATTATGGTAACGAACACCCCGGATGCGGTGCGCCGCCCGGTTGCCACAATGGCCATCACAATGATGCTGGCGGTCAATCACCGGCTGATAGAAAAACATAATTTGACCCGTGCCGGCCGCTGGGCTGAAAATGCCGATTTTATGGGAACAGGATTGACAGGCAAGGTTTTGGGCGTATTGGGGGCAGGCAGTATTGGGATGGAAATCTTGCGCATGGCCGCCCCGTTTGATTTTCATCTGGCCGCGTGTGATCCGCAACGCAGTACAGAAGAGCTGGCCGCCCTGGGTGCAGAAAAGCTGGAGATAGACGCGCTATTTGCCAAAAGCGATATTGTGATTGTCGCCACCGCCCTGAATGAGCAGACCTATCATCTGGTCGATGGGCAAAATCTGGCGCTGATGAAGCCGGATGCGGCGCTGATCAATGTTGCCAGAGGGCCTGTGATTAATGAGCCTGATCTGATAGCAGCCTTGCAAAACGGGCAAATACGGGCAGCCGGGCTGGATGTGTTCGAACAGGAACCTGTGCAAACAGATAACCCGCTTTTATTTATGGATAACGTGATTACAACCTCTCATTCCCTGTGCTGGACAGATGAATGTTTTGACAATATCGCCCGCGATGGTCTGGGAAGTATTCTGTCCTTTGCCGCCCATCAGCCGCCGCGCTATATTGTTAATCGTGATGTGTTAACCAATCCGCTACAACATAGCTGGTTTGCCACCTGATTTCAAAAAAATACAGCCGGTTGCCAATGAAATAATTTGCCTTTGGCCAGGCTGGTCTCTACCCTTAAAGAGCAAACAAAGGGGGTGCAAAGATGGGTTCGGTCATGGCCAAGGTTCAAAGTAGCGAGAATATTTTATCTGATGGTCAGCTGCAGGACACGCTGGGTGCGCGTATTTCTAAAGCCAGAGAGCAATCCGGATTAAATCTGACAACCGCTGCAAAACTGGCAGGCATCAAGCGCGAAACGCTGAAATCATGGGAGATAGATGCCAGCGAGCCACGTGTGGCCAAATTAAATATGCTGGCCGGAATTTTCGGGGTGAGCGTAACCTATTTTCTGGCAGATGAAGGCCATAAGGGCGAGCTGGAAGAAGAAAATATCTCCAGAGAAGAAATGCTGCGTTCCTTGCAGACCCAGTTTCAGACCATACAGGAAAGCCAGCGCCAGTTAAGCGACGCTCTGGCAGAGATTGGCCAAACCCTGGCAAGGCTCAAATAGTTTTTACCAGATTAAAGGGGCTGTTTCTTGGGGGCTATTCCAGGCGATAGGTTGCATGACAGGATTTACAACTTTGTCCCACCTGGCGGATGGCGGCCACAACAGCCTCTTTGTCACCCTCTATACTGGCCGCAATTAATTGTTCGGCAGACTGGGTGTAACTTTCTGCTGCGCGGCTAAATCCTGAAAAATCCGACCAAATGGCAGGGGCAGCTTCCGAAGGGGCGCTATCGCTGCCAGCAGGGAAATATTCCGGCATTTTTCCCCCCCATTCTGCCAGTGATTTTGCCAGATTTTCTATGATGCCATAATCTTCTACCCTGGCGGCGGCCACAATGGATTTTAGCTGTTTTTGGCTGGCTTTAAAGGCATCCATTCTTTGTTTGACAATGCCGGTTGCCCCCTGATGGGCAACACCCAGCCAGGCGGGGAAAAAGACAGAGAGTATCAGCAATATCAGATATGGCTTTTTCATATCATAATCCTTTGCCAGATATTAGTGACAGGCTTTGCCAAGTGCCTTTAGCCGCCAGTAATTATAGGGCAGGGGGGTGATAAAGCCGGCAAATAGCATGAAAGGCAATACCCACCATGTCAGAACCGCACCGCCAGTTAACATTATATCGGTGATATTCATTGCCGCTTCCATTGAAATCATGGAAATAAGTGACATCCCAATCGCGGTTTTAAAGGCAAGCTTTAGCACCATCTGGCGGCTGAGAATAATGGTCTCCAGCAGGATAGAGGTCATCAGCCCGTTCATAATAGCCAGTGCCATAATCGCCATTACCGGCCAGGCAATGCCGGTAAACTGGAAAAAGGCGATGGTGCCAAAATCCCCGATGGAACAGCCGATAAGGCACCACATGGTATTATAGGATGCCCGGCGCCAAGTATGGCGGCAGTGCCAGTTAATTGCCAGATTTGAAGTAATAGCAGCCATTATATACTCACTTTATCTATTGGACTAATTGCGTTATTGTGACTATAAACTCTCCCCCAGCTGGAAAGTAAAGAGGGATTAATGAATATCGGCATCGCTGCTGCCCGGGCAGGGCTAACAGTAAAAACAGTACGATATTATGCCAATATTGGTATGGTTGTTCCCTATCAAAACCCTCAAACCGGCTATCGTGACTATCGCCCCGAAGACATTGCGATAATAATTCGCGGCATTCTTCTATGGAAAAGTTAAGGCACGGCGATTTAACTTTTCCATAGAAGAATGCCGCGAATTATTATCGCTCTATCAGGATAAAAATCGCCCCAGTAAGGAAGTAAAAGACTTAACGCTGGAAAAAATCGCAGAGATTGAAGAAAAATTATTGGAATTGAAAGCCTTGCGCGATCAATTACAGCATTTGGCGACCCATTGTCAGGGCAATGACCGGCCAGATTGCCCTATTTTGGATGCCTTGTCAGATAGCCTGCCATCACAAGAATAGAGATTTGGCTAAAACTGTGCGGCATGATGCCGTTGCAATGGATAAGATAGAAAAAGGATGGCACCATACCGCACAGAGGAAATCTTGCAAATTATGTGCCTATCCCAAGGGTGTTAAGAATAAAGGCCTCACTATGGGTAATAGCGAGGCCTTTATTTTTTTAAAAAAAAGTCCTCCTGCGATACAGGTAAGAGCAATAGCTGTCCGCATCTGCCTTCCTGCCAATGGCAATCTCGGCTTTGCCTTTTATCAGATATCGATAACACGAAGCGCATTGGTTGTGCCGGAAATGCCAAAGGGCATACCCGAAACCATAATGACGGACTGGCCGGTCTTTGCCATCTGTTTTTCCCTGACCAGATTTACCGCAGCCTCTACCGCCTCTTCATATTCGGATTCTTCCTGATGGGCACTGACCGCCCCCCATAACAGGGTTAGTCTGCGCTCCACCTGAATATCGGGGCATAGCACCAGTAAAGGGCGTTTTGGTCGTTCTCTGGCCAGTCTTACTGCGGTATTGCCAGATGCGGTAAAGGCAATAATGGCGGCCGCATCAATGGTTTCGGCCAGCCGCACGGCCGCTTCGGCAACCGCATGATAGACAGATGGCTCTACTTCCATCTCCGCCGGGCCATCTTCTGGATGGCTATGGATATGTTTTTCTGCGGCTCTGGCAATTCTATCCATCATGGTTACTGCCTCAACAGGATAGCTGCCCGCCGCGCTCTCAGCCGATAGCATAATCGCATCTGTGCCTTCAAATACCGCCCCTGCCACATCGGATGCTTCGGCACGTGTGGGCGTGGCAGCTGTTATCATGCTTTCCAGCATTTGTGTGGCGATAATCACCGGCTTGCCTACCTTTCGGCATTTGGCAATCAGCCTTTTCTGGATAGCCGGCACCTGTTCTGCCGGACTTTCCACGCCCAAATCGCCGCGCGCGACCATCACCGCATCTGTGGCGCGGATAATATCATCAATTTCATTTAAGGCAGAAGGCTTTTCAATTTTGGCGACAATTTGCGCCCGACCCTTTATCAGCGATTTGGCTTCCAGAATATCGCTGGCTTTTTGCACAAAAGACAGCGCGATATAATCCACCCCTTGCCCCAGCGCAAAGTCCAAATCAGCTCGATCTTTCGGGGTAAGCGGCGAGATATCCAGCTGCGCATCAGGTAAATTAACCCCCTTTTTACTGGAAAGTGTTTGGCCTTGTACAATATGTGTAAGCGCATAGTCCGTGCCCAGCTTGTCCACGCAAAGCTGAATTTTTCCATCATCCATTAAAATGGTTGATTTGGGGCTGAGGGCAGCAAATATTTCCCGGTGGGGCAAGGGCGCTGCGGCCATTTTTGCCGCTTCTTCAGGTATACCCTTTTCTGGCAGATATAAACATAATCCCTGTCCAGCTGTCAGCTCTATCGGGGTGTCCAGCGCGCCAATGCGAAATTTGGGGCCTTGCAAATCAGCCAGGATACCCAGCCTTGTGCCCAGCTTTTCCTCTATAGCGCGAATGGATTTCACCCTGCTTGCATGATCCTCATGGCTGCCATGGCTGAAATTCAGCCGAAACAGATTTGCCCCTGCCCGGGCAAGGGCTTCGATGATTTCCGGGTCAGCAGAAGCAGGCCCCAAAGTAGCTATAATTTTTGTTGCACGCTGCATAAAATATTTTTCCTAGCGACTGAGATAACAGGCAATATCCAGCATACGATTGGAAAAGCCCCATTCATTATCATACCATCCAAACAATCTGACCATACCATCGGCCATCACCTTTGTCTGATCTAAATGCATGGTCACAGATACAGGGCTATGATTCAAATCGCCCGATACCAGCTTTTTATCGGTTGCCGCCATCACCCCTTTTAATGCGCCTTCGCTTGCTGCGCGAAACAGGTCATTCAAGGCCTCTTCGGTAATTTTCTGCTCAGGCATGAAGACCAGATCAACCGCGGATACATTGGGGGTGGGCACGCGAATCGCTACCCCGTCCAGCTTGCCCACCAGTTCAGGCAGAACCAGCCCGACAGCCCGTGCCGCCCCGGTGGTGGTGGGGATCATATTAATAGCGGCTGCACGCGCACGATACATATCACTATGTTCTGCATCCAGCAGACGCTGATCGCCTGTATAGGCGTGGATAGTGGTCATAAAGCCCTGTTGCAGGCCGCAGGCTTCATGTACCAGCTTGGCCATGGGCGCCAGACCATTTGTGGTAC
>CBFIAD010000034.1:0-5142 GCA_965660495.1 Puniceispirillaceae bacterium (SeqCode)
AAAGCGTTGCCATTCCTGCCTTTGCGTGACTGTCTTTACAGCATTGAATTATTCACGATGGGAGTTATCACACCGCTACCAGAAAGGCAAGTCTGAGGACGGCAAAAAAACGCCCTGCGGCAATAATTCACATAATTTGGAAAGACTGGCCTGTCTATGGGTTTTTTTGTCAGAAACAGACACTTTACAGGAAACTATAGGGGTCTATGTCACAGACCACCCGCACCTGTCCTGGCACCGCCACCCTATCCAGCCATTCCAGAATGATTTTCTGTATCGCGACACCTTTTTGAGCGCGTATCAGAAAGCGAATACGATGTGCGCCCCTTATCCGACTTAACGGGGCAGGCGCAGGACCATAAATATCCACCCCCTGATAATTTGGACAGGCTAGTGCCAGATTGTGCGCAGCCTGTTCTACAAGGGCAAGGTCGCGGCCACTAAGGATAAGCGCAGCTAACCGGCCAAAAGGTGGCATGGCAGCGGCCTCTCTGGCATCGGCTTCGGCTTGCATAAAACTGTCACGTGCCGCCACCGGATTATCGGGCTGTATGTGCGACAAGGCGCTGAGAACTGGATGGGAGGGCTGAAAGGTTTGAACCAGCGCCCGCCCTTTATGCTCGGCCCGCCCACTGCGCCCTGCCACCTGCCATAACAGCTGATAGGTGCGCTCGGCTGCCCGTAAATCCCCGCCGGCAATGCCTAAATCGGCATCTATCACCCCTACCAGTGTCAATCGCGGAAAATCATGGCCTTTTGCTGCCATTTGTGTGCCGATGATTATATCAATTTCCCCTGATTCGACACCCTTGAAAAAGGCTTCTGCCTCGGCAGCGGAACGCACGGTATCGCTGGAGAGAATCGCAATACCGGCATCGGGAAACAGCCTTCTTATTTCTTCTTCTAGACGCTCTACGCCTGGCCCTACAGCACGCAAGCTATCAGGCTCTTCACAGGCAGGACATTGCTGGGACAAGGGCTGGCTGATGCCGCAAAAATGGCATTGTACCCGCCCGGCCAGCCGGTGCGTGACCAGCAGAGAATCACATTGATGACAGGCCAGGCGATGACCGCAAGATGAACATAAGGTTACCGGGGCATAGCCGCGCCGATTTAAAAAAAGCAAGGATTGCTCGCCTGCCGATAATGTCTGTTTCAGCGCTTCCTGCAGCTCTGCGGACAGCCAATGGCCGCGCGGCGGGCGCGATAGGCGCATATCCACCAGCTGTATTTCCGGCAGGCTGGCCGCACCATATCGGCTGGTCAGCAAATGCTGGTGCCAATCCTTGTGGCCGGAATTTGCCTGTCTGGCTGCTCCGGCATTTACCCAGCTTTCCATCGATGGGGTCGCACTGGCCAGAATAATGGGAATTTGGGTAATTTTAGCCCGCAATAGAGCCATATCGCGTGCCTGATAGGCGGTTTGGTCTTCCTGCTTGTAGCTGGCATCATGTTCTTCATCGACAATGATAAGCCCCAGATTGGAAAAGGGCAGAAATAGTGCCGAGCGCGCGCCTGCTACAATCATTGGCTGGCCAGCGGCCGCCTGGCGCCACAAATGGCGACGGCGGGCATTGGTAACAGAGGAATGCCATAAACCGGGCTTGAAACCGAATCTCTTTTCAAAGCGATCTTGCCAGGCGCTGGTCAGGGCAATTTCGGGCAACAGGATCAGCACCTGTTTGCCAGTCGCCGCCATATCGGCGACCCGGTCAAAATACACCTCTGTTTTGCCAGAGCCGGTAACCCCGTCCAGAAGATGGGCTGAAAATTCTTCTGCCGGATAGCTGGCCAGCGCATCGGCTATCGCTTGCTGGTCGGCACTCAAGCTAAAATTTTTCCGGGCGCGCTGCAGCTGGCCTGCAGAAAACCCCTCAGCCATGGGGCTGCGAGCGGCCATATATTTTGCCAGCAACCCTGCTTTTTCCATCGCCGATATCACGCCAGTTGATACCCCGGTTTCGCGGGCAATTTCACTTGCGCCAAGGGCGGGGGCAGTTTCCAGAAAAGCCAGAATACGGGCGCGTTGGGGGGTCAGCTTTACCACATCAGATAAAGGGGTTTCCGGCAGGGTGAAAACCGGCTGTTCCGGCGGCGGGACAAGAGCGTCCGGCGTGTTCAGCATCAGCCGCATGACAGAGCCAAACGGGGCTAATGTCCAGCGGCAAACCTGCTCTAGAAATTGTAAATTCGGCTGGCTTAGGGGCGGGACATCTGCCAGCATCGTAACAGACTTTAATTTTGATATATCGACTGTACTGGTCGCAGAGACCCCCATGATAATGCCCCAGACATGGCGCGTTCCCAGCGGAATTTGAACAATCGTGCCGACAGGGGCATGAATAGCCGGGCCTGGCAGATAATCATAAACAAGCAGCGCGCCGCGCTTTTGCGGCACGGGTACGGCCACTTGCACCAGCCGGGCAGCGGGTGCGTGTTCATCTGAGTGAAAATCTGCTGGCATCTCTTATGGTCTCCTGCCAGATAAAACTATCATAAAAAAGGATATGATTTGCACAGCGCTTTCCCGCTTTTCTATTGCCATAGCTAATCTGCAACCAGTAGAGTAATTCGCGAATGGTCAGCCAGGCTTGGAACAGAAGACAGTTTTTAACCAATCTGTTATACATCTGGCCAGAAATTATCTGACCGCAGAGCCGGGTCGGATGCAAGCTGTTAACAAAAGTGATCAAAAATATATTAAAAAAATGAAAGATAAAACGCGATGAAAATATTCCTGGATACAGCTGATATAGCGCAGATAGAAGCCTTGCTGGACACCGGCATGATAGACGGGGTGACCACGAACCCGTCCCTGATCGCGAAATCGGGCGGCGATATCAAGCAAACCATCGCAAAAATCTGTGATTTGGTTGATGGGCCAGTCAGTGCAGAGGTTACCGCAACAGATATTGATACTATGATGGCAGAAGCAGACGTGCTGAGTGCGATTGCACCGCAAGTCGCGGTAAAAGTGCCGCTAACTAAAGAAGGGCTGATTGTGTGTCGCCGCCTGTCTGAGCGCGATATTATGGTAAATGTCACCTTGTGCTTTTCGGCTGGACAAGCCTTGCTGGCCGCCAAGGCAGGGGCAAGCTTTATCTCGCCCTTTGTGGGACGGCTGGATGATTTGGGCGCAGATGGCATGAATCTGATCGCCGATATTTGCACCATTTATGATCATTATGATTTTGATACCGAAATACTGGTCGCTTCTGCCCGTAACCCGCAGCATGTTGTTGATGCCGCGCTATTGGGGGCAGATGTCATCACTCTTCCGCCTGCTATCATTGACCAGCTTTACACGCACCCCCTTACCGATAAGGGGCTGTCTGCCTTTTTAGAGGATTGGAAGAAAACCGGGCAATCCATACTCTGATATAAAATTTATCCAGATAGGGGTGACAAGGTAATGAGCGCTGAGTTGAATGAAAAAGATGTGTTGAACTTTATTCAGTCACGGCCGGATTTTCTGGAAACCCATTTTGGCCTGACTGCAAAGAACCAGCCTGCCAATCTGATAGATGTTACAGGGAAAATCGCGGCAAATGCACGAGAGGAAGCCAGACGGCTTTCGAAAGCGAATCAGTATCTTCTGGATGCAGCAGCGACCAATATGTTGCATTGGCAAGCCTTGCATCATGCCACGCTGGGGTTTCTAGCCTGTAATGACCTTACCAGCTTTGCCCAGATGCTGGATGAGGAATTACCGGTTATTTTTGGCCTGGCCGGCGCGCGATTACTAATGCCACAGGAAAGCGCTATCGCACAGGCAGAAGAATTGGGGTTTCTGGTTTTACCGGGTTCGCAAATTGGTGAATTATTATCAGCAGGCTCTATTTATCTGGGGCCGGCCAAAGGCAGCGGGCTTTTTTCCACCCCCATTGCCAGCATGGCCGCGATTGCCCTGCCAGATCAATTGCCTGTTCCTATCGCTGGCTCGGCATTAATACTAGCCGGACGCGATGAAACTAGCTTTACCCCGGAACAGGGTCAGACCCTGTTGACCAATCTGGCAGAAATAACAGGGGTATGCTTGCTGGCACGAATAGAGGCCAGTTAAAAAACAGGCCTGAGGTGTAAATGGATAAAAAATGGCTGTCACAATGGTATGACTGGCTGCGCGTGGAACGTGGCTATGGCGATAATACCTTGTCGGCCTATGCCCGTGATATAGAGATATTTTGCGAATTTCTGACCGGTGAAAACCTTGCCGCCCCTGAACTCAGCCGGCAGGATTTTCGTGCCTTTCTGGCCGCTGAACAGGCCAGAGGGCTGGCACGCACTACCCTGGCAAGACGTGTTTCCTCTATCCGCAGTTTTTATCGTTTTTGTGACAAAAGAGGGTTTTTCAGCCTGGCCGATATCAGCTGGATGAAAGCCCCGAAAACGCCGCGCGCTTTGCCAAAATCTGTCTCGGTTACAGATATGGACAGAGTATTAAAAGCGGTCAAACCGGATGATCCGGCCAGCTGGCAACAGCAACGCGATTATGCCCTGTTGATGCTGTTATATGGGTGTGGTTTGCGAATATCAGAAGCCCTTAGTCTGGAGGCGGGTCATCTGCCTCTGGGCGAGTGGCTGCACATAACCGGCAAGGGAGGCAAACTGCGCGATATTCCAATTTTGGAAGCGGTGCGAGAGGCCGTCCATCAGGCAGCAGAAAGCTGCCCGTTTCAGCCCCATGGCCACCAGCCATTATTTCGCTCTGCCAGAAATGCACCATTGAATGCACGGGCAGTACAAAGACTGGTGGAAAAATTGCGGCTGGCGCTGGGCTTACCTGCCCATACAACCCCGCACGCACTGCGCCATGCCTTTGCGACGCATCTGCTCGCCGGGGGCGGTGATTTACGCGCTATTCAGCAATTACTGGGGCATGCCAGCCTGTCTACCACCCAGCGTTATACAGATGTGGATGAACAAAGGCTGATTGATATCCATAAGGAAATCCATCCGCGTAACGCGCAAAGACGTTAGGCAAATAGCTACGTGCGGCTAGATATGAATAGCCCGGCCATCAACCGCCAGAGCGGCTTCTTTAACCGCTTCATTCATGGTTGGATGGCCATGACAGGTACGGGCGATATCTTCTGCACTTCCCCCAAAAGCCATCACAGCAGCGATTTCATGAATAAGTGT
>CBFIAD010000034.1:5152-20320 GCA_965660495.1 Puniceispirillaceae bacterium (SeqCode)
AGCCCAGAACCCTGTCTGTTTCGGCATCTGCCAGAATTTTTACAAACCCGTCTGTATGGCCGGTAGCTTTGGCGCGGCTATTGGCCAGGAAAGGAAAAACCCCCTTATTATAGGCGATATTCTTTTCCTTTAATACTTCTTCTGATGCGCCGATGGTGGCAATTTCAGGGGCGGTATAAACAATGCCCGGCACCAGATCATAATCAACATGACCGGACTGGCCAGCCATAATTTCGACCGCGGCCACCGCATCCTCTTCTGCCTTATGGGCCAGCATCGGGCCTGGAATAACATCCCCCACCGCAAAAATGCCTTCAATATTGGTTTCGAAATCTTCATCGACTTTTATCTGGCCGCGTTCGCTCATCTCTACGCCAAGCGCTTCCAGACCCAGCCTATCGGTGTTTGGCCGTCTGCCTACCGCAACCAGCGCGACATCGCATTTCAGCGTCTTTTCTTCATTTGTCTTGGCATCTGCGATGGTCAGGACAACGCCTGATTTATCCGCTTTTGCCGATTTCACCGCCATCCCCAAATGAAAGGCGAGGCCTTGCTTGGTCATCATGGCCTTGAATTTATTAGCCACTTCCAAATCCATGCCAGGCAAAATGCGCGGCAGATATTCTATTACCTCTACCTTGCTTCCCAGGCGCGCCCATACTGTACCCATTTCAAGGCCAATATAGCCTGCCCCGATAACCACAAGGGATTTTGGCACTTTTTTAAGATCCAGTGCCCCGGTGGACGAGACTATCTGTTTTTCATCAATCTCGACATTGGGAAGAGAGGTCGGCTCGGAGCCGGTAGCGATCAGGATTTTTCCCGCGCTATAGCTGGTGACCTTTTTGCCAGAAATTACCTCTACCACGCCATCGCCCTTTAACATGGCCGATCCTGTCAGACGGGTGATTTTATTTTTCTTGAACAGATGGTCGATACCGCCTGTCAGGCCGGAAACAATCTTTTCCTTTGACGCCATCATCGCTTTTAAATCCAGCTTTACCGCGCCAACAGACACCCCCAGATCGCCCAGCTTGCCAGAAGCGGCATCCTGATATTTTTCTGACGCATTTAACAGTGCCTTGGAGGGGATACAGCCAACATTTAAACAGGTACCGCCCAGGGTTTCACGCTTGTCAACACAGGCCACATTCATACCCAGCTGGGCAGCACGGATAGACGCCACATAGCCAGCAGGCCCGCCGCCAATGACGATCAGATCAAAAGACGCTTCAGACATATTTTTTCTCCCTTGCGGAAATCCTTTTATAATAAAGCTATGTGCGCTGGCCTAGACGCCCAGCAACAAGCGGCGCGGGTCCTCGATAGATTCTTTTACCCGTACCAGGAAAGATACCGCTTCACGGCCATCAATAATCCGGTGATCATAGGAAAGAGCCAGATACATCATTGGCCGAATTTCAACCTTATCGCCAACAGCAATTGGGCGCTTTTGAATCTTGTGCATCCCCAAAATACCGCTTTGTGGCGGGTTCAAAATCGGGGTAGACATCAAAGACCCATACACACCGCCATTTGAAATGGTAAAGCTGCCGCCTGCCATATCGGCCGGGGTTAATTTTCCATCACGGGCACGCAGACCAAAATCGGTAACCGATTTTTCAATATCGGCCAGAGACAAATCCTGAGCATCACGCAAGACCGGCACGACCAGCCCTTGGGGTGTACCCACGGCCACACCTATATTATAGAAATTCTTATAGATGATATCCTCACCATGAATTTCGGCATTTACCGCTGGAAATTCCTGCAAGCCATTAATCACCGCCCGAACAAAAAAGCCCATAAAGCCCAGCCGCGCGCCATGCTGCTTTTCAAAATCATCCTTATATTCTGCCCGCAGCGCCATAACCGCACTCATATCCACCTCGTTAAAGGTGGTCAGCATTGCAGCGGTATTTTGTGCCTCTTTCAGACGGCTGGCGATCATCCGGCGCAGGCGTGACATAGGTACACGCTCTTCACGAGCATCGCTGGTGCGCGGGCCAGCCGGTGCAGGCGAAGAACTGGCAGCAGGGGCGGCCATTTTAGCCGATCCGCTGGCAATCGCTTTTTGCACATCTGCCTTGGTCAGGCGGCCATCCTTGCCTGTCCCGGAAATCGCTGCCGGGTTAAGATTGTTTTCTTCTACCAATTTGCGTACCGCAGGCGATAATACCGCTGCCGTAGCTGAAGAAGCAGCAACTGGTGCAGGCACAGCAGCAGGGGCAGAAACAGCAGCCGGGGCTGGTGCAGGCGCAGATGCTGGGGCAGTTTTTGCCGCAGGCTTGGCGGTAGGGGCAGCCCCTTCCTCGACCAATGCCAATAACGCATCAACCCCGACCGTATCGCCTTCCTTTGCCACGATATCGGCCAGCACCCCATTTACAGGAGACGGCACTTCCAAGGTGACCTTGTCTGTTTCCAGCTCGACAATTGCCTCATCAGCGCCAACCGCCTCACCAGCTGATTTCATCCATTTGGCCACTGTTGCCTCGACGACCGATTCGCCCAGAACAGGTACTTTAATTTCCACAGCCATTTTAAGCGTTCTCCTTATAGATTCCTACGCTAAATAATGTTTTTACAAAATATAAAACCTCGCCCAACCTATTCAGCCGCGATGCTGGCTTTACCAGCACTCAGCGCGACTTCCACAAGGGTGGCCTGTTCGGCGCGATGCCGGCTGGCAGAACCGGTCGCAGGAGAAGCTGCAGCTTTTCTGCCTGCATAGATAGGGCGCTGTGCGCTCATGCCTGCTTCGCTCATCACCGCTTCCAGATAATCACGCACAAATGTCCAACTGCCCATATTTTGCGGCTCTTCCTGACACCAGACCAGCTCTGCCTTCGGCGTCTTTTTCAGCATTTTTGCCAATGTACGTTCCGGGAAGGGATAAAGCTGTTCCACCCGCAAAATTTTCACATTGGTGATATTTTGCTCTTCTCTTGTCTCGGCCAGATCATAATAGACCTTGCCGGAACACAAGACGACTCGTTCCACATTTTTATCCTGAATATTTTTATTATCTTCATCCAGAATACGATGGAAGGATGTCCCTTCGGCCATATCGGATAATTTGGATACACAAGCCTTGTGACGCAACAGGGATTTAGGTGTCATCACAATCAGCGGCTTGCGGAAATCACGATGCAATTGGCGGCGTAATACATGGAAATAATTGGCCGGTGTAGAACAATAGACCACTTGCATATTATCTTCGGCACAAAGCTGCAAATATCGCTCCAGACGAGCAGAAGAATGTTCTGGCCCCTGGCCTTCATAGCCATGCGGCAATAGCAGCACCAGACCGTTCATCCGTAACCATTTAGCCTCGCCTGATGAGATAAACTGGTCTATAACCACCTGTGCACCATTGGCAAAATCACCAAACTGGGCTTCCCACATAACAAGGGCATTTGGCTCTGCTTGGGCAAACCCGTATTCAAACCCCATTACCGAGGCTTCGGATAAAGGCGAATCAATCACCTCAAACGGGGCTTGATCCTCTGTCAGGTTGGTAAGCGGAACATAGCGGGCTTCGCTATTTTGATCCACAAAGACAGCATGGCGCTGGCTAAACGTGCCGCGGCAGCTATCCTGACCGGACAGGCGAACTTTATGGCCTTCCATCAGCAAACTCCCAAAAGCCAGATGTTCGGCTGTGGCCCAGTCGATATTTTCGCCGGTTTCAATCGCTGTTTTGCGCGCACCCACCACCCGTTTCAGCTTGCTATGGGCGGTGATATTTTCCGGAATGGTGGTCATCACCTTGCCGATATGTAGCAACATATCCTTTGAGCAGGCGGTTGTGCCGCGGCGGTCATCACCAGAGGCCGCTTTCAGGCCGGCCCATTGGCCTTCCAGCCAGTCCGCCTTGTTCTGCTTAAAGGTCAAGCCTGCCTCAAATTCATCATTTAGATGCTGATTGTGATCAGCAAAAATCTGTTCGGCATGAGCTTCGCTTATTACCCCTTCAGAAACCAGCTGGCGAGCATATAGCTCTCTGGTGGTTGGTTGCTGGGCAATCTGGCGATACATTTGCGGCTGGGTAAAAGATGGCTCATCACCTTCATTATGGCCAAACCGGCGATAGCAGAATATATCGAGCACCACATCACAGCCAAAGGTCTGGCGAAACTCTACCGCGATACGCGCAGCATGAACCACCGCTTCGGGATCATCCCCATTGACATGGAAAATCGGAGACATCACCATTTTAGCGACATCGGTTGGATAGGGCGAAGAGCGCGAATAAGCCGGGCTGGTGGTAAAGCCAATCTGGTTATTCACAATAATATGAATAGTCCCGCCGGTTCGATAGCCGCGCAGATCAGAAAAGGCAAAGGTTTCCGCAACGACGCCCTGGCCGGCAAAAGCTGCATCGCCATGTAGCAAGATGCCTAATACCTTTGTCTGATCGGTATCCTTTGCCTGTTCCTGCTTGGCCCGCACACGCCCCACCACAACCGGGTCGACAATTTCCAGATGTGACGGATTAGGTGCCAAGCTCAGATGAATGTCATTTTCATCAAAATTGCGATCGGCAGAAGCGCCCATATGATATTTAACATCACCTGAGCCGCCTACTTCCTCCGGGTTGGACGGATTGCCCAAAAATTCCGAAATAATCGCCCGAAAGGGTTTGTCCATCACATTATGGAGTACATTCAAACGCCCTCTATGCGGCATCCCGATAACCACTTCGCGCAATCCCATTTGCCCGCCACGTTTCAGGATTTGTTCCAGAGCCGGGATTAACGCCTCGCCTCCATCCAGACCAAAGCGTTTTGTACCGATATATTTTTTATGCAGAAATTGCTCGAACCCCTCAGCGGCAACCAGCTTTTCATAGATCGCTACCTTGCCACGTTCGGTAAATTCGGTGCGATTGCCGATGGCCTCTATGCGCTCTTGTATCCAGGCCTTTTGTGCCGGATCCTGAATATGCATAAATTCCACACCAATGGTCGAACAATAGGTGCGCCGCAAGACATCCAGAATTTCATTTAAGGTCGCGGTTTCCAGCCCCAATACATGATTGATGAAAATCGGCCTGTCATAATCTTCTTCTGTAAAGCCATAGCTGGCCGGATCCAGTTCCGGGTGAATTTCTTTTTCCTGCAAATCAAGCGGGTCAAGCTGTGCCAATAAATGACCGCGAATACGATAGGCACGTACCAGCATAATAGCACGCAAGCTATCTAGCGTGGCAGAACGCAAATCGCCCGCCATCAGATCGCGATTCCCTGTTATGCCTTTGGCGACCGCCTTGATCGAGGCTTCCGGATCATGCGCGCCAACGACTTGTGACGGGCTTTTTCCCCAATCGGGCTGATATTCTGTTTCCTCTGACAGCGCCCCGATAGACTGAAACCACTGTGCCCATTGCGGGTCTACACTGCCTGGATTATCTGACCATGCTTTGTGCATTTCTGCGATAAAAACCGCATTTGCCCCTGACAGAAAACTTGAATCCATTCCAAAAACTCCGCCCCTGTTTTAGCGCTCCTCACAATGACGCTTTAGCGCGCCTTATCGCCGAGTATCGCCTGTTTTTCCCTCAAAGAGCAAGCCAGCTGGATAAATAGCTGCCTGCCCGATAAAAAATCCTAATCCTAAAATGCCTTGATCGCTTCTTGCAATGCCTCACCCAGCTGTGAGGGCGAGCGTGCCATCACAAAACCGGACGCTTCCATCGCAGCAATTTTATCTGATGCTGCCCCACTGCCGCCAGCAACAATCGCCCCGGCATGACCCATTCTGCGTCCAGGAGGGGCAGTTTGACCGGCAATAAAACCGGCTATCGGCTTTTTATTTGGATGGGCGGCATAAAAAGCTGCAGCTTCTTCTTCGGCAGAGCCGCCAATTTCACCGATCATCACAATGGATTCAGTGCCTTCATCTGACAGGAACATCTCCAGACAATCAATAAAGTTAGTGCCATTTACCGGGTCACCGCCAATACCGATACAGGTCGATTGCCCCAGACCAATTGCGCTGGTTTGTGCAACCGCCTCATAGGTCAGTGTGCCCGAGCGCGAAACAATACCAACTGTACCTGTTTTATGAATATGGCCAGGCATAATCCCGATCTTGCATCCTCCCGGCGTGATAATGCCAGGACAATTCGGCCCGATAAGGCGGCTGGCAGACCCGTCCAGGGCGCGCTTTACTTCCACCATATCCTTTACCGGTATCCCTTCGGTAATACACACAATCAGCGGCATTTCTGCCTCAATGGCTTCTAGGATAGAATCGGCTGCAAATGGCGGCGGAACATAAATCACACTGGCCGTTGCGCCTGTCTCGGCACGCGCTTCAGCTACCGTATTGAAAACCGGCAGGTCAAGATGGGTTTGCCCGCCCTTGCCAGGGGTGACACCGCCTACCATCTGGGTGCCATAATCGATCGCCTGCTGGCTGTGAAAAGTGCCTTGCGCGCCGGTAAAGCCCTGACAGATAACCTTGGTATTTTTATCAACAAGAACAGCCATACTTCTTACTCCCCCTTCACCGCAGCAACAATCTTTTTGGCGGCATCGCCCAGATTATCTGCCGCGATAATATCCAGACCCGAAGCGGCCATGATATTTTTGCCAGCCTCGACATTCGTACCTTCCAGACGCACCACCAATGGCTTGGTCAGCCCCAATGTACGGGCAGCTTCCACCACCCCTTCAGCAATCACATCACAGCGCATGATGCCGCCAAAAATATTCACCAAAATTCCTTCGACATTTTCATCTGATAAAATGATTTTAAAGGCTTCAGTTACCCGTTCGGTGGTCGCACTGCCGCCAACATCCAGAAAATTGGCCGGCTCTGCGCCTTCCAGCTTGATGATATCCATCGTCGCCATCGCCAGACCAGCCCCGTTCACCATACAGCCAATGCTGCCATCCAGCTTGATATAGTTCAGATCAAATTCTGATGCCTTTACCTCGCTTGGATCTTCCTCGCTCAAATCCCGCAATTCCAGAATTTTTTTCTGGCGGAACAGGGCATTATCATCAAAGCCCATCTTGGCATCCAGAGCCAGCAAATCACCTGATCCTGTCACCACCAATGGATTGATCTCGATCATCGAGGCGTCCAGCTCAAGAAAGGCTTTATAGATGCCGGACAGGAATGTCCCTGCCTGTTTTGCGGTCGTCCCTTCCAGTTTCAGTGCATTGGCAATGCGCCGCACATGATGGGGCTTCAGCCCGGTTGCAGGGTCAATGGAAACAGTGATAATGCGTTCAGGTGTTTGCGCCGCCACGGCCTCAATATCCATCCCCCCCTCGGTGGAGGCAATGATGGTCACCCGGCTGGAGGCGCGATCCACCAGCATGGATAAATACAGCTCGCGCCCGATATCACATCCCTGTTCAATATACAGACGCTGAACTTCCTTGCCGGCCGGGCCAGTCTGGTGGGTGACCAGAACAGAGCCAAGCAATCTGTCAGCTTCAGCACGCACCTCATCCAGGGTCTTTACCACTTTGACGCCGCCGGCCTTGCCGCGCCCACCTGCATGGATTTGGGCTTTCACTACCGTGACCGCACCCGCCAGCTTTTCGGCTGCAGCAACCGCTTCGTCCACGCTAAAAGCAGGAAACCCGTCCGGGACATTTACACCATAATCCCGTAGCAGGGATTTTGCCTGATGCTCGTGTATGTTCATGCCTTCTCTCCCCCTTGTAACTCTTAACAACATATCGGACTACACATCAAACGCACAGCCCGGATATGAAAAACGGGTCTATTCGACCCGTTCTACCACTTCATTTAATGCCCGAACCGCTGAGACAGAATGATCAAACATTGCCTGTTCTTCAGCGTTCATAGAAATTTCAACAATACGCTCAACGCCATTGCTGCCAATGATGACCGGCACACCAACATATAACCCGTCCAGCCCATAGGCATTTTCAACAAAGGCCGCACAGGGTAGCAGGCGCTTTTTATCCTTTAGATAGGCATCGGCCATCTGGATAGCTGAAGAGGCCGGTGCATAAAATGCAGAGCCTGTCTTTAACAGCCCGACAATTTCTGCCCCGCCATCACGGGTGCGCTGAACAATCGCATCGATTTTTTCCTGTGTTGACCAGCCCATGGCCACCAAATCCGGCACCGGAATACCGGCCACGGTTGAATAGCGTACCAGCGGCACCATCGTATCGCCATGCCCGCCTAGTACAAAGGCGCTGACATCCTCGACAGACACATTAAATTCTTCTGCCAGAAAATAGCGGAAACGCGCACTATCCAGAACACCCGCCATCCCGACAACATGACTGGCTGGCAAACCGGAAGCGCGCTGCAATACGCCTACCATCGCATCCAGAGGGTTAGTGATACAAATCACAAAGGCATTCGGGCAATTTGCCTTGATGCCTTCGCCAACTTGCGTCATCACTTTGGTATTAATCCCTACCAGGTCATCGCGGCTCATCCCCGGCTTGCGGGCTACACCTGCGGTCACAATCACCACATCTGCCCCTGCCAAATCGGCATAATCATTTGCCCCGGTGACCTTTGCATCAAACCCTTCAATGGCACTTGCCTGTGCGATATCCAGCGCCTTGCCTTGCGGAATACCTTCGGCAATATCAAACAGGACGATATCTCCCAGCTCTTTCAAACCTGCCAGCAGCGCCAATGTACCGCCAATATTTCCCGCGCCGATAAGCGCAATTTTATTCCGTGCCATCGAAAATGATCCTTACCTTTGGTATTAAAATTCCTTGAAGCAGCGTTGAGGTTCAGCCGATGAAACCCGTTCGCTTACTGCCTTTTGGTTTAGCGAAGTTACCCTTTTTTAGCAAGCGTAACAACACTCGATTTTTGTCAATTAATCTCAATTTAAACAAAAATTTGGCCTTGAACTTCAGGCGTGCAAGCGCATCCCGCGTAGCTGAGCCATTTCCTGCAAGCGTGAACGGGTACGGTCAAATTCAAATGACCATTGTGTGCCGATATAGATATGCTGCTGGCTTGCCGCCGCGCTGGCGACAATAAACCGCCCCCGATCATAAAGCGCATCTACCAGCCACATAAACCGGCGCGCTTCATTTTGCTCGGCATCCCCCATTATCGGTATATCGCGCATGACAAGGCCGGCAAATCTGTCTGCTATCACCAGATAATCACGCGCCCCAAGGGCGGTACGACACAAGCTGTCAAAACTGACATCAGCCAGATCGCCCGCAACCTTGTCAAAAGATATTGACCGGCCGGCAACCATGATATTTTCCGATACAGGCATCTGGCCATCTGAAAGGCGCAAAAACAATGCGCCCAGCTCTTTGTTCAGCGCCTGTTTTTCCGATAGTGACGCCTCATCGCCCAGCACATACCAGCTGGAGATAGTCTGTAATATCCGGCCACGCCAATCCACCCCATCGCCAATATGATGAATATCCATATGCTGTTTCAGGGCATCGATAAAAGGCAGAAATCGGTCGCGGTGCAAACCGTTTAAATAAAGCTCGTCCGGCATCCGGTTAGAGGTAGCAACCAAAATCATGCCGCGTGCCCACAAGCCGTCAAACAGGCGTTTAATGATCATCGCATCGGCAATATCGCGCACTTCCATTTCATCGAAACAGATAATATGGCCAGGGGCTATCAGCTTGTCTGCTGCTTTGTCTATCGGGTCTTTTGCCCCATCCAGACGGGCACGCTGAATAGCATCCTGTGCGGCGACCATAAAATCATGGAAATGAAATCTCTGGCAACTTTCAGATGGCACAGAACAGGCAAATAAATCCATTAGCATGGTTTTGCCGCGCCCGACCCCGCCATAGAGATAAACGCCTTTCGGGCTGATAGCCGGACGAGCGCCTTTGCGGCCAAACAACCGGCCAACCAGACCGGATTTGCCTGTTATGTCTGCCGGGGCGTCCAGCGTTTGTGTTTGTTGCAAGGCTTCGAAAAGTGCCGTCAGATGCTGTACCGCTTCTTTCTGCCCGGCATCAGCAGATAGTTTTTTCTGGTCAAGTTGGCGTTGATAATGCTGATCGGGCGATAAAGGCAAGCTGGCTTTTCCTATCGGCTCTGCGACATTAATGGCGCTAGCCCTGTCTTTGCACCATCAATTTTTTAATCTCGCCAATCGCCTTGCCCGGATTCAGTCCTTTGGGACAGGTTTTTGCACAATTCATAATGGTATGACAGCGATAAAGACGGAATGGGTCTTCCAGCGCATCCAGACGCTCGCCGGTAAATTCATCGCGGCTATCGGCTATCCAGCGATAGGCTTGCAACAATACAGCAGGCCCTAAATAGCGATCACCATTCCACCAGTAGGACGGACAGGAGGTGGTACAGCTAAAACATAGAACACATTCCCATAATCCATCCAGCGCATCACGCTCTTCTGGTGATTGTTTACGCTCACGCCCTTTGGGGTCAGGTGTTTCTGTCTTCAGCCATGGTTCGACCGAGGTTAGCTGGGCATAGGCATGGGTTAAATCCGGCACCAAATCCTTGACCACCGGCATATGCGGCAGGGGATAAATATTGACCTCGCCCTTTACATCCTCGATGGATTTCAGACAGGCCAAAGTATTGCCACCATCAATATTCATAGAGCAAGACCCGCAAATCCCCTCGCGGCAGGAACGCCGGAATGTCAGACCGGAATCCAGTTCATTTTTGATTTTGATCAGCGCATCCAGCACCATTGGCCCGCAATCATCAAGATCAATCTCATAGCTATCTATACGCGGATTCTCGTCATCTTCAGGTGACCAGCGATAAATATTAAAGGTTTTGACGCGATCACCGCCCCCATTTAGCGCATGATGATTGCCTTTTTTTACCTTTGAATTTTCTGGCAGGCTAAATTGTGCCATTCCTGTCACTCCCCTTGGTAATACCCTATGATCGGCATTCTTTCGATTAATAGACGCGCGCCACTGGCGGTACGGGCTGAACTTCGTTGGTCAGCGTATTCATATTCACATCCCGATAGCCAAGCTGCGAGCGATTTTTCTCATCCAGCCACATGACGGTGTGCTTCATCCAGTTCTCATCATCTCTTTCAGGATAATCTTCATGGGCGTGCGCCCCGCGTGATTCTGTGCGCTGATGGGCAGACCGAACCGTGACTAATGCCTGGCTCATCAGATTCTCCAGCTCCAGCGCCTCGATAAGGTCGGTATTCCAGATAAGCGATCTGTCCTGAATGCCCAGCTCGCCCATTTGCGAGGCGATTTCATCCATTGTCTTTACGCCCTCATCCAGGCTGGCACCGGAACGGAAAACAGCTGCATATTTTTGCATGGCACGCTGCATATCCAGCCGCACGCCTCCAACCTTTTCCTTGCCTTTGGCATGGCGCATTCTGTCCAGACGTTCAATGGCCTTATCAGTTGATTCCTGGCTTGGCGGTGCCAATGTTGCGCCAGGGGTCAATACTTCAGCAGCGCGCATGGCTGCTGCCCGGCCAAACACCACAATATCCAGCAAAGAATTTGTTCCCAGACGGTTTGCCCCATGCACCGATACACAGGCCGCCTCGCCAATAGCCATCAGACCATGGGCAACACGGTTGGGATCATCCTTTGTCGGCGATAAAACCTCGCCATGATAATTGGTCGGGATACCGCCCATATTATAATGTACGGTTGGCAATACCGGGATAGGCTCACGGGTGATATCCACGCCGCAGAAAATCCGCGCGGTTTCAGTGATGCCCGGCAGGCGTTCATGCAAGGTATCGGCATCAATATGTTCCAGATGCAACAGGATATGATCCTTTTGCGGGCCGACACCACGCCCTTCGTTAATTTCCATCGTCATCGCCCGGCTAACCACATCGCGGCTGGCCAAATCCTTGGCGGTAGGGGCATAGCGTTCCATAAAACGCTCGCCTTCAGAATTGGTCAGATAGCCGCCTTCGCCGCGCGCGCCTTCGGTGATGAGAACCCCGGCGCCATATACGCCTGTCGGGTGAAACTGAACAAATTCCATATCCTGCAAGGGCAGACCCGCGCGCAGAGCCATCGCATTGCCATCGCCTGTGCAAGTATGGGCAGAGGTACAGGAGAAATACACCCGGCCATAACCGCCTGTAGCCAGAACCGTACGCTGACCAAGGAAGCGATGCAAAGAGCCATCTTCCATCGACAGAGCCAGGATGCCCTGACAAGCACCATTATCATCCATGATCAGGTCAATCGCATAATATTCAACAAAAAATTCTGCCTTGTGGCGCAGGCATTGCTGATACAGCGTATGCAAAATTGCATGGCCAGTTCGATCAGCCGCAGCACAGGCACGCCGGGCAATATTTTTGCCATAATCAAGAGTGTGGCCACCAAAAGGACGCTGATAGATATTGCCTTCTTCGGTACGCGAAAAAGGCACGCCATAATGTTCCAGCTCAATCACAGAGGGAATAGCATTGCGGCACATATATTCGATCGCATCCTGATCACCCAGCCAGTCCGAGCCTTTGACCGTGTCATACATATGGAACTTCCAGTTATCGCCCTCGCCCATATTGTTCAGAGCCGCCCCGATACCGCCTTGTGCTGCAACCGTGTGCGAGCGGGTAGGAAACACCTTGGTGATACAGGCCGTACGCAAGCCCGATGTTGCCATACCAAGTGTCGCCCGCAAGCCAGCCCCGCCAGCCCCGACAACAATTACATCATAATGATGATCAGTAATTTCATACGCGCTCATCTTACTCTCTCTCCACCACAGCTTTCATTCATCTGCTGTTTGACCTGAATGACCCGGCTTTTTGCCCGGCCTGACTTTATTGCCGACCTATTAGATAATTAGGATAATTTTCTGTCTATACCAGTATCCGAACTTCTGTTTTTTACAATGCGATTTTTAGCATACTAAGCAAGCTGACAGCCCCCAGCAGCACAAGAACCATTCTGATAGCAACAATCAATGCCAGACGAACCCCTTCATGGGCGACATAATCTTCCAGAACGACTTGCAGACCCAAACTGCTATGCCAAAATCCAACCCCGATAAATAACATTATCAATGCAGCATTTACCGGATGAGACAATATTGCTATCGCGCCCGCATAATCTGCCCCGACAAGCATGACAATAATCACACACATCCAGGCTACCAGCCCTATCATCGCGATAGCTGTCAGGCGTTGATGCCACCAATGCGCCAGGCCAGATTTTGCTGTCCCCAATCCGCGTGCTTCGGCAAGGGGCGTTTTCATACTATTGGATTTCAACATCTCTATTCTTCCCTTTTCTAGGCCGCGCTAAAAATAAGGCCCCAGAGGCCGGCTGTAATCATTATTGCCAGCACCAGAACCGCCTGACCTGACTTGTAAATCGCTGGAATATTCAGCCCGATAACCGCATCCCAGAACAGGTGGCGCACCCCGTTACAGCCATGATAAAATAGCGCCACACTATAGCCGAACAAGACCAGCATCCCGGCAGGGTGGGCTATCACTTTCTGAACAAGGGCAAAACTTTCCGGGCCATTGGCCAATGCCACCAGATACAGGGTCAGCATCAACGTACCGGAAGACAGAATAATGCCTGTCATCCTGTGGGAAATGGACATAAGAGCTGGCAAAGGCAGGCGATAAACCTGCAAATGCGGCGATAAAGGACGCTGACGTGCCATAACAATCAAACCTTAAAAAAATACAACTATATGAAAAGCAGGCTTAACACCGGCTTCTTCCCCGTTAGATATGCACGACTATAGCGAAAGGCACGGCCGGGATCAATTTATCTGCCAAAGATTTTCAGCCCTGCGGAACAAAAAGCTGTACACAGGCCGCCTGCTCGGTGTAACTGGCAGTATGATGACAAAAAATCCCGACTTATCAGATGATTTACCCTTTCAGCCCCGAATATTGGCCATTCAGTCTGCGGTATTGGTCGGGGCGGTCGGAAATGATGCGGCAATACCTGTTTATACCCATTTTCGCCAGAAAGCGGCACGGCTGGACACGGTTCGCCTGGCTGCTCATCCCGGCTTTCAGGTTGGCTTTATTGATATCACACCAGCCAATAGCCTTGCGACCCTGCTAGAGGATTTTGCCCGCTTGCCCCATATCACCCTGCCAGAAGCGGTTCAAACAGGCTATTTTGGCGCAGCCGATCAAATTGCCCCTGTCGCAAGCTTCCTTGGGCAATGCCAAAAACAAGGGGGGGGCTTTTACCTTCTGGACCCGGTATTGGGCGATGCGGGCAAATTATATGTTGATCCGGCCATTGCTGTTGCGATGCAAGAGCAATTGCTTCCTCTTGCCGATATCCTGACGCCAAATGCATTTGAGCTTGGCTGGCTATCGGGCAGACCTATTGCCGGCCTGGCAGATGCCGAACTGGCCGCAGGCGAGATATTGGAAAAATTCGGCCAAAGGCTGAAAGGGGTTTTTGCCACCGGCATTAATGCAGGCGAGGGCAAAATTGCGGATATGCTTGTAACATCCAGAGGGGTAGAAACCTTTACCCATCCGCGAAAATCCCATGGCGTTTCGGGCAGTGGTGACGTATTAAGCGCATTGGTAATTAGCTTTTTTCTGCGATCGACAAATCTGGAAGATGCCTGCCAGAACGCCAGCCAGCTGATCCGCGAGATGATAGCCGAAACCACGTCGCCTCTGGGGCTGGATGTTGCCGGTTTACTTCAGCAGATCAGTCCCAAAATTTAGAGTTTATTTTAGCTTCGGGATTACCGCCCGCTTAGGCCGCGTTCGGCAACCAGCTCGGCTATCTGTACCGAATTCAGAGCCGCCCCTTTACGCAAATTATCGGACACACACCAAAAGGCCAGCCCATTTTCAATAGACGGGTCGCGCCGGATACGGCTGATATATACCGCATCTTCGCCTGCACATTCTATCGGGGTGACATAGCCTTCATCCGCGCGGTGATCAATCACTACAACCCCGTCTGCATCGCGCAGAATCTGGCGGGCTTCTGCCTCGCCAATCGGCTTTTCTGTTTCAATAAAGACCGCCTCACTGTGACCAATGAAAACAGGAATACGCACACACGTCGCCACCAGTTCAATAGCAGGATCCAAAATCTTTTTGGTCTCTGCGGTCATTTTCCATTCTTCTTTAGTCGCGCCATCTTCCATAAATACATCAATATGGGGAATAGCGTTAAAGGCGATTTGTTTGGTGAATTTTTCAGGCTTTACCTCATCATTTACAAAAACACCCTT
>CBFIAD010000035.1:0-19422 GCA_965660495.1 Puniceispirillaceae bacterium (SeqCode)
TGGTTCACGCGATTATGATGAGCAGGCAGATAAAAAATCATGGGATGCCTTGCAACGCTTTCTGGCACGGCTGGGCTGAAAAAGCGGCCATAACTACCGTTCAGCTTTCTGCGTGAGGGCTAGCAGAAAATCTAAAAAAAAATTGGCGCTGGTCAGATGTTATACATCTGACCGGACGCTAAAATCAGGCATAGGTTTTTTTAGCCATTACTGGACAAATATACAGGCTTGCGGGCCTGATCCCTTGCTCCAGTACCCTTTATAATTACGCATATTTTTTGCCAGAAAATCCGGCTTTTCCTTTGTCAAATACATATAGAGCGGCACCCAGGACAGCTCGCTTTCGCCTGTATCCTGCTGATCCAGATAATACATATTTGGCTTGTCAATGGCTGCAAAAGAACCGCCATCACATTTGCGGGCATAGATTTTATTCATGGAAGGGTTCTGACTGGCCTTGTCCAGCCATATCACTGCCTGTTTTAGCGATCTGTCCCGCACCTTATAATCCATCCAGTTTTCCCCGATTAGCGTGGAATAGCCTGCCATGGATACCAGCACATTTACCGCTGTATTTTGATATTGTAGGCCAGACCCGCCTCGGGAAACCTCCAACGGGAATGTCCCATCCGGGCGCATATCCAGAATAGCATTTTGATAGGCGTCTCTGGCTTGTGAAATCAGCGCGTCATTTTTAATCACAATCCCCCACATCAGCGCGATGAGATGTTTAAGATAGGCTTTGTTATCCTGACGTGTCATAAAAACCGATTTTTGGCTATCTTCGACCAAGCGATTAATCCATTGCCCTATCTGCTGTTTTTCTTTGCTGTCAAGAGAGGCAGAGATATCGGCATAGGCTATTATCGCAAGAGGGATGAAAATCTGAATGTGATAATCAAGGCGAAATTCTTTCATAAGGGAAAAGCGGATATTTTTGCTTAACGCATCAGCAGCCGCCCAGCTGGTCAAAAAATCATATAGACGTTTTTGTGCCACATCATTTGGCTGTATTCTGTTAAGGCCAATATTCACACTTAGAAATTCATAATAGGGGGCAAATCTCTTGTGATCATCGCCACCATATTTTGAGTTTATCCGGGCATCTATCATCGGCTCAGGCACGATTTGTGCGGCCAGATCAATCCGGTTGAATTTGCATTGCTTGCTATTATTCAGGCCAAAGGGTGTTGAGATACTGGCATATAAATCATCGCTGATGGTTATCTTTTTCTGGACGTTTCCATCCTTGAAATGATCAAAGGCAGACCCGTAGCATTCTTTGGCCTTTTCTGCCTTGCGCCAATATTTTTCCGGGTCAGACTTATCATCCTTTGCCCCGCTATTATTCCATTTAACCGCTGCATGACCCAAGGGTATCATCTGGGATGTAAATAGTAATGATACCAGGAAAATTGTGAAAAACCTCAACATCTTAAAACCCTTATCCTTTAAAAAACCCCGGCCATTTAGAGGATATCCAGAACATTTTCTGGAGGGCGGCCAATAATGGCTTTATTCTGAGCGATCACAATGGGGCGTTCGATCACCTTTGGATGGCGCGCCATCGCCATAATTAATTCTGCATCGCTCATCTTATCTGCATCACCAAAATATGTTTTAAACTCTGCTTCATTTTTGCGGATAATATCTATCGTTCGCACCCCCAGTAAATCCAGCGTATGGGCGATATCTTCGGGTGTTAACATACCTTCCAGATATAAAATAATATTTGGCTCAATGCCTCTATCGCGGATAAGCGCCAGCGTTTGGCGCGATTTACTACATCGCGGATTATGATATATCGTCACCTCGGACATCTGATGCTCTCCTTTATTTGACCTGCCCGTCTTATGCCATTCCATAGGCTTTGCCTTTCAGATTATTCCAAATTGGCTGCTTCACATTTGGCATATTCAACCGCTTCCTCAATATAGTTATTCAACTGGTTAATATAGGATTGCACCTCATAATTATATGATTCCAGTTCGGCATAATAATTATTTATTTCCCAATCATCACAGCTATGTGTCCCGGCCCATTCATTCACGCAATAGGGAACATAGGGTTTTTGCGGCTTGTTATAGGGCGCGCTCGGCTCGTAACAGTAAGCCAGCACATTCTGGCTGAAAGACATCAAAAAAAGAACTGGTATAAAAAGGCGCATTTTGGCTTTTTCCTACTCCCTTTCTATCAAGCAGCATATCTGACACCTTTTTTATGGATATAAGAAAGGCTGCTGCCAGGAAAAATCAACTGATAAAGTCGATAATCTTAGCCAATATGCCCATCTTTGAAAGGAAAAACCACGTTCCCGCTTCATTAATGCCGTTGCCGACATATTCTTGCCACTTGCAGCTGTTGGCCAGCTACCAGATGCTAAAACGGTGCTTAATTGGGCAAAAAGGCCGCTTTTGCACCCAATTTAGGATAAAAACAAAGAAAAAAGTGGAAATTACTGCACAGCCATGACATATAAGCATGGTATTTTCACGTTTGAAAATACAGCTTAACAATTTTTGACATTATTTGATGCGAGTTGTCAGGCTTAACAGATATTTTAGGAGACGAAAATGGCAACTGGCACCGTCAAATGGTTTAACACCACAAAGGGCTATGGCTTTATTGCACCAGATGAAGGCGATACAGATGTGTTTGTACATATCTCTGCTGTTCAGAATTCTGGCATGACTGACCTGCAGGAAGGTCAGCAAGTTTCATACGAGCTGGAAGAAGGCAAAAACGGTAAAACAGCCGCAATAAATCTGAAAGCTGTTTAACTTTTTCCCACAGCTTTTTTCATCAAAGGGGCGGTCATCTCCGGCAAAATGCCAGGCGCGGCCGCCCCTTTTTTTATTTTTTCCCTGAAATTTAAAAAAAAATTAAACATAAAACAGATGACAGCCGCCCATTCAGCTTATAGGTTAAATTAACATTTTATGATGGGTAGAGTATTATGAAGAAAATCGTTTCCGTTTGCCTAATCGCTTTTGCGCTTACCGGCCTTTCTGCTTGTTCCAGCTATCCAGGCTGGGTACCGGAATGGGCACAAATTGGTGCAGGTAAGTAAAAACCTTACTTTTTATTAAGATTTAGATATAAAACAGGCATTGTTCATGTAAAAAGACGATGCCTGTTTTTTATTGACCACAGCCTGTCATGATATTTTCACGATTGAAACACCCCGGAATAGAAATATGCCGCGCCCCATTACTGCCCTGATACTTGGCTCTGGCCCGGATGCCCAATTTGCAGCTGAACTTCCATTGCATAAATTTGATTATGTCATTGTGATCAATAATGCCTGGCGGGCCACCCCCCACTGGACCCATCTTGTCTATCCTTATGATTTTCCAGCCGACAGAATGCCCGCCCAAATTGGCAAGACGCAACAGCTGATAGATGAGCGCGCCTTTGTCCCTGCCCAAAACCGCTTTGGGGGCTTTGTCTATGCCGGGGGAACCATGGCCTATACCGCTGCCTATTGGTGTCTGGATGCATTGCGCCCGCAGCATATCGCCCATCTGGGCTGTGATATGCATTACCCGAAAAATCAGGCAACCCATTTTTACGGGACAGGCGCCCCGGACCCGTTACGAGATGATATTTCCCTTACCTCTCTTGAGGCCAGTTCGGCACGTTTCTATGCGCTTGCCTATCAACAGGGCACACAGATATGGAATTTTTCAAACGGGTTATCGCGCCTGCTCTATCCACGCATCACGCCAGAAGCATTTTTTGAATTTGACCGGCCACAACCAGAACCTGATATATCTGCTATTGCAGAAGGCCTGCATCGTGAGGCAGAGCTGGGTTATTTCGTCGAAGATGGTCGTTATTGGCATCATGCAGACAAGTTTGACAAACAAAAACTTATCGAGCTGGATCACATCTGGCTAAAGGCAGCCGGCCTGGCGCAAACCAATTGATGCGAGGCTGGAAATTGGCTAGGCTGGATTTCTGCCCCCTATTTTTATGACAGGCTATGTCAGCCAGTCAGTTTTTATCTATTAGTAATATGTAAGGAATAAGATGCATGAGTGAGATAATCTGCCGGGTAGAAAAAACAACTGGCCTAATAACCCTTACCCGTCCAGAGGCGTTAAATGCCCTCAGCTATGATATGTGCATCGCGATGGAAGAGGCATTGCTGGCCTGGCGCGATGATCCGGCCATCACTCAGGTTATTCTGGAAGCAGAAGGTGAACGTGCCTTTTGTGCGGGCGGGGATATCGCCAGCCTGTATCGCCACGGCATAACAGGGGATTTTGACTATGCCCGTAAATTCTGGGCAGATGAATATCGCCTGAACACGCTGATTGACCATTACCCCAAAACTTATATTGCGTTTTTACATGGCTTTGTGATGGGCGGTGGTGTTGGCATTGCCTGTCATGGCAGCCACCGCATTGTCTGCGAGACAGCAAAAATTGCCATGCCGGAATGTGCTATCGGCCTGATACCGGATGTGGGCGGCACTGCCCTTCTGGCACGCGCCCCGGGCAAGATGGGGCTATATCTGGGACTGACAGGATATCGGATGAATGCAGCAGACAGCCTGTATGCCGGTTTTGCTGACAGCTTTGTTTTGCAAAAAGATTTTGAACAGCTGAAAGCAGCCCTGATTGACGCGGGCAGCCCAGACCCGATTGCAGAATTTTCCTGTCCTCCCACAGAACGGGGCGTGCTGGCAAGCTGGCAGGCAGATTGCGATAATCTGCTTGCTGCAAGCGATGTGCGTGGTGCGGCAGATGTAAATTTTGCCGATGCCGATATGGATAAATTCTGGAAAAAGGCACTAGCGCATAACGCGCCGCTTTCCATGCTGTGTACGGCCGAGATTTTACATCGCCTCTCACCGCAGGATGATGTGACCACCGCACTGGGTCTAGAATATCGTTTTACCTATCGTTCCATGGATGAGGGCGAGTTTTTGGAAGGTACACGCGCGGCCGTAATTGATAAGGATCGCACCCCCAACTGGCAATATAAACGCCTGGATGAGGTAAGCGATGAAAAAGTAAATGCGATGCTGGCTGAATTGCCAAAATAATAGACATTTAGAAGACATAAAAAGGGGAAGTAGTCGGATGAAAATCGGTTTTATTGGATTGGGAAATATGGGACTGCCTATGGCGGCAAACCTTGCCAGCGCAGGACATGATGTTACCGGCTTTGATACAGCTGAAATTGAATTCCCGGAAAGGATTACACCGGCTACAGATGTCGTTTCCTGTGTGGCGGGATGTGAGGTGGTTATCACCATGCTGCCAAATGGCGCGATTTTGCGTAAAGTGGCAGAGGCCATTATTCCTGCCATGCAAAAAGGCGCAATTTTATGTGATTGCTCTACAGTGGATGTGCGCTCTGCACGCCAGGTAGCTGAAACGGCAGAACAGGCTGGCCTGGGGGCTATGGATGCGCCTGTTTCCGGCGGCATTACAGGGGCACAGGCTGGCACGCTAACCTTTATGGTGGGAGGCAGTGATGCCAGCTTTGCCACCCTTCAGCCCCTGTTTGAAATTATGGGCAATAAGGCGGTGCATTGCGGCGATGCAGGGGCAGGCCAGGCTGTAAAAATCTGTAATAATATGATTTTGGGCGTCACCATGATCGCGACCTGCGAGAGTATCGCGCTTGGCGATAAATTAGGGGTGGATAGACAAAAATTATTTGATGTTCTCAGCACTTCTTCAGGGGCAAGCTGGACAGTGAACAGCTATTTCCCTGCCCCTGATATTGGCCCCAAATCTCCTGCTGACAACAATTATACCCCCGGCTTTGCCGCAGAAATGATGGTCAAGGATCTGGGGCTCTCGCAAGAGGCAGCAGAAGATGCAGATGCCGACACCCCGATGGGCGCGGCCGCCCTTGCCCTATATAAGAGATTTGTTGAGGATGAGGATGGGCTGGGCCGCGACTTCTCTGCCATGTTGCCCCGTTTTTCTGGCCGTAGCCGCAGCTAGATAAAACCCAGCCATTCCCCATCAAGGAGCAAGAAGATGACCCGCCCCGCTATCAGCCGCTTTGCCGTCCCTGAATTTGCTGATCTGCCGCAAGATATTCGTGAGCGGATGCAAGAGGTTCAGGAAAAGGCTGGTTTTATTCCGAATGTATTTATGGCACTTGCTCATCGCCCGGACGAGTTGCGTGCCTTTATGGCCTATCATGATGCGCTTATCTTGCGCCCTTCCGGCCTCAGCAAGGCGGAAAAGGAAATGATCATTGTTGCCACTTCGGCCGAAAATGACTGTTTATATTGTGTGGTGGCACATGGGGCAATTTTGCGGATTTATGCCAAAGACAGTAAAATATCTGAACAAATCGCCACCGACTATACAAAGGCAGATATCAGCGACAGACAAAAGGCGATGCTGGCTTTTGCGACAAAGATCGCCAAACAGCCTGCCCAAATCGGTGACGATGATTTTAGTGCCTTGCGCGCACATGGCTTTGGGGATGAGGATATTTGGGATATTGGCGCAATTGCTGGCCTGTTTGCCCTGTCCAACAGAATGGCCAGCATGGCAGCGATGCGTCCAAATGATGAATTTTACGCGATGGGGCGCGATTTCTAGCTACCCTTTTTCTGGCGCTTTATGAGCCTAATTTATGTAATTGTTGCTCGCGGTAATCTTCAAGCAGGGTTAATTCACGTCCCAGATAGGAGCGCAAGCCCTGCGGGCCGGCATCTCGCCAGACGCGGCGCACTGTATCATGAAACATTCCATCTGAAATTTCATCTGTTGCCAGAATAAACTGGAACAGGCTGGAAGAAAATCTGGTCTGCAGCTCTGTGTCAAAATCATAGAGAATTTTTGATACAAGGGCTTCGTTCAGATCCAGTATATTTTGTGTCATGATATTATCTTCCTGAGAGGCTGGGGCAGAAAACCCTGTTTTTGATTAGGCCTCTCTGGTTACAAGAACCATACCAGTTTTTGTTTTTATTCTCCTGAAACCGAAAATTTTTTTAAAAATCGGCCTGGCATCTTTTGGCCGACGCCTCAGCTTTCTTTCAGAATCTGAGAGATAGCGTCAAAAACAACACTTTGAAATTGATAATCTAAAATGTCATAAAAACTTTTATCTTTTAACATTTGACGTACAAGTTCGGAAAACGGACACATACGCACTTTCTTGCCCTTGACGACCTGCATCCATCGACCGGCCATGTCCATCTGGCAATATCCACCGCGCCGGGTCTTCACCTCTGACAGGCTGACAACAGAAGGGCGAATACCAATACGGCTTAGCACAGCTGCAGCTGTTTGATAGTCAAATCCGGAAATTTCATAAATATTTGCATCCGAAGTCAGCAAAATCGTTTCCTGATCAGCTGGCAGTCCGCCCTGTTTTTGGGGAATAAAAATATAGACTTCGGCCACATCACTATCGATCACGCCGCCCATCGCGGAAAAGGCCAGCAGAGCCATTTCCGACATGGAATTTAACGGCACTTTTTCCGAAGCGATAAATTGGGTGCGCAAATAATCGGGCATCATCCGCACAATCACATCTTCATTTAAGGCAAGATCATTTTCCAATATTTCGATGACTTGCGGAAAGCTAAGCGGTTTCGGGGTGAGCTGGCTGCTGGCAAATTCAATGATGGATTCATTATTGGTGCGGATACCAAGAGCTATCAGCTCCATAATCTCGTCAAAAGAGGCTTCAAACGCGCCGACAAGACGGCTGCGGTAAAGATTGATTTGACTGCAATTGGGGCCAATGACGGTAATTTTACTTTCAAAATTTTCCAGCGCTGTCAGGTTATTTTCAGTCACAGCGGCAAACCGTTCCATCGTAATCGATACAGGTTCATATTTGCGATATTCGGCAAAATAATGCTGGGATTTCTGCACAAACAAATCATTTTCAGACAAGAGCGGCACCCCGTTTCGATCCAGTGCCGGAATATAGGCCTGAACAGCTGCATTTATCAGCTCGAAAAACTTGTCCGGATTGGTTTCCTTGCAGGCATCATTGGCAAAAGATGCCACTGGCAAAATCGCCAGCATCATAGTGTAACACCAAATCCAAATGCCTGTTTTGATGGCTTTCATATTCACCCTTTAAATAATGGCCGCCCGGGCTGAGCTGTCTGATCCTTTAGCAGGATAACGACATAACCTGCCTAATTATAGCCTGACAGACAGATGAATAAGAAAAATTTAATCTGGCACAGCAAAGGTAAAGAGCCGACACATCCAGTCGTTATACCCTCTGTTATGCTGCAGGATATGTTTAAAATTCAGGCTGCATTGGGCGGCTCATCCGGACAGGGAGGCTTTGGTATGTATCGCGACCAGGAAGAAAAACCCGTCCCGGAAGAAGAGACCCCTGATTTCGGACTGGCTGGCAAAGACCCGGATTGCCGTACCTTTCTTTATGATGGGGTCACGACAATGAAATGGCTGAAAAGCCACCATCTGTTATTTGCCTAGGATAGAACAGGCTTTCAAGGTCAGGAGAGTTTTTTTAGATGCGCTATCCCCACACCTATTCCCTTTTGGTAGTTCTGTCTATTTTTGCCGTCCTCGCTTTAAGCGGGTGCGATCGCGCCTCTATCCGCCCCAACCCGCAAGAGCCGCCTTTGCCAGAAATCCCGGCTACCCTTATCGATATCACCCCGGAATCCTTTATCGTTGCTGCCCCGCCGTCAGAAGCAGAAGAACAGCCAGCAGAAGAAAACACGGCTGTAACGAGCGAAGCTGCAGATAATGCCCCGGATACATCAGGAGAGGAGGTTTCCGATACCGCTTCTAAAGCAAAACAGGCAGACCGGAAGGTAGAAGACGAAACAGTTGAAACAGCCAGGCCAGAAGAGCCTAGCCTGGAGAGCCTTATTTATCCGGTGTATTTTGCGCTGGATGAATATCAGTTGAGCGAAGAAGACACATTGCGCCTGACCAGTCTGGCCGAGCAAATGTTGCGGCCAGAAAACAGCCATCTTCGTCTGCGTATCGAAGGGCATTGTGATGACAGAGGGACAAGAGAATATAACTTTGCCCTTGGCGAGCGCCGCGCTGCTTCGGTAGCCCGCTTTTTGAAGATAAAAGGGCTGGAAGCATCACGCATTCACACCATTTCCTATGGAAAGGAACGCCCGGTTGCGTTTGGCACAAGCGAGGCTATACGTGCCCAGAACAGGCGCGCGCAGATGATCATCCTGATGGAGGCAAAGAACTAGCGCGCCCGGATCATTAATAAATTGCCTGCCAGTACCAGACAAATGCCTATAATTGCTGGTAGCGTCCATTGATAGGCCTCGAAAAAGGTAGAAATCAGCAAGGCAAAAACCGGAAAGACAACGGTCGCATAGCCTGCCTTGCCCGCCCCCAGACTGCCAACCAGGCTGAGATAGCTGAAAAAGGCCACCACCGATCCCAGAATTGCCAGCCATAACAGGCTGCCGATATATAGCGGGGTAAGCTCTATGATAAAGGGGTTGCCACACAGCAGGGCAAAGCTGGCCAGCCACATACAGCCATAAACCATCCCCCAGCAATTAGCGCTCAAAACCCCGATACCCTGTTTTTGAATATGTGCAGATATCAGATTGCCCGAACAAAAGCTGAGTGTGCCGCCAAAACAGAGTAATAATGCGGTAAAGGCGACTTCCGAGACTTGCAATTCCGGCCAGAAGATGAGGGCAATTCCGGCAAGGCCAGTAGCAGAAGCGATAAGCTGGCCAAGTTGCGGACGGGTGCGATAAATCACCGATGTCAGCAAAATATTGACCATGGATGTGGTGGAAAACACCACCGCCAGCAGAGCAGAGGTAACATATTGGCCAGCCGTATAAAACAGCGTGAAATTGGTACTGAAAATAAACAGACCCAGCAACAGGAAATAAAAATGGGCTTTGAAATCAAATGTCAGGCGCGATTTTCGGAAATATGCAACCGCCATGCAAATCGAGGCAGCGATGATAAAACGCCACAGAATAGAGACTTCCGGGGCGACCACGCCCACCTGCCATTTCAGGGGCAGCCAGCTGGTCGACCAGACAAAAATGATGCTGGCATATAATAGATAATCACGCGAACTCATCGCCTGCTTCTATCATAAATTGCCCCTAAAGATAGATGAAATGATCAGCAGTAACGCTCAGGGCCTATCCATTGCGCGACAGAATATCTGTCCCCATGCGCCCAGCCAATGGGCAATATTTCCAGAATCTCTTTTTCCATTTGTGCGGTCAGGGTAATCTCGGTTCCCTTTACCAGCTCTTTTAAATGGGCAACCGAGCGGGTGCCTGGAATAGGCAAGACCTGCTGGCCTTGCGCCAGTAGCCAGGCGATAGCCAAAGAGGCGGTCGGCACACCCTGATCGCCGGCATAGGCTCTCAGCTTGTCGGTAATCTTCAGATTGGCCGAAATATTCGGCTCTAAAAAGCGCGGATTGCCTTTTAGAAAATCAGATTGTTGCGCCCGCTCAAAGCCCATCGGTGTATCGGTCAGAAAGGTACGCCCGACCGGGCTGAAAGCGACCAGCGTTGTGCCCAGCTCGGCACAAGCCTGCATCAGACCCATTTCCACCGAACGGGTGGATAAAGAATATTCAGACTGCACCGCTGCCACCGGATAGGCACTATGGGCACGTCGCAATGATGACGGGGCAATTTCGGAAAAACCGATGGATTTGGTTTTACCTTTTTCAACCAGCCTGCCAAGCGAGCCTGCCACCTCTTCGATAGGGATTTCCGGCTGGCGGCGATGAACATAAAATAAATCCACACAATCAATGCCCATCCGTGCAAGGCTTTTATCCAGCTCTGCTTCCAGATGTTCGGCTGAATTATCAAAGCCGCGCGTCCCTTTTTCCAGGTCGCGGCAAATACCTGCCTTTGTGGCGATATTAAATAAACTGTTTTTCTGGCTACCTTGCCGGGCAAGAAAAGCACCGATACGCTGTTCGGACACACCCATCCCATAGACATTGGAGGTGTCAATATGCTTCACCCCCAGATCGAGACAGGCAGAAAGCACGTCTGCAGATTCTTCATCTGTGCATGAACCATAAAAATTGGTGAAAGACATTGCCCCCAGACCAATCGCAGATGTCTCAATACCGGATGTCCCTAATTTACGTGTTTGCATATCTTTTTCCTGCACAAGTTTTTTTAAATGAAATAGAATAATAGCCATAAAAAACAATCGGGCTAAAAAGCCCGATAGATATTTTCCGCCTTATAAGAGCATTGTGATATAGCCGGGTCTAGAAATAGAAGCATTTTATCCAGGCAATTATCACCGTCAGGAAACAGGAACAGCAACCATGTCCGGAAAACCTCTATTAATAGTGGCACTCGAAAGCGAAGTACCAGCCGATATCACAAAAAAATGGGATGTGGTATTTACCGGCGTTGGTAAAGTTAACGCAAGCTATGCATGTATGAAAGCCATTGCTAACTATCGTCCGGGCTTGCTGATCAATTACGGTACGGCAGGGGGTATTCGTACTGGCCTGGATCAGGTGGTGGAAGTTGGCACAACCGTTCAATGTGATATGGATGTCCGCCCGCTCGGGATTGCGCTGGGGACAACCCCCTTTGATGACTGCCCGTCTTCGATAAGATTATCCGATAGTCCGATTTGTTGCGGTACGGCTGACAGGTTCACCGATAGCGCGCCAGAGCTGGCTTGCGATATTGTGGATATGGAACTTTTCGCTCTGGCAAAAATTGCCTGGCATGAAAAAATCCCCTTGTGTGCTTTTAAATTTATTTCAGATGCTGCTGATGACAAGGCAGGTGATAGCTGGAAAGATAGCCTGCCCTCTTCGGCTGAGGCGTTTGCGCGGTTAGAGCCACAACTGCTCGCCCAGACAGGCACGTGACTTTTGCCCGTATAAAAGCTTCCACAATATGGAAAAAGACATCTATGGGTGGGGAAGTTTTTTTTACAGCTAGTCCAATTCAAAAAACCGTTCGTAAAAACGATGTGTCCCTTGATTGAGTAATCCTAGCCGGTCCCAACTCAACAGGGGGCACCCCCTTTATAAGCCAACTAAAAACTTCCCCGATTACAGGATAACACAAATTCCTGTAGGCTAGAACACATTTTAGAAATGTCTAAAATTCAATATTTAATCTTCATAAATCAATAGGTTTTCGTAGCGAAAATCAGTAAATCTTATCCGCCCAACGCTGCCATGCACATATCAGCAATGGCGCGAACCAGCGCACCTTCACGCACAATAAAGGGCAATAGCACAACAGCAATGACCATCAGCCCCATCCAGACATACCATAAATGACGGTCAGATGAAGCGCCCTTGTCGCTTTCTTTTTTCTCTGCTTTCATCATCTGTTCTGTCATGGATAAATCGCTGCCTGCTTTGAATAGGAATGGCTGTTAAGATGCCGCATAAGCCTTTAGATGGTCAAGCTGAACAATGGCCAGCGCTGCCTTGTTTGTGGCTTCCAGCACCACTTGCGGGGCAGCCCCGGAACGCCGCGCCTCTTCCCATCTTGCCGCACATAAACACCATCTGTCCCCTGCTTTCAGGCCGGGAAAATCAAATTCTGGACGCGGGGTCGATAAATCATTTCCCGCTGCCAGACTAAAAGCCAAAAAGGCATCGCTCATTACCGCACAGACGGTATGGCTGCCGATATCCTGTGGGCCTGTATGACAACACCCGTCGCGGAAAAAGCCTGTCACTGGACGGGTCGAACAGGATTGCAACCGGCCGTCCAGCACATTGCGCTGATAATTCTCATGGAAATTTTCACCATCCATATTTTTTATCTCCGGCCATATTTTTTATCTCCGGCCATAGTATGCACTAAAGAAAAGCTGGTCTATCTGATATGGGTATTCGATTGGGCAGCTTCAAGCTCAGCCATGCGTGTCTCTATCTGCTGTTCTAATTGCTGCATAAACGCCTGGCGCTTTAATCCGGTAGCCATCGCTGGCAGATAGCTGACGCAAATCTGGCCGGGTTTCTTGGTAAAGCCGCGCCTGCCCCAAAATTGCCCGGAATTCAAAGCCACAGGAACAACTGGCAGGCCGGTTTGCTCATAAAGGGCAAACACCCCTATCTGATAGGGATGGCTCTGGCCAGCACGCACCCGCGTACCTTGCGGAAAAATCAGAATAGAACGCCCCGATCTTTTGGCTTTTTCTGCCTGAGCGCGCAAATGGCGCAAAGCGGCCATGCCCGCCTTCCTGTCCAGTGCGATGCAGCCAGCTCGTGCAAAAAACCATCCTAAAACAGGGATATGCATCAGCTCTTTTTTCAGCACCACCACCGGGGCACCAAGCTGCCAATATAAAATCAGTGTTTCCCAGGCAGACTGGTGCTTTACCGCATAAATCACCTGTGCGTCCAAATGGCGGTCGCCTTGATTGCGGTGAGTCAGGCCAGCTATATATAGTAATTTATGGCTCAGCCACCCCCAAAAGCGGCCAGCCGCCTGTGCACTGCGCGGCGTCGCCAGACAGGGGATCAGCAAAAACGCCAAAATGGTCGTTAGCCCGTAAAAAGCAAGATTAAACAAAAGCGATCGTAGAAAGGTCATGCTAGAACCCTTACAATAGAAAGGTCTATTATCACAAGAAAAAGGAATAGATACTTGTCTGGCAAAACGGATTAAAGATATGACAGATACAGATAAAGACTGGCAAATGCGCGCGGAGACCGCCCTTTTTGCCGCGCTGAAATCCGGCCAGGCTGTCACCTATGACGGGTTAGCGCAAGCCGCCAGCATCCCCGCCCCCCACCGTATCCATAAATTAACCTTATGGCTGGAACAGCTGATGGCAAAAGATGCCGCCACCAGCCAGCCATTGCGGGCGGCCATTATTGTCTCGCGCCTGCATGATTGGCCAGCCAAAGGTTTTTTTGATACCGCCCGCCAGCTGGGGTTGCTGGCACATAACCTGTCAAGAGAAGCCGAAATTGCCTGGTATTATCAGGAACGCAAAAAAACGCTAAAAGCCTATGGCGAGATTTTAGAATAACTCTGATATCTTAAGAGGATTTTATCAGGATTTTATCAGGACAAAGCGGAAAAAGCCGTCCTCTTCCTGCGAGGCGGCCAGCTGATGGCCTTCGGTCTCGCAAAAATGCGCCATATCCAGAGGGGCGGCCGGATCATCGGCCAGAATGGTTACTTCTGCCCCTGCATCTAATTGCGATAGCGCCCGGCGTGCCTTTAGCACCGGCAAGGGACATTTTAGCCCCCGATAATCGAACAAGAGGGATGTTTTATCCTCATTTGATGGGCTTGGTGTTTGTTTCATTGCCTTAAACTCTGTATAAAGGCCTAAAATTATATCGTTCCGGAATCAACGAAAAGGCATCTGGTATCAGTTGGCCAGAGTATAAAACTGCGAGCCTGTGCATGGCAAATTCTATTTAACCATCTGACATGGCAAACCAAGGTAGGCAGACATGACCATCTGGGGAATATTGATAGGCGGGGCAGCCGGTCTGGCCATGGGCGGGCCCATAGGCGGCTTGCTGGGTGCAGCAGCCGGCCTGTTTGCCGAACAGCAAATTCGCCGCCAGACAGACCCGGAACAGGCTCGCAAAGTGGCCTTTACCGTGGCGGTGATTGCCCTGTCTGCGAAAATGGCCAAAGCAGATGGCATGGTGACTAAAGCCGAAATCGAGGCCTTTCGTGCGCGCGTGGATATTCCGGCTAAAGATATTGAGCGGGTCGGCAAATTCTGGGATCTTGCCAGACAAACCCCGGAAGGCTTTGCTGCCTATGCCCGGCAAACGGTAGAACTGTTTGGCCCGCGCTCGGCCATTTTGGAACAATTGCTGGATTTATTATTTACCATCGCGCGTGCAGATGGGGCAATCACGGCTGAAGAATGGGCATATCTGTCAGAAGTTGGTCATATTTTCGGCTATGATGAAGCTGGCTTTAAACGGCTATCGGATATTTATAGTGGTGAGAGCCCGCCGCCCCATCTGATATTGGGCATTGCCGCTGATGCCAGTCTGGAAGAAGCCAAAGCCGCCTGGAAAGCGCTGGCACGCACCCATCACCCTGACCAGCTGATAGCCGCCGGTATGCCAGAGGAATTTATTTCAGCCGCGACAGACAGGCTGGCGCAGATTAACCATGCCTATCAGACATTGGCTGGACAAATTCGCGCCCGCACGGCATAACCGCACATCATTAAAATAAAACAGGGATAGGATATGGCTCCGCCATTGATGAGCATCGCTGATATGGGCGTAAATCTGGGCGACCGATGGTTGCTGCGCCATGTCGATTTATCGGTATCTGCCGGTGACCGGCTTGCCCTTGTTGGCCGAAACGGGGCGGGGAAATCAACGCTGATGAAGCTTATTGCCGGCCAGCTGGATCCTGATGAAGGCAGCCGCTGGATAGCCCCTTCTGCCCAGATTGCCTATTTGCCGCAATCCCCCCAATTCAAGGGCAGTATGAGCTTGTCTTCTTATGTTCTGCAAGGGCTGGATGAAGCAAGTGATCTTGGCACTGCCGAGCGCATCAAACAAAGCCACCGTGCAGAAGCGATGCTGGATAAAATGGGGATGGATCCGGCGCGGATGACAGATGGGCTGTCCGGGGGCGAGCGCAGACGTGCCTCACTGGCACGCGCCCTGATAACCGACCCGCAAGTCTTGCTACTGGATGAGCCGACCAACCATCTGGATCTGCCGACCATTGAATGGCTGGAAGATATGCTAAAGGCACGTTCGGGGGCGCTGATCCTTATCAGCCATGACCGGGCATTTTTACGCGCCCTTGGCAGCGGAATTATCTGGATACATCAGGGTACCTTGCGCCGGCGCGAAGGCAGCTTTGATCAGTTTGAGGACTGGTCAGAGGGCATATTAGCCGAAGAGGCGGTGCGCTTGCATAAATTGGACAGAAAAATTGCTGAAGAAACCAGATGGTCGCATCAGGGGATCAGCGCAAGGCGCAAACGCAATCAGGGGCGTCTGCGCGAGCTACAGGAATTGCGCCAAATACGCGCCCGACAGGGCGGCCAGGTGATCGCCCAAATGTCGATGAATACCGGCAAGGCAGAAGGCGGCGGGCAAATTGTGCTGGAGGCACGCGATCTGAGCGTGGATATCCCTGCCCGGCCAGAGCCGGTAAATCTGGTAAAACATTTTAACACCATCATCCGGCGCGGCGACCGTTTGGGGATTGTCGGACCAAATGGTATTGGCAAATCCACCCTTATCCGCACATTGCTGGGCGAACGCAGCCCCGATAGAGGTCATGTGAAAACCGGCTTTGGCCTGTTATCGGCCTATTTTGACCAGAACCGCGAGCGGCTAAACCCCGATAGTACCCCCTGGACAACCCTGTGCCCGGATGGCGGTGATGTCATTGAAATTGATGGCAAGCCGCGCCATGTCACCAGCTATCTGCGGGATTTTTTATTTGATGATTATAAAATGACTCAGCGCACCGGTACGCTCTCGGGCGGCGAGCAAAACCGCCTGCTGCTGGCACGTATTTTTTCCCAGCCCCATAATTTTCTGGTACTGGATGAGCCGACCAATGATCTGGATATGGAAACCATTGACCTGTTGCAAGAGGTGATAGCCGATTATGATGGCACGGTGCTGATTGTCAGCCATGATCGCGATTTTCTGGATCGCACCGTCACAGGGGTTCTGGCTTTTGAAGCAGACGGTAAAATTGTTCCCCATGCTGGCGGCTATAGCGATTATCTGGAAAGACGGCGGCAAAATAGCGCGCGCAAAACCGCCAAAAAACAGTCCGGCAAGGCAAGGCAGAACAACTCGCCCGAAACCATCAGCAAGGCTGCCCAAAACCGGCTGAGCTATAAACAGGTTTATCAGCTGGAACAATTGCCAAAGGAAATAGAGGCCTTGCGCGTGCGCATTGCAGAGGCAGAAATAAAGCTGGCTGATATGGATTTTTTTGCCCGCGATGGCAAAGGCTATGAAGAGCTGGCCAATCAAACCGCTCAGGACAAGACAGATATCGCAGAAAAAGAGGAAAGCTGGCTGGAGCTGGAAATCCTGCGCGAGCAAATCCAGCCAGACTAGTTTCAGCCCCGCCGCCGACAAAACAGCTTTATTTGACAAATTCGTAAAAAACACGCTATCTGCAGAGGTGTGAGCAGATAGCCGGATAGCTGCTGGCAGGCTTCGCCTGTCAGAGGAAAGTCCGGGCTTCACAGGATCAGGATGCTGGATAACGTCCAGCGAGGGCGACCTCAGGGAAAGTGCCACAGAAAACAAACCGCCTGATCATGCAAGATCAGGTAAGGGTGAAAAGGTGCGGTAAGAGCGCACCGCAGAACTGGTGACAGGGCTGGCAGGGTAAACCCCATCCGAAGCAAGACCATGTAGGGGCATGGCTGCGTTGCAGCACTGGTGATCCTGCCAGAGATGTCCGGGTAGGTTGCTAGAGGCGACTGGTAACAGGCGTCCCAGACGAATAGCTATCATAAATGGCGCCCCGGCGCTTTTTATACAGAACCCGGCTTACAGGCTGTCTGCTCACTCTATTTCCTTCCCCGCTTTTTCCTGTTTTATTCTGCTTTTAAGTCGGCTTTGGGGGCAATGCCTTATTTATGCCGTAATTGGAAAATAAGGTTCATGATGCGTAAATGAACGTATCGCGTACGGACAAGGGTCTGAATAAAAACGGACAAGGTCTGAGATAAAAAGTCAGCAGGGCGAGCATGTCGCAAAGGTATGTTTGAAAAAATAGCCTTTCTTCACGCACACACTCTCCCCTTTCCCCTGCTGACAACTCGGGGTCTGTAGCAGATAGCCATGATGTGAGGCTTTTCCCTCTTTTATTAAAAATCTGGTGTAGGGCTGACCGCCCCCCCCTTTCCTCCCATTATTTCCCTAAAATTTTTTGCCCAATATTAACGGTATTTTAAGGTATATTTGATAGGCTTTGCCCTCGGTAATGTATTTTCCAGGGGGGATAAGATGGCAAAGACCAGGACGCTGGATTTGGCGCGCAATCACCTGCTCTATGGGGATTGTCTCGATAATCTGAAATTGCTGGCAGATGAAAGTGTGGATTTAATCTATCTCGATCCGCCTTTTAAATCCGATACCGATTATAATATGCTGTTCGGTTCAGAGACAGGCGAGGATACCGCCCAAATAAAGGCCTTTACCGATACATGGTATTGGCATGCTGGCCATCAGGAAGTTTATGATAGGCTGCTGGATCGCGGCGGGTCCGTGCGCCGGGTGTCAGAGGCTATGCTTATGATGCTGGGGCGGTGCGGGATGCTGGCATATATCCTGTTTATGACAGAGCGGTTGATAGAATTGCACCGCGTTTTGAAACAGACAGGCAGCCTGTATCTGCATTGCGATCCCACCGCCAGCCATTATTTGAAACTGGTTCTGGACGCGGTGTTTGGGGCAAAGATGTTTCAGAATGAAATTATATGGCAAAGAATGAAAGGGGCAAAAGGCAGCCAACATCAAGCAAGAAGCTGGGGTACTGTATCAGACAACATATACTTCTACACAAAAAGCGATGATTACCGTTTGAGGCCTCTGAGGAAGCTTACCGAGGATGAAATCCTGAAAGAATTCAAATTGAAGGATGAAAAAGGTCAACGATATAAAGATGACTCGGCTCATATTTTTCGCAATCCATCAATGGGTGTTAGGCCTAACCTTTGCTTTACATGGCGTGGTTTTAAGAATCCGCACTCTTCAGGATGGAGGCTCTCCAAACAAAGACTTGAAGAAGAATATATCAAAGGAAACATCATTATTGATGGTAACAGGCTAAGTCGTCGCAAATACCTAAAGGATTACGCAGGAAAACCGCTTGGCAATGTTTGGGTTGATATCAATATTGCATCTGGAAATGAGCGTCTGGGATACCCCACCCAAAAGCCGCTTGCCCTGCTCAGGCGGATTATTGAGGCCTCCAGCAATGAAGGGGATATTATCCTTGATCCCTTTTGCGGTTGTGGCACAGCGGTAGATGCCGCGCAGGCGCTGGGGCGGCACTGGATTGGCATGGATGTTTCGGCCCTCGCCATCAATGTGATTATTGCCCGTCTGGAAGATGTGCATGGCCCGAATGTTATGACGGGGGTAGAGGTTACCGGCATCCCAACCGATGTAACCGCAGCACGAATGCTGTTTAATAAAGACCCGTTTGATTTTGAACGCTGGGCAGTTGGCCTAATCCACGCACGGCCAAATGACCGGCAGACAGGCGATGGCGGATCAGATGGCGAATTGCTGTTCCCCTCTCGCGGGCGAGGCACAACACAAGAAGGCATTGTTTCGGTAAAGGGAGGGGCGAATATCACCCCCTCTATGGTGCGCGATCTGCGCGGCACGGTAGAGGCGATGCAGGCCGTCATGGGCGTTCTGATCCTGATGGAAAAACCGACGCGCGGCATGATAAATGAAGCGGCCAAAGCTGGCCTGTGGGCAGATAATTTTACCGGA
>CBFIAD010000036.1:0-19192 GCA_965660495.1 Puniceispirillaceae bacterium (SeqCode)
CCGGCATCACGTCTTTGCGTACATCCTTGGTATGAACATGGGTGATGCGTTTGTGATGATTATCGATGACCCGCAGATTATCGCCGCCGGCAAAGGCCATATGCCCGGCATCAAATAAAAGCGGGATAGAAGAATGTTTCATCAATAAATCCAGCTCTGTTTCATTTTCTACCACTGCGCCCATATGATGATGATAGGAAAGCGGCATACCCTGTTTTTCACAATATTCGGCAAAATCTGAAACTTTGCGGCCATAAATTGCCATTTCTGTTTCATCAATGACCGGCTTTTGGGAAAGTGTTTTATCGCGCTTGCTTTGTACCGAGCCGGACACCTCGCCATATACGATACAAGGCGCATCTGCTGCTTTAAAAAATTGCAGTTGCTGTTCTATCCGCTCTTTTTCCCGCTCGATATCGCCGGTTAGCAAATCTCCGGAAAACCAGCCACCGCAAACCTGCATATTATATTTGGCCAGGATTGGGCCAAGCTCTTGCATATTCATTGGAAAGCGCTGGCCTGTTTCCATCCCGACAAATCCTGCAACAGATGCCTGGCGCAAGGCCTCTTCCAGCGAGACATCATCCGAGAGATTAACATCATCATCATTCCACCATGCGATGGGGGAAATACCCAGTTTTGCACGCAACATAGCTAAATACCTTGCCTTTGTTTTTTTCTAAACTCTTCTTGTGCGGCGCGCGCCTCTCGGACGCCTTCGCGCTCGGAAACCTCTGGTACGCCCACATACCAGTCAGCCCCGCCCGGTGTCCATTTATACGCATCTGTCCGGATGGTAAGCACAGTTGTTTTATCGGTGGATTGCGCCCATGCCATAGCCTGTTCCAAATCGGACAGGCTGTCACAATGGCGCGCAAAGGCTCCCATGGCCGCCGCATGGGCAGCAAAATCCACATAAGGGATATTATCTTTATCTGCCACCCGGCAATCGGCCAGCAAATTGTTAAATCCAGCCCCGCCCATATTTGTTTGCAGCCGGTTAATCACCGCAAAACCGCCATTATCACAAACAATCACAATCATCTTGTGCCCTGACAAAACAGAGGAATAAATATCTGAATTCATCATTAAATAAGAGCCATCCCCGACCAACACAATCGGCACGCCCTTTCCCTGTTTGGCAATCGCATGACCCCAGCCGCCCGCCAGCTCATAGCCCATACAGGAAAATCCAAATTCGCAGTCAAAACTATAGGGTGATTTACAGCGCCAGTTTTTAATTGTCTCTCCTGGCAAACCGCCTGCGGCTGTAACCATTATATCTTCTGGTTTTGCCTGTTGGTTTACCACACCGATCACCTGGGCATAGCTGGGCGCCTCGGCATTGGTGGGCGCCTGGCCTTTATCTATCTCTTTATTCCAGTCTGCATATAACGCCTGGGCAGTTTGCATATGGGTTAGCGGACACGACCAGTCACCCAGTGCTGCAGAGATTTCCTGCAACGTCACCAGCGCATCCCCTACCACCGGCACAGAGCGATGTTTTCCAGCATCAAACCGTGCGGTATTGATATTCACAAAACGTGCATCACGGGCAAAAGTTGTCCAGGAACCGGTAGTAAAATCCTGTAGCCTTGTGCCAATGGCAAGAATAACATCTGCACCTTCTGCCAGGGTTTTTGCCGCATCTGTTCCTTCAATCCCCATCGGGCCAACATAGGCAGAATGGTCATGCACGACCCCCCCTTTGCCGGCAATTGTTTCTGCGATTGGGATACCAAACCTTACAGCAAAATCGGCCAGCATCTGTTCCGCCCCTGAATAGCGCACCCCGCCGCCGGATAATATCAATGGCTTTTTGGCTGTCTTTAACAACTCCACCGCCGCTTCAATCTGGTCAGCAGAAGCACGGGGGCGCGCAATGTGCCATGTTTTTTCTTCAAAAAATTCTGCCGGATAATCATAGGCGATTTCCTGAATATCCTGAGGCAAACCTATAAAGGCAGGCCCGCAATCAGCCGGATCCAGCATGGTCGCAATCGCCTGAGGCAAAGAGGCAATAATCTGCGCCGGATGAGTGATGCGGTCCCAGAAACGCGATACCGCACGGAAGCTGTCATTTACTGTGGTAGAGGGCGTGCCAAAATGTTCCACCTGTTGCAAAACCGGATCAGGCAAACGGTTGGTAAAGGTATCCCCGCATAACAGCAATACCGGCAGACGGTTGGCATGGGCCACCGCCGCCGCGGTGACCATATTGGTTGCCCCTGGTCCAACAGAGCTGGTAGCGATCATAATCTGGCGTCTTTTCTTTGCCTTGGCATAGGCAATGGCTGCCAGTGCCATAGATTGTTCATTCTGCCCCCGCCATGTCGGCAGCCTGTCTTGCACCGCCTCCAGCGCTTCGGCAAGACAGGTCACATTGCCATGTCCAAAAATACCAAACGCGCCGGCAAAAAGCGGTACGCGCACCCCGTCTATTTCGGTATATTGATTAACCAGATAACGAACGATTGCCTGTGCCATCGTTAAACGAATTGTCCTGTTTGCCATAGCGATGCCTCGGTTTTTTTTCTTGTTCAGCTATGCTATTTTAAATGACAGAAGGCGAAAGAATCAATGTTTTTCACCCCCGGGCACTTCCATCTTGGCCGGGACTTTGCGCGCGTAGAATATCGCCCTTTTTGGCGTTGTTACAAACAAAGATAAAAAGGGAAAATAATGAAAATAAATGTTGGCCTTATCGGTACAGGTTTTATGGGAAAGGCGCATATTTTTGGTTTTGCGACTGCGCGCCGTGTTTTCAATTTGCCAATAGATTTTCACATGAAAATGGTTGCAGATGCCAGCGAGGCACTGGCCAGCGCAGCTGGCAAATCGCTCGGCTTTGCCCGCCATACAGCAGATTGGCGCGATATCATTGCCGACCCGGATATCGGCCTTGTCAATATCACCGCCCCCAATGCCCTGCATAAGGAAATTGCCCTTGCAGCGATTGCAGCGGGCAAAAATGTTTATTGTGAAAAGCCTCTTGCCCCAACCATGCGCGATGCGCTGGAAATGACCCTGGCCGCTGAACAGGCGGGGGTGAAAACGCAAGTGGGTTTTAACTATTTAACCAATCCGATGTTTGGACTAGCCAGACAAATGATAGAGGCAGGAGAGCTGGGCGAGATTTATGCCTATCGCGGTGTTCATGCAGAAGATTATATGGCCGATCCGAACAGCCCTATTTCCTTTCGCCATGACAAGGCAGGCGGGGGCGCATTGGCCGATATTGGCAGCCATGCGCTGGCCACAGCCGAATTTCTGTTAGGGCCTATCGCACAAGTAAATGGACAGTCAAAAACACTTATCCCGCAACGCCCGGATAATAACGGCAAGATGCAGACGGTAGAAATAGATGACATAACCCAGATTTTGGTGGAATTTGCAAATGGGGTTAGCGGTGCTATCGAGGCGAACTGGTGTGCAACCGGGCGTACCATGCAACATGATTTTGAAATTTACGGATCACGCGGCGCGCTGTATTTCTCGCAAGAACGCCTGAACGAGCTGCATTTTTTCGATGCTGGGGATCGCCGTGACAGGCGTGGCTTCAGACGGATTGAAGCAAGCCCTGAACATACCCCTTATGGCAATTTTTGTGTCGCGCCCGGCCATCAGATCGGGTTTAATGATCTAAAGGCGATTGAAATTGCAAAATTCGCCGACGCTTTGGCAGGGCAGGGCGCCGAGCCCTTTAATTTTCGAGCAGGCTACCGGGTTCAGCATATTGTCGAAACCATTCAGAAATCTGCAGCGGAAAAAATCTGGCTGAATGTTTAAACCATTCATTATACAAAAAAGAAGTGGCGATTACGCAGCTATATTGCAAGCTCCTTGGCCAAATCGCCAATTTTTGCCCCGCCAGCCATTAGCCGCTTGATATCATCGCCTTCCAGGTCTTTTGCTATGCCTTCACCTATCACCTCGCCTAAGGATAAAAAGGTAAAACGATCGGCAATCAGCCGGGCATGAATTTCATTATGGGTGATAAGGATAATGGCGATATTGCCTAATTGCTGGACACGGCGGATAGTTTTTAACACTTCCATTTGCTGTTTTTGTCCCAGCGCGGAAGTCGGCTCATCCAAAATCAGCACTTTTGCCCCAAAATAAATCGCCCGTGCAATGGCCAGCGTCTGGCGCTGCCCCCCGGACATTGTGCCAACCGCCTGTTCAGGATCGCTGATGGTGATACCGATCTTTTTCATTTCCTGCATTGCAATTTCATGCATTTCATTCATCTTCAAAAGGCCGAACGGGCTTTTGAACCTTGTCAGCTCACGGCCAAGGAAAAAATTGCGCGTGACAGAAGTAAGCGGGTTAAGCGCCAAATCCTGATAGACCGTGCCAATACCGGCATCAGTAGCATTTCGCGGAGAGGCAAAAGAAACCACCTTGCCTTCTACGGCTATCTCGCCACTGGTGGGCGGAAATACCCCTGACAGGATTTTGATAAGAGTGGATTTGCCTGCCCCATTATCCCCAAGCAGGGCGTGTACCTCGCCTGAATATACTTTCAGCGACACCCCGTTCAACGCAGTAAAGCTTCCGAATTTTTTCACCAGAGAACGTGTCTCGATAAGCGGCGTTGTGGCAGCAGCAGACATAGCTATAACGTCCCCATAATACGTTTTCGGATATTTTCATTCAGCAAGGCCGATGCCACAATGACCAGACCCAGAAAGACGCGATAAAAAGAGCCATCAATGCCCGGAATATAGAAAAAGGCTTCCTTGGCGATACCAAAAATAAACGCCCCCACAATAATGCCCATAATCGTGCCAAACCCGCCGGTCATGACAATACCGCCAATAACCGCTGCGGCGATCGCTTCCAATTCTTTCAAATTACCTTTGGCGGCATCTGCTGTGTTGACCTCGAACACCTGACAGGTCGCAAAAATGGTCGCACAAAAGGCCGAGAAAACAAACAGTGATATCTTTACCTTATTGGTCGGCACGCCATTGGCTTTGGCCGCGTTCAGATTGCCACCGGTAGAATAAATCCAGTTACCTGCCTGTGTCTTGGAGAGGACAATATAGCATAATATCGATAGCAAGACCCAGATCATCACACAGGAATACAAGCCGGGCGCAAACTGGTTGCCAAAATTATTGGTATTCCAGTCAATCGGAAAATACAGCCAGTCAAAAACAGGTTCCAGAATATCGCCGCCAAAGAAATTCGCGACCGGACGTGCAGTTACAATTGAATCCAAATAGGCTCTGGCAATATCTGCATCGGTAACGGTTTTGGCAACAACCGGGTCAATCTTAAAATTGGCAATTTTATCCTGAATTGTATTGGCCATATAGTCATTGCCAGATGCCAGGGCATTTTCCAGAGCCCGTTCCAGCGGTTTTACGCCCTTTGCAAGCAGAATATCTGTTTTTGCCTCTGCCACCCGGTTATAGGTATATTCCAGCCTTTCGGTAATGGCCGCGATAGTATCGGCTGGCAGGCTGGAAACAATCGCCTGCAAATCAGCTTCTGGCAGGGCTTTAGCTGCCTCGCGCTCCATCTCGCCATAACCTGGCACCTCGATAATATTTTTGATATCGGGAATCTCTGTGACGGTTGTCGCGCCCTTGATTTGATCCGGACGATGGTTAAAGGCGCGCAAGGACACCTCTGTTAGGCCGCGCAAAAAGAACAATCCGCCCAGCGTTACAATAAAAGACGGCAGGCCGGATTTCACCACGATATAGCCCTGAAGCCAGCCAAAAAACAATGTAAAGCACATCGTGATGCCAATCGCGGTAAGCGCAGAGACATCGGTGATGTGGATAAGGGTGAAAAATTCAATATGCATCCCGCCATCAAAGGACAGATAGGGAATAACAATGGCAAATCCCCATCGCAATATCATCGCCATACACGCACCGGCAAAACCGATCATTGAGCCTATAGACAGATCAAACTCCCCAGCTATAATCAGCAATCCCGCCCCAAGTGCAATAATACCCAGCTGAGATATCACCCGCAAATTATTGCGAATACCAAGGGCATTAAATCCCTCGCCTACAAACGGGTTTAACGAAAATTCCCCTGCTGGAATGGAAAAATAGCCAAGCATCCCGAAAAGCAGCAACATTACCCCGATAGGGCCTATCTCCGGGCGAGCCAGCACTGCATTTAACCAGCTTTTTGCCTCAAGCCGATCTGATTCCTGTCGTGTGGTCGCTGAATTTTTCATTTTAAATCATCTATTCAAGAAGAATGCAGGAAGCCCGATAAGGGGCTACCTGCTGATAGGTTTATCAAGTTTTTTTAAATGAGCCTATCTGTCAACACCGGCTAGAGCGGCAACAGATGACGCGTTTGACTTGTCCACAAAACCCGGGCCAGACGGAATGTTTGCCCCTGGCAACAGACCTGCACCATTATTATATAGATGCAGAACAACTACAGGCATATAGCCTTGCAGACGCTGCTGCTGGTCAATGGTAAATTGTACCTTGCCGGCATTGATCATATCCATCACTTCCGGGCTCAAATCAAAGCAGGAATGGTGGACAGACATACCCAGATCATCAATCGCCTTTTGCACGCCGGCACATACGTGCGGGCCAACAGAAAGAACCGCATCCACATCCGGATTAGCCTGAAGACCGGCTGCCGCACGTGTCGGGATAGTTGCCGGGTCATTTGAGCTATCTACCAGTTTAATCGGTACAGATTCGCCATAGCCGTTACAGCGGTCATTCAGTGCGGTGTTATAGGCTTCCTGAATCATGCACAGACCCTTGGTAGCACCTTCTGCCTTTGCACGGCTACCGGCAGCCTGACCAGCCAAAAATTCCGGCTGTCCAACATGCATCAATGCGCCTACTTCTTTGGATGATTCCAAACCTGAATTCATCGTAATCACCGGAATACCGGCGGCAACTGCATCCTTGATTGCCTGACCAAGGGCAGCTGGATCTGGCAGGGAGATAACCATGCCATCTGGCTGGGTAGCCGCAGCTGCTGCGATAGATTTGGCCATATCCCCCATATCACCTGACGGGTTAAAGATATATTCAAAGTCTGCCCCGACATGACGGGCAGCATCTTCACCACCTTTTTGAACCACTGGCCAAAACGGGTCTTTACCTTCGCCATGTGTGATCATGACATAGCGTTCTGCCTGAGCGGCACCTGTCATCATTACGATTGCAGCGGTGGCCGCAAATAACATTTTTTTCATTTTACTTCCTCCAGTTTTACGACTTAGCTAGAGAGCCAAAATCATTTTGATCCATACGATAGACAGGCCAAATAATTTAAGTAAAGTGTTTTTTTAAGTATTTCACGCCTGCTATTTTAAAAGGCAAAACATGACCAAAGCAAAGATGGCAGACAGATAATAGGGGTTTCAAAACTGGCCAAAATGGCACAATGATGAATCACATTGTAATAACGAGGAAAAATCAAATTAATTCCTTTATCAGGCGACCAGCATATAGGAGAATATCATGAAAGAAATCGGTGTCGGGGTGATTGGTACAGGCTTTATGGGAAAAGCACATTCCATTGCCTATAGCGCATCTGCATCCGTTTTTGGGACTGGCCTGCGCCCCAGATTGGAGATGGTTTGCGATTTAAGCCCTGAACGCGCACAGAATCGCGCCACCGATTTGGGCTTTTCGCGTTACAGCGCTGACTGGCAGGATGTGGTTAATGATCCGGCAATTGATCTGATATCTGTCTGCACGCCAAATGACACCCATGCCGAGATTTCAATAGCAGCCTTAAAAGCTGGCAAAAATGTCTGGTGCGAAAAGCCGATGTCTACAACATTAGCGGATTCTATCGCCATGCGCGATATGGCCGCCGCCAGCACCGGCAAGACCATCATAGGGTATAATTACACTAAAAACCCGGCTGTTACCCATGCAAGGCGATTGATAGAAGAAGGGCATATCGGGCGAGTATCGGGTTTTTTCTGTCGCTATGATGTGGATAATGAAGCAGATGGTACCCGGCCCTGGTCCTGGCGTATGTCACGCGACAAATCCGGAACAGGGGCAAATGGGGATGTGCTTTCCCATGTTATTTCCATTGGCCATTACCTTGCCGGCTCTACCATATCCAAGGTTGTCGGGGATATCGCTATTATTCACAGCCAGCGCCGGGATGAAAATAGCCCGAATAGGCAAAAAACTGTTGATAATGATGATATGGTTTCTGCACTGGTCACCTTTGCCAATGGGGTAAAAGGCCATATTGGGGCCAGCCGCGTAACATGGGGGCGCAAATGCGGATTGCGATGGGAAATTCATGGCACAGAAGGCACAATTTTGTATGATCAGGAACGGCTGAACGAGCTTAAGCTCTTTACCCGCAATTCTGACCCTGCCACGGACGGGTTTAGGACCATCCTGACCGGCCCTTTGCATCCGCCCTATTCCGCATTTCTGCCCAATGGCGGACATAGCCTTGGCTATATGGATGTAAAAATTTGCGAATTGCATGAATTGTTAACAGCGATAGAACTGGACAAGCAGGTTTGGCCAAATTTTGAAGACGGACTGGCCATTGAATATGTGATGGATGCGGTGGACAGATCGGCACTGTCCGGACAATGGGTAGAGGTTAGCGCATAGAATTAGGGGGTACATCATGAACAAAACAGATCATACATCGACCATCGCGCTTATCACAGGCGGCACACAGGGGTTGGGTCTGGCCGTCGCAGATGAGCTGGTTGCATCAGGATGCCGGCAAATTGTGCTGGCTGGACGTTCCAAAGAAAAAGGTGCGGCCGCACAAGCCCGGCTGAAAGCAGCAGGGGCGGAGGTATATTTTCATTCCTGCGATATTTCCATCGCCGAAGAATGCGCGGCCATGCTAGAGGCGGCTCATGCACAATTTGGCACTATCAATACGCTGTTAAATTCCGCTGCCCTTACCACCAGAGGGACTATTCTGGACAGCTCGGCAGAATTGTTTGAAGCCCATATCAACACCAATTTGCGCGCACCTTTTTTTCTGATGCAAGGGGTGGCCAACAAGCTGATTGCAGAAAATCAGGCAGGCAGCATGGTGAATATCCTGTCTGTTTCTGCCTATGTCGGGCAGAGTTTTCTGGCTCCTTATGCCGCCTCGAAAGGCGGACTTATCAGCCTGACAAAAAATGCTGCCAATATGTTGCGTCATCACAATATCAGGGTGAACGGGGTAGCGCCTGGCTGGATGGACACACCGGCCGAGGATGATATTCAAAGACGCTTTCATGGGGCGGGGGATGACTGGCGCGAGATTGCTGCACAAAATCTGCCGCTTGGCCAGCTGATTGACCCAAAACAGCTCGCACCGCTTATCAGCTATCTGCTCTCGCCTTCTTCTGGTGTCATCACCGGCTCTATCATTGATTATGATCAGCAAATTGTCGGCTCATTGCCGGAATAGACCGGCCAGAACTAGTCCCCGGCTGGCGAGAGAGCAATAACTGTCCCTGTTTGTGCAGATAGCTGGGCAGCATCTGCGATATAAAGCGCGTTGAGACCATCCTGTCCAGACGGAGTTGGCGGGATGCCTTCTGTGACAGCCTGGACAAAACAGGCAATCTCATCTGCATAGGCTTGTATATATCGGGTCATAAAAAAATCATGCAAAGGCGGTTTGTGAAAGCCTGTGTTATTTGCGATTTCAATCGAGACAGGGCGCTGGTTTTCGGCAACGATCATCGCCTCGCTACCATGCACCTCAACGCGCTGATCATAACCATAGCTGGCCCGGCGTGAATTGGTAATCACCGCCTGTCTACCAGAGGCCATTTTCAAAATAACCGAAGCGGTATCAAAATCTCCTAATGTGCCAATCTCGCTATCTGTCAGCACAGAACCGGTGGCCTGAACCGATACCGGCATCTCGCCCAGCAGATGCACAGCCATATCAAAATCGTGAATGGTCATATCACGAAAAATACCGCCTGATTTCCGGATATAGGCAGCTGGCGGCGGGGCGGGATCGCGCGAGGTGATAACCACCATTTCAGGCGTGCCAATCTGGCCGGCCTGAATGGCCTGATACAGGGCATTAAAATGGGGATCAAAACGCCGGTTAAAACCGATCATCAAAAAACCCTGATGGGCATTTACAACTTCCAGACAAGCCTTGACACGCGCACTATCCAAATCAATGGGCTTTTCGCAAAATACGGCCTTGCCGGCAGTCACAAATTTTTCAATCTGTTCGGCGTGCAAATCAGTCGGGGTACAGATCAAAACCCCGTCAATATTCGGGTCTTTTGCAATAGCATCCAGGCTGGCTGTTGCACAGCCATGCTGTTGTGCGATAGCAGAGGCTGCGTCTATATTCACATCAGAAACCGCGACCAGCTCGGCGCCCGGTGTCTGGGCAATCGCCCGGCTATGTGTCTGACCAATTCGGCCAGCCCCCAATAAGGCAAGTTTAACGGTCATCACACCCATCCGCCATCTACAATATAACTTTGATTGGAACAGGCACCTGCCTCATCAGATGCCATAAACAGAACAAAACGGGCAATATCGTCCGGTACCAGCTTGCGCTTGATACATTGGCGGTGCATCAGCTCTTTTTCGCTTTCTTCTGTCAGCCACATATCGATCTGGCGCTGGGTCATAATCCAGCCTGGAATAACCGAATTTACCCGAATATTTTTTGCGCCCAGATCGCGTGCCAGCCCTCTGGTCAGCCCTTGAACAGCAGATTTCGCGGTCGTATAGCAGGGCATACCACCCTGGCCGATAATCCAGCTGGTAGAGCCCATATTCACGATAGCGCCGCCCCCTGCCTGTGCCATTTCATCCATAACCGCCTGTGCAGCAAAAAACTGATGTTTGATATTGGTAGCGATACGTTCATCCCAATATTCCGGGGTCACACTTTCGATAGAATGACGATCATCACGTGCCGCATTATTAATTAAAATGGTAATCGGCCCCAATGCGGCGCTGATTTTTTTTATCGATGACCTCAAAGCGGCTATATCGCGCAAGTCACAATGTTCAAAATGCAAATCGGGGCTGTCTATTTCAGCCATCAGTGCGCTGGCCGCTTCCCCGTCATAATCCAGAAAGCCAACCCGCGCCCCTTGTGCGATAAAAGCGGATGTCAGGCTAGCCCCGATACCGGCTGCCCCGCCTGTTATCAAAACATTGCGATCCTTTAAGGATGGATAAATGGCCTGATTGCTCATAGCATACCTCTTTGTCGTTACTTGATCTGCTCTTCGTGATAGCCTTAATCCAGATGCGCTGAAAGTCAAATACGCAATGCTGTTTCAAATATAGCTATCAGGCTTTCGGCAGACGCGCCTTTTCAGACAATTTTAGTCTGATGAAATCAATGCGCGCTGACCCCTTCGGCGGCAGGCAGTTTTTTACCCAGAATATGCGCCGCCCCTTTTTCGCCGATCATCAATGCCCCGGCATTTAGATTGGAAGATAGCATGGTCGGCATGATAGAGGCATCTATTACCCGCAGCCCTTGCAGTCCATAAACCTTTAGATCAGTATCCACCACAGCGGTTGGATCGCTTTCTGGCCCCATCCGGCAAGACCCCATCTGGTGATAGGTGGTTGTCCCGCGCTCACGCGCTATTTGCAACAGCTCATCATCATTTTGAATATGCTGTCCTGGATACACCTCATGATCCATATAAGGGGCAAGCCGTTTGGAATGCATCAGCTTGCGCGACAATTTCATGCCGGCCAGCACCACCCTTCTATCTTCTTCATTATCCAGATAATTTGGCTGAATTATCGGCGCATCAAACGGGTCGGCCGAACGGGCGCGCACATAACCCAGCGATTCCGGGCGCTGCTGCCAGGCAGCAACAGTAAAGCCCGGCTCGTCATCCAGCTGGGACTGCACCCCTTCTTTATAGCTGGCAGGGGCAAAGGTAAGCTGCAGATCATGATTGCGTATCCGCTCATCCGAATGCCAGAAGCAATAGACCAATGTAGGCCCCAGCCCGACAATAGACGGCTTGCCAAGGAAATATTTTGCGATTTCTTTCCACAATTTTGGCCCGCGGGACATCTCGTTTATTGTGCCGATATTTTTCACTCTGGCGGTAAAACGCGGGGCAAAATGATCGCGCAGATTTTCGCCCACCCCTGGCAGGTGATGCACCAGATCAATCCCCATGGATTTCAGCTTTTGTGCGTCGCCTACCCCCGAGACTTGCAACAGATGCGGCGAGTTAATTACCCCGGAAGACAGGATAACCTCACGCCCGGCCAATATATCTGTCAGCTTGCCACCGCGCCCGCCCCTGGCATAGCGCACCCCGATAGCCCGCTTGCCTTCAAACAGGATTTTAGTGGTATGGGCACTGGTGATAATGTTTAAATTCGGGCGCGATTTTGCCGGATTTAAAAATGCCCGTGCCGCGCTGACACGCCGGCGCCCAAGCGTGGTACGCTGAATATAGGATACCCCTTCCTGGCTTCGGCCATTATAATCAGGATTGCGCGGCATCCCCATATCCACCGCTGCCTCAACAAATGCATCACATAAAGGATGTCGCCATTCCAGATCGGTGACAATCTGCTCGCCAGACTGGCCGCGATAAACCTCATCGCCCTGACCCATCCGGTTTTCATATGCACGGAAATAGGGCAGCACATCAGCATAGCCCCAGCCCAGATTACCTTTTTGTGCCCAGACATCAAAATCCATCGGCTGGCCGCGATTAAATACCAGCCCGTTGATAGAGCTGGAACCGCCCAATGTTTTGCCGCGCGGTACAGCAATAGACCGCCCATTTGTGCCCCAGCTGGGCTCGGACTGATATAACCAGTTCACCCGTTTATCGGTCAGGGTGTACATAAAACCGGCGGGAATATGGATAAAGGGATGCCAGTCTGGTGGGCCTGCCTCAAGCAGGCAAACAGAATATTTCCCATCTTCTGAGAGACGATTGGCAAGAACACACCCGGCAGAGCCTGCCCCTACGATTATATAATCAAATTTTTCAGCCATCGCCCCTGTTCAACCCTTAAAAAATAGCGGTATGTTTAAAAACCAAATCAGGGCAGGTGTTGTCAAGAAAGGAATAATTGCCCTGAAAACTATCTTTAATTTATACAGATAGTTTACCCTTCTCAGAAGCGCAAAGACGCGATAAAGTGCGGAGGCAAGGAAAAAGGCAGCTGCACCAAAATTTTTATCCAGGGGGCGCTGTATCTTAAATACATATCGTTCTAGGAAAGGTTTTTAGATATGAAGATCGCCATTTCAGGTACAGGCGCGATGGGCTCGGTTTATGCTGCATTGCTAAGTGATGCGGGCAATGAGGTATGGGCTGTAGATACATGGGCAGAACATATAGAGGCCATGAACACAAAAGGGCTGCGTGTTGAAGGGGCCAGCGGGGATCGTACCGTTAAAAACCTGAACGCCACCACCAATATAGCCGATGCCGGGAAGTGCGATTTATATATCATCGCCACCAAGGCAGACGGGGTAGGCGCAGCTGCACAGGCGATTTCAAAAATCATGGGGCCAGACAGCCTTATCCTGACTATCCAGAATGGGCTGGGCGCCGGTGAACGTATTGCCCAGTTTATCTCTACCGATAATGTATTGCTGGGCGTGGCAGAAGGTTTTGGGGCGTCCATGAAAGCAGCTGGCCATGCCCATCACAATTCGATGCGCCAAATCCGGCTGGGCGAAATGGAAGGCGGCATGACCGACCGGCTAAAGGCGGTTGAGAAAGTCTGGCAGGATGCCGGGTTTAACGCAAATGCCTTTGCAGATATCCATCAGCTGATCTGGGAAAAATATATCTGTAATGTGTTCTTGAGCGCCCCTTGCACGGTGTTTGACTGCCCAATTAGAGGGATTCTGGAAAATCCGGACAGGCTGGCTGTTGCGCTGGGCTGTATGCGTGAAGCCTATCAGGCTGGCAAGGCAAAGGGGATTAATTTTTCCTTTGATGACCCCGATGATTACGCCATGAAATTTGCCCAGAATATGCCGGATGCCAGCCCGTCCATGCGCCTGGATCACCTGGCCAAGCGCAAATCGGAAATTGATGCGATTAACGGCATGGTGCCTGTGGTTAGTGCCGAGCTTGGCCTTACCGCCCCCTATAATGAAACGCTGGCAGCGGTTGTGCGCAAAATCGAGGCTGGCTTCTAGCGCCGTCTAGCCCTTGATAATTTCAGGCGGTTGATGGGCAGTTACCTCTGTTTCGAGATCTGCTGCGGATGCCGCCTGAATTTCGACCAGACAGGAATGGGCAGCAGGCCCCTGTGCTAATTGCGAGGTTGGCCTGTCCGGGGCAAGCACATTTGGATTGCCATGTTTACATAGTCCCGGCTGGCCAGAGGCCGGATCAAACCACGCCCCTGTCGGGACTAGCACTACCCCCTTGCGGATAGCATCGCTTATCTGAACGCCGGCCAGAATACTGCCACGCCCATTAAAGATACGCACAATATCACCGTCTTTTATCTGCCGGCTGGCCGCATCCTGGCTATGGATGGTCACCGCCTCGCGTCCACTGATTTTTGCCGCTGCCGATATCTGTCCCTGGTCAAGCTGGCTATGCAATTTTGTGCGCGGCTGGTTAGAGATAAGATGCAGGGGATAATCTGCGTCCTTTTTGCCCAGCCATTCCGGCGGGGTTTGCCAAATCGGATGACCCGGACAATCTGCATAGCCAAAACCGGCTACGGTTTCAGAAAAAATTTCAATCTTGCCAGAGGGTGTTTTCAACCGATTCGCATCGGGGTTCTCGCGAAAGGCCTCAAATAAAATTTCCGGTGTTTGACGGGCAGGCAATTTATGCCAGCCAGCCTCGCGAAAGGCACGATAGGAAGGCAGCTCAAAACCTGACTTGGCCAGTCTTTGCCGGCTGACATCATAGAGCCATTCTTGCCATTCTTCTGCATCACGCCCTTCAGTGAATTTTTCCTCGACATCCATTTGCCGGGCGAGATCAGAAAAAATGGCATAATCATCGCGTGCCAGCCCCACAGGCGGTATCGCAGCTTCCATCGAAATCATATAATTATCAAGCGGGGCAAAGCCTAAATCCTGTCGCTCTAGCGGGGTCGTCACGGGCAAAATAATATCGCCATGTTTGGCCAGCGCATTCCAGCACCATTCATGCACAATAACGGTTTGCGGTTTTTGCCAGGCATTAACCAGCCGGTTTAAATCCTGATGATGGTGAAAGGGATTGCCGCCTGCCCAATAGACCAGTTGAATATCAGGATAATGATATTGCCGGCCATTATAGTGGAATGCCGCCCCCGGATGCAGCAACATATCGGCAATACGGGCTACAGGAATAAAATCGCTAACCCCGTTTATACCTTGCGGCATGGCGGCAAAGGGCAGTTGGTCCAGATTATGTCCCACCCGGTTTACAGCAGAATATCCCAGCCCGATACCGCTGCCCGGCAAGCCGATTTGCCCCAGCATTGCGGCCAGAACAATCCCTGCCCAGATAGGCTGCTCGCCATAAGCCTGACGGGTAAGAGACCAGCTAAGCGAAATCATGGTAGGCTGGCTGGCCATCTGACGGGCAAGGCTGGCAATTTTTTCAGCCTCAATCCCGCAAATATCGGCTGCCCATTGCGGGGTTTTAGCAATGCTATCTGTCGCACCTGTCAGATAGGCAGCAAATTTATCAAAGCCGGTACAATGGCTGGCCAAAAATTCGGTGTTATGCAGCCCTTCATCCAGCAAGACATAACATAACCCCAGAATAAGGGCGGTATCGGTATTAGGGCGAATGGCCAGCCAGCTTGCCTCTACCACATCCAGAATATCGTCCTGTAAAGGAGAGATGTTGACAAATTTTATCCCAGCCTGATGGGCTTCCAGCAAGCGCTGTTTTTGAATATGTTTGCCGGTTCCGCCCTGATTAATCTGTCCATTTTTAAGCGGGATGCCGCCAAAACCGACAAACAGGCTGCCATCCTGAATAATGGATTCCCAGCTGGTCTGATTATAGATAAAGCCTCTGAAATCGCCTAGAATATGCGGGACAATTACTTCAGCAGCAGCAAAGCTATAGGTATTGACCGATTTGGTATAGCCGCCAATGCAATTTAGAAACCGATGTATCTGGCTCTGGGCATGGTGAAAGCGCCCTGCACTTGCCCAGCCATAACATCCTGCATAAATGGCCTGATTACCGTAATCGGCACGCACTCTGCCCAGCTCGCCTGCAACCAGATCAAGGGCGGTTTGCCAATCAACCTCTACAAAGCTGTCCGCCCCGCGCCGGCCAGACGGGATAAGACCCTTTCGCTCCAGCCAGCCCTTGCGCACCATCGGGGCGGTTATCCGCGACGGGGCATCCAGAACATCAATAAACCCCCTGCCGATATCCGATGGATCGGGATCTTCGGAAAAAGGCTGCATATCTGTTATGCGACCCTGTTCCACTTTCGGCTGGTAGGTTCCCCAATGCGTACTGGTTAGCCCCATCTGAATAGCACCCCTATTTCATAATAAACGGATTGGCCGCGCTGGTTTCGGTGGCAATCCAGACAGATTTTTGCTGCAGATAGGCCATAATCGCCTGCTGACCATTTTCACGTCCCAGACCGGAACGCTTATATCCGCCGAACGGGGTCATATAGCTCACCACGCGATAGGTATTTACCCAGACCGTACCGGCGCGCAACCGCTCGGACATACGGATAGCCCGTCCCATATCCGATGTCCATACTCCGGCAGCCAGACCGAAATTGATATCATTACCGATTTGTACCGCGTCTTCTTCATCCTCAAACGGGATAACAGACAAAACAGGGCCAAACACTTCTTCTTGCGCGATCCGCATCTGGTTGTTTACGCCGGTAAAGATGGTCGGCTCGACAAATTGCTTGCCCTTTGCCCCTTCGCCTGTATAGGCATTACCGCCCAGCACACAATTTGCCCCTTCATTTTTGGCAATTGCCAGATAATCCATCACCTTTTGGAATTGTGGCGGGGTGGTTACCGGCCCTACGTGCGTATCCAGCGACATCGGATCGCCAATTTTAGCTGTCTTGGCCACTTCGATAAGGCGGGCAACAAATTCATCATGGATAGAGCGTTGCACCAACAGGCGTGAGCCGGCGATACAGGTCTGGCCAGTGGCGGCAAAAATACCTGAAATCGCGCCCATGACTGCCGCTTCTCTATCGGCATCCTCGAAAACGATATTGGGCGATTTGCCGCCTAGCTCCAGCGTGACAGGGATCAGCTTTTTCGCGCCATTTTCATAGATCTTCTGCCCTGAGGCATCCGAGCCGGTAAAGGCAACTTTCATCACATCGGGATGATCAACCAGAGGGGCGCCCACTTCTGCCCCATAGCCGGTTACCACATTTACCACCCCGTCAGGAAAGCCTGCTTCCTTGATAAGTGCCATCATCTCCACCGTAGAGGCAGAGGTAAATTCAGATGGCTTAATCACCGCTGTATTACCCGCGGCCAGTGCCGGTGCCAGCTTGTACGCCACCAATAATAAAGGCGAGTTCCAGGGGGTAATCATGCCCACCACACCATAGGGCTCAAGGCGGGTGAAATTAAACATATTGGGCTTGTCTGTTGGAATAACTGTGCCTTCGATTTTATCCGCAAGTCCGCCAAAATAACGATACCATTCCCCGATATAGCGGGTCTGGCTGCCCATTTCTGCCAGCAGCTTGCCATTATCCTGTACTTCCAGCTTGCCCAGTCTTTCGGCATCTCTTTCCAGCAATTCTGCCAGCTTGTTCATCAGCTTGCCGCGATAGGTCGGGCTGCTAGTGCCCCAGCCATTTTCAAATGCGTCCTTGGCTGCCTTTACTGCTTTATCGACATCGGCTGCATTGCCTCTGGCGATTTGTGTCCATACCTCGCCTGTATAGGGGTTTTCGCTGTCAAACCATTCGCCGCTATCCGGGTCTGTCCATTGGCCATTAATAAAATGCTGGTATTTTTTCATTTATTTATCCTCTTTCAATCTTCTTGTGGGTTTATCATAAAAAAGTAGCGGTGGCTCTTTCTAGCTATCTTGCGGATTGAGTACTATGCGGCCTGTTACGCGCCCTGCCTGCAAATCATCTATCGCTTCATTTATAGCCGAAAGCGGGCGCACCTCAATAGGAATAGGTTTTAACTTGTTTTGTTTATACATCTCTATCAGGCGGCGTAATTGCGGTGAATTGCCGACATGGCTGCCGCGCACGGTCAGGGCTTTTTGCGGTAGCCAGATTTGCGGCAAGGTAAAATCCCCGCCATGCTGGCCGACCACCACATAGCGCCCTGCCTTTGCCAAAGCTGCCGCGGCCAGCGCGCCTGTCTGGCCACTGCCAAAAGTATCCAGCACGGCAAACAGCCTGTTTTCGGTCAGGTTTTTTAGCTGTTCTTCTGCATCTTCTGTAGTGGAATTCAATGTCAGGCTTGCGCCCATTTCTCTGGCTGTTGCCAGCTTGGCATCATCAATATCGACCGCGATAATATTTGTATATCCCATCGCCTTTGCTATCGCGATCCCGTTCAAGCCCAGACCGCCTGCCCCCAGAACAGCCAGCCATTCATTACCGCGCACCGGGCCCAGCTTTTCCAGACCATTAAATACCGTCAATCCCGAACAGGCATAAGGGGCAACTTCTGCTGCTTCCAGCCCGTCAATATCAATGACAAATTTTTCATCCTCAACCAGTACATGGCTGGCAAATCCGCCATCGCGGTGGATGCCAATAATCCGCATAGAGCTGCAATCGCTTTCCCGGTCTTCTGAACAGGCAAGGCAGCTGCCACAGCCGATCCAGGGAAAGACAACTACTTGCTGGCCGGGCTGAACAGTCTTTACATCGCTGCCCACCTCTTCGACAATGCCGGCAATTTCATGCCCCAGGGTCAAGGGCAATACCGCCCCGCGCTGGGTAAAGGTCAGCTTGCCCTTCTGGCCTAAATCCATAAATCCCTTTTTGATATGCAAATCAGAATGGCACAGGCCAGCAGCCGTTATTTTCACCCAAACCGCTTTGGCAGGGATATCTGGCCGGCTACGCTCGCGGTGGGCAAATGGCTTGCCCCATTCCACCAGATCATAGCTACAAAAATTTGACATAACACTCCCCCTAACAGCGCTTTATCCCTTACCTTGCCAGTCTGGCAAAATTTGCTCCCCAGAGCAATTTTTAAACAGACATTACCTAATGCTAGTAAGAGCGCGGCATTTTTAAAATATGCTCGCCCACATAGCTAAGAA
>CBFIAD010000037.1:0-3809 GCA_965660495.1 Puniceispirillaceae bacterium (SeqCode)
GTCAAAATCGTGAATACATAAGCCTGAAGAACAGCCACCAGAATTTCCAGACCGGTCAGACCGACAATCGCAACCAACGGCAGGATAGATCCGGCTACAAACAGCCCGCCTGCGCTGGCGATCATCACTGCCAGACCGCCAAACACTTTCAGCATTGTGTGTCCAGCCAGCATATTTGCAAATAAACGAACAGACAGGCTTACAGGCCGCACAAAATAGGAAATCACCTCAATCAGCACCAGAAAGGGGATCAACACCTTGGGGGCGCCCGCTGGCACAAAAAAGCTGAAGAAATGCAAGCCATGCTTAACCAGCGCAATCAGCGTTACCCCGATAAAGATAAACATCGCCATCGCAAAGGTCACAACAATTTGCGAAGTGGTGGTATAGCTGTAGGGAATCAGACCCAAAAGGTTGGAAAACAGTACAAAAACAAACAGGGTAAAAACAAAAGGAAAATAGGGGCGGCCTTCAGAGCCAACATTGCTGCGCACCATGTCGGAAACAAATTCATACAGCATTTCTGCCAGACCCTGCATTCGGCCAGGTACAGTCGCGGCCGGCGCCATCGCAAAATATAAAAAGGCCGCGCTTACAAGTACCGCAAGTACCATAAACAGGGCAGAATTGGTGAACTGGATATCAAATCCGAACAGGTTAAGCGCGAACAGCACTTTAATCGCAAATTGCTCAACAGGTGAATGCACCTAATCACTCCTGCTTTTCTCGTCAGGCGATGGGTCATCTTGCCCTGCCTGTCGCTTCTCATCAAAAAATCCAGCAGCCATACCGCGACCGGTAAGCGCCCTCCAGACATTCATCATCCCCGCGACTGCACCTAAAAAGAACATCACCACCATTAACACAGGCGATGTATTCAGCCATTGGTCTAATGCCCATCCAATCCCTGTTCCCACAACCAGACCGGCTACCAGTTCTGTCGTCACCCGGCCAGCCATTGCCAACCCGTTTGAAGACAGGGCGGCTCTGTTATGTATGTGCCGCTCCGGCTTCCGGCTTTCTTCCAACTGGCGGATTCGCATCGACAGGCTTGCAGTTTCTACAGGGCTGTCCGATTTATCCTTTTTTGCCAAGCTGAAACTTTCCAGAAGTTCTGTTTGCTCGTGCCTGTGACATACAGATTAAAAACCTATAATTTCCCAGACCCAAAGATCGCGCACAAACTAGGCTAGGAAGGGCGGTTTTGTCAAGCCAAAGATGTGTAAATTCCGCAATCTGCCCAAGGGGTGTGTCAGCGCGTCGCAGGCAGGAAAAACCAGCGGCAAAATTGGGCTAGGCGATAAGGTTATCCTGCAGCTCTTCGGCAGTCTGTAAATCCACAGAAACCAGCCGGGAAATGCCCTTTTGTTCCATTGTTACCCCAAACAGCCTGTCCATGCGTGCCATCGTCATGCGATGGTGGGTTACCACTAAAAAGCGGGTTTTTGTTTGCTCGGAAATCTGGCGTAACAGGTCGCAGAATCGCGCCACATTGGAATCATCCAGCGGGGCATCCACCTCATCGAGAATACAAATCGGGGCAGGATTCGTTAAAAATACCGCAAAAATGATGGCCAGCGCAGTCAAAGCCTGTTCTCCGCCCGATAACAGGGAAAGGGATTGCATTTTTTTGCCTGGCGGGCTGGCCAGAATATCCAGCCCGGCCTGAAGCGGGTCATCAGAGCCGGTAAGTTGCAATTCGGCATGGCCGCCGCCAAACAGGGTGGTAAATAATTCTGTGAAATGCCTGTTAACAGCGGCAAAGCTTTCCATCAGCCGGGCGCGCCCCTCGCGGTTCAGGGTTGCAATGGCACTTCTCAGCTTGGCAATGGCTTCGGACAGATCATCATGCTCTGTTTGCAAATTGGTGACCCGCTCCTCCAGCTCGGTCATTTCCACTTCGGCACGCAAATTCACTGGGCCAATTTGATCGCGCTCATTTATCAGGCGATTAACCGCCATTTCCAGCTTTTCCAGCGGCTCTGCCAGCGCAGCATCTTCATCCTGCTGGGCTAGTTCATATAGCCCGCCGGGCGCACAGCCCAGCTTTTCAGCAATACGTTCTGTTAGCGAGGCTTGTTCTGACTGCAATCTTTCTGACAAGGCTTCGGCGCGGATAAGCGTCTCACGATTTTGCATCAGCTGACGTTCTGCCTCACGCTGGCGGCTATCGGCCTCGGACAGGGCAGCTTCTGCCTCTCTCAACGCATCGCTTTTTTCCTGGCGGGTTTGTTCTTCTGCCTCTAATTTTTCGGCCAGCTGATGTTTGCGCGCCTCCAGTGTTTTCGGACGCTCTGCAAGGGCGGTGCGCTCTTCTTTTGCTTGCTGGGCACGGCTGGACATTTCCTGTTTACGTTTATCGGTATCAGCCAGGCGGGCCTGCCAGTCCGAAATTTGCGCTTCAATGGTTTTTTGCCGTTGCTGGGCAGCGCTTACATTCTGACGAAGCTCGGTTTCTGTGCTAACCGCTTCATCAAATTTTAGCCGCGCCTGTAGTGCCATTTGTGCGGCCGCCTCGGCCTGTTCAGCCAAAGCCTCGGTATCTATTTCCAGCCATTCATTGTCTTTTAACGCATCCAGATCATTCTGGGCATTTTGTTTGGCCGTTTCCAGATCGCTGGCACGGGTGCGGGCGGTCATTTGCGCCATCTGGGCGCTATCAAAACTGCGGCGGGCATTATCGGCAGCTGCATTGGCCTGGCGGCTTTGTTCTTGCAGGGCACGATACTGGTTTAAATTTTCTGCATGAGCAGCACCGGCCTCATCCAGGGCTTTTTGTTTATCTGCAAAGCTGGCCTTGGCGCTTTCGGCCTCTACGCCAAGCTGGCTAAGGCGCTGGCGCTGGCGCATCCGTTCGGCCTCGCTGCTGGCCTCGCCTTTGCGAATCAGGCCATCCCACCGCCATAATTTTCCCGATTTGCTGACCAGCATTTGCCCGGGCAAGAGGTTGGTTTGGGCTGTATTGGCTTCTGCTTCTTCCACCACCGATACCCCTTGCAAGGCACGCAGCAATGTGGGCGACCCGGAAATCATCTGCGTAAGGGGCGTGCCGACCGGCGGGGCAGTAAGCGTGTCTATCTGGGGTAAATCCTGGCGCCAATACCCTTGCTCACCGCTATCAAAGGGCAGGGCTAAATCTGTGCCCAGCACAACAGACAGAGCAAGCTCCATGCCGTCGGTGATCGTCAGGCTATCGGCTGCGGGCGTGCCGCTATGCCGGGCATTTTCCAGTAACAGATAGCTCAGCGCATCCATTTCTGCGGTGATGCGGGCCAGGCTGGCATCTGCTTCATTGCGTGCCAGTGCCATCTCGTCGCGCAGGGCGGTTTTTTCTGCCAGCGCATCTTCACAGGCCTTCAGGCTTATCTGAGCGCGGCCGGCTTCTTCTTCGGCCTTGTTTTTTTCTGCCTCTGCTGTGGCAGCGTCTTTTCCCAGATTCTCAAGGTTCAGCTTGTCCAGCTCATCTATTGCCATTTGCAGGCGGCGTTCCAGCTCTGCTTGCCGATGGGTCAATTGTTGTTTGGTTTGCTCTGCGGTGGCTTTTCTGGATTGGGCTTCGGCTGCTTTTTGTTCTGCCTGCTGGCTGGTCAGCCGCATTTCCTCGCGTGTCCTGCCCGCTTCTTCCAGGCGCGGGGCATCCCGGGCTGTTTTGGCTGCCAGCATATCACGCTCTTCGTTCAGGCTCTTTATAGCGGCGGCAGCATCCTCATGCAGGCTGCCTTCGCGTTCTGCATCGCTGGTAATTTGGGCAATCTGGCGGTCAAGGCGTGCCAGCGCTTCGGCGATACGTTCTGCCTCGCGATCACATT
>CBFIAD010000037.1:3819-19118 GCA_965660495.1 Puniceispirillaceae bacterium (SeqCode)
CAGCTCTATACGCAGATTTTGTACAATGGCCGCCTGTTCTGCTTCTGCATTCCGCAGAGGTGGCAGGCTTGAGGCCAGTTCTGCCTGACGGGTGGCAGCTTGCGCTGAAAGAGCAGTTGTATGTTCAACTTTTTGCTGTTGCTCTGCCAGCTCAACGCCTGCTTTTTTGCATTCTGCTTCCAAATGCTGCCATCTGGCAAGGGCAAGCCGTGCTTCTGCTTTACGAATACGGTCAGCCACTGACCGATAACGGGCAGCCTGACGAGCCTGTTTTGCCAGTTGCTGGCGTTGTTCGGCCAGCTGGGCAATCATATCCTCGATGCGCTCCAGATTATTTTCTGTATTGCGCAAACGCAGCTCTGCCTCATGGCGGCGCTGATGCAAGCCCTTGATATTGGCAGCTTCCTCGATTAGCGAGCGCCGATCTTCGGGTTTTGCCCCGACAATCGCACCGATTCGCCCTTGCGAGACGATACCGGCAGAACGCGCCCCGGTAGCCGAATCAGCAAATAATAGCTGGATATCACGGGCTCTGGCCGGCTTGCCATTAATCTGAAAGCTGGATCCTTTGCCGCGTTCGACCTTGCGGGTGATTTCCAGCTCGTCATACTGATTATATTCGGCCGGGGCTTTTTTCATCTGATTGTCCAGATGAAGCGTGATTTCTGCCAGATTGCGAGATGGGCGCGCATCGGTTCCAGCAAAGATAATATCATCCAGCTCTGTGCCGCGCATTTGCCGGGCAGAGCTCTCGCCCATCACAAAGCGCAGCCCTTCAACAATATTGGATTTGCCACATCCATTTGGCCCAACAATACCTGTCAGTCCGGTTTCAATTTCCATCTCTGCTTTTTCAGCAAAAGATTTGAAACCTGCCATGGAAAGGGTGCGGAAAATCATAAACAGCGCGGCCTTTAATAATCGCTATCAGATGCCAAAGGCATTGAGCTCGGCTAAAAACTCGTCAAAGGACATCGCACCGCTAAAGGATTTTTCCCCATTGATGACAAAGGTCGGTGTGGATTGGACTTTATGATCGCGCGTCGCATTTTGGCGCATTTCAACAATCGCTTCCAGATAGGCTCGGTCGCTCATAATCGCGTCATAATCTTGCGATGAAATGCCAGCAAATTTTGCATATTGCTTCAGTTTGGCGACCGGATCGCTACTGCGCACCCAGTTTTCCTGTTGATCCAGCAAAACATCTACCATTTTGAAATAGCTGGTATTTGGCAAAACACGGCAAAGCGCATGGGCTTGCAAGGCCAGCTGATCAAGTGGGAAGGGATGCAGCTCAAAGCGGATGATGCCGGTGGTGATCAGCTTTTCTTTTACCTCTGGAAAGGTGTTCCGATGAAAATTGCCGCAATGGCCGCAGGTCATGGAAAAATATTCTGCCACTGTGACCGCTGCATTTTCATTGCCCAGAAAGCGAACCTCTCTTGCGCGCGCTGGCGAGATTTCGAATTTTGCAAGTGCGATGCGGGGCAGGGCTGCTCCTATAAGGGCGCTGCCAGCTATCTGCATAAAAAACCGTCTGTCTGAACTCATCAAATGCTTCTTTCTGTTTCTCACGGCGTTTCGATTTAACGCTTTATTGTTTTACACTGTTTGATGTTAGCTATCCCAGATAACGATGCAACAATGGCTGTAATATGGCAAAGGCATATAGGTCATATCAAGTAAAGAAATGCCATGCCATATTTTTTATTCACTCTCATGATAATCTCTGGCCAAGCCGGATAAGTGCGGCACGCAGCTCGGGGCTTTGAATGGTTGCCGTGGCTTTTTCCAGTCTGGCAAGGGTCAGCTTGTCCGAACTATCCCCCTTATTGCCATGACGAGCGGTCTGGTCGGCGGGCTGTTGCTGGCGTGACGGCATAAAATCCTGGCGAATCTTTATCCGGCTGACCACGGCATAGCCGCAATAGCTGTTGATGCGTTTACATATTTCCGGGGCTATTTGCTGGATATGTGGGCCTCTGCCACTGGCAACCGACAGGGTAAGGGTTGCTTGAATTCGGCTATTTTGCGGAAAATGAATGTCCGCTGGCAAGCACCATTTATGTGCCTCTTTTGCGATGTCTGGCCAGGCGGCGACAATCTTTGCCAGCACTTGCCCGCGTTTGCGCATGGCAGGGGCTATCAGCCCTTCGGTCAGGCCGGATAATCTGCGTAAATTTCGCGTTCGGCGCGGATGGCCTGAATGGGTTGGGTGTTTTACCATGTAAAGCAGTTTATCATAGTCATCCTGTCTTTGCTATGAGGGCTTTGGCAAAGCTCTTGCGCGCATAGCTTGAACCCTTTGATTTACAGAATTATCTGATACAACAGATATGTTGCCCAAAAATCCAGCTAGAAACTTTTTTGATAATCGAGATGAAACGCCTGCCAGAAGATGCCCATTTTGATGCTTTCCCCGCTTCGTTGCTGTTTGATTGGTATGATGAATATGCCCGCATCCTGCCCTGGCGTACTTTCAGCCCGGCATTGTCCCCTGCCTATCATGTATTTTTATCTGAATTAATGTTACAGCAAACAGGGGTGACAACCGTTATTCCCTATTTTCAGTATTTTACCCGCACATGGCCAGATATCTTTGCCCTTGCGGCAGCAGATGAAGATGCGGTGCTAGCCGCCTGGGCCGGGCTTGGCTATTATGCCCGCGCCCGAAATATGATAAAGGCCGCCCGCCTAATAGTGTCAGAATATCAAGGCCAGTTTCCCCAAACCCCGCAAGCATTGGAAAAATTGCCAGGCATAGGGCCCTATACAGCCGGTGCTATCGCAGCCATTGCCTTTGACCAGCCAGCGATTGTTATTGATGGAAATATCGAGCGTATTTTAGTGCGCTATGGCGGCATTAAAAAAGAGGTGCGAGAAATAAAGCCGCGCCTGAAAACGATATATGCCCATATTCGCCCGGATAGGCGGCGTTCTGATTTTCCGCAAGCCCTGATGGATATCGGGGCAGCTATTTGCCTGCCGCGCCGCCCGAATTGTACGCAATGCCCGTTACGCTACGGCTGCCGGGCAGCGGCTATGGATGACCCGGCCAGCCTGCCCTTGCGGCCGAATAAAAAGCCCAGGCCCGTTCGCGCGGGAACGCTGTATGTCCTGCGCAATAAAGATGGCGCGTTTTTGCTTGGCAAGCGGCCGGAAAAAGGTTTGCTTGGCGGGATGCTGGCCTTTCCCTCTTATGGCTGGGACGGGTCTGACTGTCCAGATTGGATGGCAGCGCTCCATCTGGCTACCAGCAGCCAAAAGCTGAAGACAGAAATCCGCCATGTGTTTACCCATTTCACCGCAGAGATGACCATCTATTATGCAAGTATAGAAAAGGATATCCCCGTCCCGGAGGGCTATCGCTGGCAAGCCTGTTCACAAGAGGCGCTGCCAAGCCTAATGGCAAAATGCTATCAGGCCTGTTTGCCCCGATTTACTTAAACAGTTTTTGCGCTGTATCAATGATTGAAATGGCGCATACCGGTAAAGGCCATGGCAATCCCTGCTTCATTGGCAGCGGCGATCACCTCGCCATCGCGCATCGAGCCGCCTGGCTGAATTACCGCCTTTGCCCCGGCTTCAATCGCGGTAAGCAGCCCATCTGCAAAAGGAAAAAACGCATCAGAGGCGACCACAGAGCCATTTGTACGCGGGGCTGGCCAGCCATGTTTTTCCGCCATATCCCGGGCTTTTTGTGCAGCGATACGACAGCTATCTACCCGGCTCATCTGGCCCGCGCCAATGCCAGCCGAGATGCCATCCTTAACATAGACAATCGCATTGGATTTAACGTGTTTGGCGATTTTCCAGGCGATCAGCATATCCTTAATCTGTGCCGGATTTGGCTTGATATCGGTGACAAATTCCAGATCACTTTCGCCAATCTGCCCATTATCGCGGTTCTGTACCAGATAGCCGCCCAAAACAGATTTCACCGCTATTTCACTTGCTGCCGGGTCTGGCAGGGTCTTTGTTAAAAGCAGCCGCAAATTGCTTTTTCTTGCCAGTGCCGCCTTTGCTAGTTCATCGGCATCGGGCGCAATGACCACTTCGGTAAAAATAGAGGAAATTTCTTCTGCCAGCTGGCCATCCAGCGGCCGGTTACAGGCAACAATACCGCCAAAAGCGCTGACCGGATCAGCGGCCAGTGCATTTTGCCATGCGCCGAGAGGATCGCCCGATACCGCCACGCCGCACGGGTTGGCGTGTTTGATAATGGCAATGGCCGGATCATCAAATTCCGCGACCAGCCGCAAGGCAGCATCTGTATCATTTACATTATTATAGGACAGGGCTTTGCCTTGTATCTGTGTTGCAGATAAAACAGATGGTGTATGCAGCTCCGTTTGATAAATGCCCGCTGCCTGATGCGGGTTTTCGCCATAGCGCAGGCTTAGGATACGCGGGGCAGAAATAGTCAGGGTTTCCGGCATTTCTGCCTCTGCCTGGCTGACCCTAGCGCTCTGGCCACCTAGCCAGTCGGCTATCATCCGGTCATAGCTGGCCGTCATCGCAAAGGCTTTTTGTGCCAGCTTGCGGCGCATTTCCTCTGCCACATGGTTGTCTTTTTCCAGCTGGCTGGCCACCGCATCATAATCATCAGGGTCACTTACAATGGTTACAAATGCGTGGTTTTTGGCCGAAGCACGCACCATTGCAGGCCCGCCAATATCAATATTTTCAATACAGCGATCAAAATCCGCCCCCGAGCGCAAGGTTTCGGCAAAGGGATAAAGATTAATTACCACCAAATCGATCATGGAAATATCGTGGCTGGCAGCCGCGCTCATATGGACGTCATTATCGCGCTTTGCCAGTAATCCGCCATGTATTTTCGGGTGCAGGGTTTTAACCCGGCCATCCATAATTTCCGGAAAGCCTGTCACATCCGAAACATCTGTCACATCCAGCCCGGCCTCGCGCAGGGCTTTGGCTGTCCCGCCTGTGGAAAGCAGGGTAATGCCAAGTCCGACAAGTCGCGCGGCAAATTCTGTTAAACCGGTTTTATCAGAAACAGAAAGAAGGGCTGTTTTTGCTGTAACAGGCGATGGAGTGGCCATAATTTAGAACTTCCTTAAATTTGGTAATACTAGGGGCAAATCAGGCTGGCACGCTGTCTTGCGATAAAATAGCGACGTTCTTATCGCCCAGCTTGGCGCAGAATACAAGTCAGCGTGCAACTCTTCAGAGCCTATCTTGGCGAGGAATGGCGGCTAAACGCCCAATTAATGGTTAAACTTCCTTTTGTCTGTATCTGGCTGGCCGGACAGCGCAGGATAATTTGCTGGCAGCTGCTGCGCCGCTGCCCATCCAGATAGACAGACCTGTCCAGCGATGTTTCTGCCCCGCGGCATTTAAACAGCCAGCCATTTTTCTGGCCATGTATTTTCAGCAATATCTGTCTGGACTTCACCCGTGCGGCACTGACAAGGGGGTGCAAGTGAAAGCGAATAATCACTTCCACCGGAATTTGCCCCGGTGCAGCTGAATAATCCAGCTGGTCACTGCCGCGCAGATTATTGCCATCGCGCGATAAAAATAATTGCCGGCTATGCAAAATGCCGTGACTTTTAACATAGCCATCATGGCTGGCTTGCATCAAAACACCGCCATCAGCAGGGCCAATGTCGAAATGCACCGTGCGGGTATCGGGTTGCTGGTTATCCAGCCCATCCAGTGTCAATGCGCTATGGGCAGCGGTTTGACTAAAGGCACGGCGCAAGCGTGGATCGGAAGTCGCCTGACCTGTATTTACAATAAAAGGGGCTGTGCCGACACAAAATTCAAAGGCAAGCCGGCTGGCAGCGCTATGAAGGCTATCTTTATATCGCCCTTTGAAAGCCGGCGTATCGCTTGTCTGGCCGGTATCGACAATCAACGTATTTCGCGCCGCAGATAGCCGTGCAAAGCCGGTATCCGGGGCGTGCTGTGCAATGCGCCCCTTGGCATTGCAACGGCTTAAGGCTTGCTCGATTTGTTCGGAAGAAGACGCGCCGGCAAAATGAAAATGGGCAAAGCGCCCAGAGCCATCGCGCCATAATTTTGTTATGGCAGCCATTTTTTCAATCATATCATCCATGACAGGCAAATCGGTGATGCCAAGTGGGCTGGTAACACTGCGACATTCAATCAGTAATTTTAGCAAATCAAGATGGATTTCAGCCTGGCGCGAACGATGGCCGCCATCGGGATTAAGCTGGCCTTTGACCTTAGAAATTAGCAAATCAAACAGGGCAGTTACCTCGCGCTTGCGGCGGATATCCTGGCTGGCAGGCATCTGTACCAATTGGCTAAGGATAAGACCTTTTAGAGCTGTTAACTGGTCAAGCGGGGCATAAAGGCGTTGCCAATCCAGTGCCAGACAGCGTTGCTGCAGGGCTATCATGCCAGCAATGCGTTGCTGAAAGGCCGCATCTGCAGATTCGCCAAACCAGCCAAAGGTGAAAATTAAATTAGCCAGCCGCGCGCCCATAATATCGGGACGCCAGGCCATCGCTGACCAGTGGCGGTGGCCTTGCATCCATCTATCTATCATATTACGAGCTGTTATACGCGCATCTGCCCCGCCATAATCGCGCAAGTCACGTATCCAGTTAAATCTGGCAAATTGTTCTGAATCAGCGGCAAAAGGGGTCATATTCTGCATGATGGCCGCGCCAATTTTAGCCTCGCCGCGCCATAAATCAGGAATAACAGGCAAGGGTAATTGGGGCGGTGTGGCACGCAATTGCCAGCTAAATAGACGCGATTGCCGATAAAGGGTTTCCATCTGGCTGATTTTCCAGATATCGGAAGAAGAAAGTGTGCCTTTGTCAGATTGCTCCGTTTTCTTTGCCTTCGCATCCATCAAAGAAGCTTCCTGTTAAGCCTGTGGCGAGTATAAAATATTCGATAATTATTTATGCCGTAAGCGGGGCTAATCTGGCAATGAAAAATCCGTCATTACCCAGCGCTGCTGCAGCGCTATCCAGCCCGGATTCTGTCAGACAATCCGGCAGGATACGCGCCCATCCCTCAGCAGCTAAACTGCTGGCAAATATCCCTAATTCATCCGGGGTAAAGGGGATAAGTTTTGCCAGATTAAAATGCAGGATTGTGCGTATTACTTCCTCGCCCTCTTCTGGTTCAAGCGAGCAGGTAGCATAGAAAACCTGTCCATCCGGTTTGACCCAGCTCAGGCTTTTTTTCAGCATCTGGATTTGAATATCTTGCAGGCTGGCCAGATCCGGACGTTCATCGCGCACTAAAATATCGGGACGTCTGCGAATAGTGCCAGTTGCCGAACAGGGGGCATCCAGCAAAATCATATCCATATCTCCGGCTTTGGCTGTTAGCGCAAAGCTGTTGTCCAGAATATCTGCCACTTTCAATTTTGCCGACATATTTAAGCGGCGAAGATTGCTGCGTAGTCTGTCCATCCGCACCGCTTCTTTATCGACCGCAGTCACATTTGCGCCCTTAGCGATCAGCTGGGCGGTCTTGCCACCCGGGGCGGCACATAAATCCCAGATTTTTTTGCCGGAAACATCGCCCATCAGCTGAACCGGCAGGGCGGCCGCTGCATCTTGAACCCACCAGATGCCGCTTTCATATTCCGGCATATTTCGGATGTCCCCGTCAAAGCGGCACCGGATGGTCGTATCACCCAGAGCTGCGCCATCCAGCTTCTTGGCCAGCCCCTCAATATCGCCTGTAGCGGTGATATCCAGAGGCGGTGTTTGTGCCATTAAGGCCGCGAATTTGGCGGCTTTTTCTGCGCCCCAATTTTGTTGCCATCGCTGTTTTATTTCCGGGGGCAGATTATCGCAGCAGTCTGTTTTGCTCAGCAACATATCTTTTTCGCGGATAACCCGGCGCAAGACGGCATTAACAAGGCCTGACTGGCGCTCAAAACCGATTTTTTTAACCAGCTCAACAGCTGTATCGGTGGCGGCATGCTGGCTGAGGTCTAAAAACAGCAATTGGGCAATGCCCATTTTCAATACCAGTTGAACAGGGGCGGCTGTTTGCTCGGAAATCATTGGCTTTAACAGGGTGGATAGTTGGCCATGCCGGCGCAGACAGCTTGCTACAATCAGCCTGACCAGACCTTTATCGCGCCCGTCTAATGTCTTAAACCCCTCGCTGCTGGCAAAGGCAGCTTCCAGCATTTGCTGGCGTTTTAGGATGGCATCCAGAATATTAAAGGCAATAAGCCGGCTATCGGGCGAAGCGGATGGGATATTGGAGCTGTGTTTTTTCTGTCGGTTTGAAGCTTTTTTTGGGCGATGTTTTGGTCGCTTTTTGGACGCTGCTTTTTTAGGTAACACCTTCAGCGATAATTTCGGCCGGTTTTGATTTTCCATGAGGGGCAATAGAGCAGAGCTATGATTTTTTGTCTATCCCAAACCGGCTGGTAATGCGCTTTTCGTTAAATTATTAACAGGGGATTGCTTCTAGCCAGTTTGATTTTATGTCATATTAGGTCGACCGCCGATCAAAACGGTTCATTTATCGCAGGCCTGATGATACAGGAAATGGAAAAATGGCAGATAAAAAACCAGCCGCACATAGACCCAAATCGCCTGAAATAGAGGGCGGGAAAGATACTGTCTTGCCAGAAGACATCCAAAAAGAAGATGATCCGATAGAGCGTGGCGGGCCAAAAGGGCCAGAGCCCACCCGTTTCGGGGATTGGGAAAATAATGGCAGATGCACCGATTTTTAAAAGGGCTAGAATGGGCGGGCAGTCATAAATGGCGCGATTAACCACAGATGTGATTGTCAGCGCCGCCTTACGCCAGGCGGCCAGTTGCGGTATCTTTGCCGCTATTCTGCGTAAAGGCGATGAACGGGCAGGCACCATTTTTCTGGAGGTGGAAAAAAGCCCGTCTGAAATGCGCTTGCTGGCACGCCAGATGAATTATGAGAATGAATATGAATGGGTCTGTATCACAGGCGAGGGCTGGGTCAGCCATGCAGATATACAAGACAGGCTGAGCCGCGAGGTTGAATATGATCCTGATTGCTGGATTATATCTGTTCAGGATAGAGAAGGGCGAAATATTTTTGCCCTGTAAGTCTGGCCTGGCAGGTAGATAAACAAAAAGATGTTCAGCTTGGTCTTATATGCTATGGTGCGGCCAGCTATGATGCAGCCAAAAACAGCTTCAGATGCCTTTACCAACACACTAAAAAAACTTGTAATTTGATGACAAAATCTATCGCCCTTCACAAACTTGCCAGCTATAGCCCTGCTCAAATTGCCGCGTTGCAGCGCCGCACCGAAGATGATCTTGCCCCTTTCATGGCGGCCGTTGCCCCGGTCATCGAACAGGTTAAACAACGGGGCGATGCAGCACTGATAGATTATGCCAGACAATTTGATAAAGCTGATTTAACAGGCAAATCCCTTTTGGCCAGCAAGGGCGAGATTGACGCGGCCTTTGACAAGCTCGATCCTGAGCTGATCAATGCGCTGGAATATGCAGCAGATAATATCCGCCGCTTTCATGAAAAACAAAAGCCGCCCGCAGAATGGCGGATGGAAATTCGCCCGGGCATAGAAGTGGGCGAACGTGCCTTTCCCATTGATAAGGTTGCGCTGTATTCTCCAAGGGGCAAGGGCAGTTTCCCCTCTGTTACCCTGATGACGGCTATCCCTGCGGTGGTGGCAGGTGTGCCAGAGCCGGTGATTTTAACCCCGCCTGGCCCGGATGGGGATATTGACCCTGCCACGCTGGTTGCCGCACGTCTTGCAGGGGTCGAAAAAATTGCCAAGGCAGGCGGGGCACAAGCGGTAGCCGCAGCTGCCTTTGGGACAGAATCCATCCCTAAATGCCGCAAGATAGAAGGGCCGGGCAGCCCCTATTTTGTCGCCGCAAAAAGGCTTTTGGTCGGAGATATCGGATCGCGCCTGCCAGCCGGGCCCAGCGAGGTTATCATCTTTGCTGATGATAGTGTGGATGCCAGATTAGCGGCATTGGATATCCTGATAGAATGTGAGCATGGGGCAGATTCCTCTGGCTTTCTGGTCACCTGCTCAGAAGTGCTGGCCAAAGGGGTAATAGACGCCTTGCCAGAATTTCTGGCTGATATGTCAGCGGAACGCCAGGCTTATGCGCTGGCAGTGCTGTCTGGTATGAATGGCGGTGTGGTGCTGGCAGAAAATGAACAGCAAGCCTATGATTTTATTAATGAATATGCGCCTGAACATTGCCAGATACTCTCGCGCGAGGCGGACAGGCATCTGCCCTTTATCCAAACCGCATCGGAAATATTGCTGGGCGAATATGCAGCTGGATCGCTGGCGAATTATATGATGGGGCCAAATTGCGTACTGCCCACTTCCGGGGCAGCTCATGCCCATGCCCCGCTTGGTGTACATGATTTTATGCGTACCGCCTCTATCGGCCGGGTGGATGCAACCGGCTTTGCGGAAATGGCACCTAAAACCGAGATTTTTGCCCGGTATGAAGGCTTTGATGCCCATGCCAATGCCGTATCCCCGCGCCGCCTGTCGCTGATTAGGGGCGATAGGAAGACCAAATAGGCCGCCAGCCTTCTTTAAATGCCTAGTAAGGCATGGGATGGGCTTTATGCGCGGTATCTATTTCTGCCATCACTTCCTCGCTCAGGCGCAGATCGACCCCTTTGATGATATGCTCTAGCTGATCCTGTCTGGTTGCCCCGAAAATAACCGATCCCGTAAAAGGGCGCATCATCGCCCAGGCTAAAGACATATGCACAGGGTCCAGCCCGTATTTTCGGGCGATGGCCAGATAGGCATCAATAGCTGGCCAGACCCGGGCAGTTGTGCGCCCGCCAAGGCCGGGGGTTGCATGAATGCGCGATCCATCCGGGGTAGCATCATTTTGATATTTGCCTGTCAGCAAGCCGGCTGCCAGAGGGGAAAAGGCCAGCAAATCCACCTGTTCATGGTGACAAAGCTCTGCCAAATCCAGATCAAATAATCGGCACAGCAGGCTATATTCATTCTGAATGGTCAGGACGCGCGGCAAATTTTTGGCCTTTGCTGTTTGCAGCCAGACCGAACTGCCCCAGGCGCTTTCGTTGGACAGGCCAAAATAGCGGATTTTTCCGGCTGTTACCAGCTTACCCATTTCTTCCAGTACATCCTCAACATGGTCTAGAAAGGCTGTGCTATCTTGTCCGCTGGGGTCATATTGCCAGTTTTTACGAAACATATAAGAGCCGCGATTGGGCCAGTGTAGCTGATAAATATCAATATAATCTGTGTTCATGGAACGTAGCGAATTTTCAACTGCCAGACGAATAGTGGCAGAGGAAATAGGCGCCCCATCGCGCACATAGCTATGGCCTTCGCCAGTAATTTTGGTCGCGATAACCATCTCATCGCGGCGTTTTTTAATGCCAGGCCAGTTACCGATAACCCGCTCTGTATCGCCCGAGGTTTCTGCGCGCATCGGGTTAGTGGGATACATCTCTGCTGTATCAATAATATTGATGCCATGGGCAAGGGCAGTATCTAGTTGCCGCCAGCCTTCTTCTGATGTGGTTTGTTCCCCCCATGTCATTGTCCCCAAACATAGCTTACTGACTTCCAGAGAAGACCATCCCAGTTTTTTTGTTTGCACGTCAGCCTCTTTGATTTTCTGATTTTTGCCCATAGCGGTGCATTTTTTCCCGTCACCCTACTGTGTGAGCACGGACTTGCCAAGCCTGAAGCCCTTTTGGTTGCAGAATTTCAGCCATGCTGATATGGTGCGCGATGTGATTTTTTGTGCAATTTTCTGGCCGGGACAAAGGCAGTTAAAATATGTTCAAGCCGCCATCTTTTAAAAATGATGCGATAGACAGACGCCTCTGCGTCGCGCCGATGATGGATTGGACAGACCGTCATTGCCGCTATTTTCACCGTCTCTTATCCCCCAATGCCCTGTTATTCACCGAAATGGTTACAGCCGAAGCAATTTTACATGCCGGGGCAGAACGGTTCTGTGCGCATGACCGCACAGAGCATCCTTTGGCACTACAGCTTGGCGGATCGGAACCGGACAGGCTGGCAGCAGCGGTGCGGGCGGTACGCGATTTTCGCTTTGAAGAAATTAATCTGAATGTGGGCTGTCCCTCACCGCGGGTAAAAGCGGGCTGTTTCGGGGCTAGTCTGATGGCCGAACCGGAACTGGTCGCAAAATGTGTGGCCGCCATGCAGGCGCAGACCGACCGGCCGGTTACGGTGAAATGCCGTATTGGCATTGATGATATGGATGAGGTAGCAGGGCTGAATCATTTTGTCGAAGCCCAGATAAAAGCAGGGGTGAAAATAATATATCTGCACGCCAGAAAGGCCTGGTTAAATGGCCTTAGCCCCAAGGAAAACAGAGAAATCCCGCCCCTGAATTATGGCCGCGCTGCCAGGCTGGCCGCAGATTATCCAGAGCTGGATATCATTTTAAATGGCGGGCTGGAAACAGCAGAGGATATTCGTGCTGCCAGCGAGCAAGGCGCATTTTGCGGGGTGATGGTTGGCCGGGCGGCTTATAAAACCCCGCGTGAACTGGCGGCGATGTCGGCCGAGATTTTTGGCCATGAACTGGCTGATTTACAGCAAATAGCCGAAGAGATGAGCTGTTATGCCAAAACAGCCGCGCAAAATGGGGTGCGCCTGCATAGCATTACCCGGCATATGCTGGGTCTGTTTACCGGCCTGAAAGGGGCGCGCTATTGGCGGCGCACCCTTGGCGAGCAGGCACGCCAGGATACCGCCCAAGCATCCCTGATTGCCGAAACAGCCAAAATTTGTCTTGCCCAGCAGGGCGTTTCTTCTCATAGAAAGGTTGCTTAACAGCTGTATCATGTCGACTGAAACTTCCCCGATGCCCGAGCAGAAAAAAAACCGTCCCATACTGGAATATGGCCCGTTAATACTGTTTTTCATCACCAATTATTTTGCCGGTATTATGTGGGGAACAGGGGTGCTGGTTGTGGCAACAATTATCGCGCTTTCCCTATCCTGGATATGGGATCGCACCATACCGATGATGGCGCTATTTGGCGGGGTTGCTGTCGCCTTTTTTGGCGGCTTGACCATCTTTTTCAATGACCCTGTTTTTATCAAGATCAAGCCGACGGTGATCAGTTTGCTGATAGCTGCGGTGTTGGCAGGCGGCCAGCTTATCGGCCGTAACCCGCTAAAGGCGATGCTGTCCGGCCAGCTACAGCTTTCGGATATCGGTTGGCGACAGGTGACCTGGATTTGGGTGGTAATGTTTGTGGTCTCGGCCATGGCGAATGAAATTGCCTGGCGCAATCTATCGGATGATGGCTGGGTGACCTTCAAGGCCTTTGGCCTGACCGGTATTTCTATGGGCTTTGCCCTGTTAACCATCCCGATTATGAAAAAACACGGCAATCTGGGCCGCTAGCCAGCAAATATTCCTGCTTACGCAGTAAGGTGCGAGAGGATATTTTTCGATAGAGATAAAAAGGTCTCTATATAGAGCTTCTCGCTATCGCGCCGCCGCACCGCCGCATAGAGCTTTCGTTTCACACCATTTTTGGTCAATTTTTTTTGTGTCAGATTTTCTGTCTCGCGCGAGCTGTGCAATACCCAGTCTGGCAGAACGCTCACCCCCTTATTTGCCCCGACAAGCAGCAGAATAACAGAAGTCAGCTCTACCTGGCGCACCGATAGGGGCTCTATGCCGGATGGCAATAATATCTGGCTGAATAGGTCTAGCCGTTCTTTTGGTACAGGATAGGTAATGACATTCTGATCAGCAAAATCGGCAGCCTCGATATAGGGGCGGGCGGATAAGGGATGGTTTTTTGCCGCAACAAAAGTCGGCTCATAGGTAAATAATTCGTGGAAATCTACATCTGCTAGATTTTCCGGGTCTGCGGATATCACCAAATCCACCTCTTCTGCCTGCAAGGCTTCGATTGCCTTGAAAGCCAGGCCAGGCTTGATATCCACATCGACATTGCTGTGATGATCGCGAAACTGATTTAATACCGGAAACAGCCATTCAAAACAGGCATGACATTCAATGGCGATAAAAAGTCGGCCTGTCTGGCCGGAGCGTAAATCAATAAATCGGGATTTTAACTTTTCCATTTCTGGCAGAATCCGTCTGGCGGCTTCTACCAGCTCCAGCCCTTCGGGAGACAATTTTAATGGGCGGGTCTCGGGAACAAAAATCTCAACGCCAATCTGCTCTTTGATATGGCGCAATTGATGCGAGAGAGCAGATTGCGTCATATTCAGCTTTTCGGTGGCCTTTTGCAACGAACCCGCCTCATGGATAGCCAGAATGGTTCGCAGATGTTTAAGTTCGATATTCATTAATATTTCTCATAAACTATATGTGAATTATGAATTAGCTTCATGTTACAGCTTTTCCTATTATCTTAAAAGAATTATTTTAAAGGAGAGCAAGATGCCTGCCCAGCCAAAGCCAAATGGTGCCTCGATAAATGGAATTTACCCGCTGAATGATGTGGGTGAAATGGGCGCATCTTCATTGCCGGTAAAGGCGGGCAGACAGGCAAAGCTGTCTTTTGAAGTGTTTCCGGCCAAAACTGCTGCTGGGCAAAAGACCCTGCTGAACGAACTGGAAGGGCTGGCTGGCTATAACCCTGAATTTATTTCGGTTACCTATGGGGCAGGGGGCAGCTCGCGCAATGGCACAGCCGCAACTGCCAAAGCCATCCAGAACAGATATCAGACACAGGTAATGGCCCATATCACCTATTCAGCCCAGAGCCGGGCAGATGTTATCGCCAGCCTGGAGCAGTTTAAGGATATTGGTATTCGCCAGATTTTGGCCTTGCGCGGGGATGAGATTGCTAATGCCCCGAAAACCGAAGCACAGGCCTTTGCCAATAGCGTTGAGTTTATATCTGCTGTCAAAGAGATGGGCTTTGATGTGATACGCACCGCCGCCTATCCCGATATTCATAAAGATGCCAAAGACGCAGATGCAGATTTTGACTGGTTGCTGGCCAAATTTGATGCCGGGGCATCCGAGGCCATCACCCAATTCTTTTTTGATGCCGATCATTTTCTGAAATTGCGTGACAGGCTGGATAAATACGGCTTTGCAGACCGTCTAATTCCAGGAATTCTGGCTTTTCAGGATGCGCAGAAAATGCAAAATTTTGCGCAGCAATGCGGCGTATATATCCCGCCCGCCCTGAAAAAGGAGCTGGATAAAACCGCCAATAGCGAACTTGCCGAGGCTCATGCCCTGTCGGTTTTGCTGGATTTATGGTTGCGCCTGAGCGCAGAAGGGATAAGCCGGTATCATGTCTATACCCTGAATAAATCC
>CBFIAD010000038.1:0-16787 GCA_965660495.1 Puniceispirillaceae bacterium (SeqCode)
GGGGCAAGGCTGGCCAGCTGGGCACGATAACGGGCGGCCAGCTCTTTTCTGTCCAGAGAGGAAAGAGTTGAAAGCCGGTCTCGAAGCGTGATTTCATCCGATCGGCAGGTGATATTTATTGCTTGCAAACGCAGATAGTTTTCTGTGCTATCATCGCCGGATAGCCTGCCAGATAGTGTGATGCAGCCAAAAGCGTCCTCGCTATTCCCATCAGGCAATTTCAGGCCATATGCCTCAATATTCTGATAGAACTCGATAAAAACGGCGTTCAGGTTAAATTGAAATTTTGCCGGAAAATCAACCAGACAGCCGCGCAGCTCATGCATGGCCTTTGTCAGCCCGGCAACCGAAAAGCCGCCGCAATGATGAAAACAGCTATCGCGTTCATCCTGCAAGACAGGCTGAATATGCTGGCGATAAAATTCATTTTTTTGCCCCTTGCTGGCAGAGGCCGGAGAGGCGGGGTTTTTCTTGCTAGAGGACATGAGTCACATTCTGTCTCAATTAAAGAATTCCCAAGTAATATTTTTTTATTTTTTTTACCCGTTTTAACCGGATCAGCGTCACCTTAAGGCTGTTGCCCCTGCTTTAACGCTGTTGCCAGGGCAATTGATGAAATTTCCATCCATTTTTCTGGCTGCGATGATTGTCACTATCCAGATCGCCTTCAAATCCTTCTGCGACATTACAGACCTGTGCATAGCCATTTTCGATCAGCGCCATACAGGCCGCCGCAGAACGCGCCCCGGAACGGCAAATCACAAAGACAGAGCTGTCGGCACTGATTTTTTCACGGCATTGTGCCAGAAAATCGGGGTTTGGCTGGCCGGTAATATCCACCCATTCAATCAAGGCCAGCTCGCCCGCTGTTTGGCTGATATCCGGAATGCCAACATAGACCCATTCTGAACGGGTGCGGCAATCAATAAGAACGCTGTTTTCTTTCTCCGAGAGGGCGCGATACACGTCTTTTGGCGGCAATTCACTAAACATCTTTGCTCCTGACTGTGATTATGAGATGCTTTTTTGAACAATTTTGATGGATGTAGATTGCCATATTTCTGAACAAACGGAAAGTCGGGAGAGAGCTGTTATGTTTAAAGCACTGATATTGGAACAGGATGATACAGGAAAAACCATTTCCCGAATAAGCGAGATAGAAGAAGATTTTCTGGACACGCAAGGTGAGGTTCTGGTGCGCGTGGAATATGCCGGTGTGAATTACAAGGACGGGCTATGTATCAATGGATTAGGCAGGCTTATCCGCGATTTTCCGCGTATTCCAGGGGTAGAATTTGCAGGCGAAGTAATCGAAAGCCGCGATGACCGTTATCAGCCGGGCGACAAGGTAATTGCCACAGGCTGGCGTGTAGGCGAGGTCAGCCATGGCGGCTATGCAGAGCTGGCACGTATCAAAGCAGATCATCTGGTGGCGATGCCAAAAGGCATGACAACTCGTCAGGCGATGATCCTGGGCACGCCCGGCATTACAGCCATGTTTGCGCTGATGAGCCTGGAAGCCCATGGGCTGGCACCAGATAGCCAAAGCGGTCACAATATTCTGGTAACCGGGGCAGCAGGCGGGGTGGGATCGGTATCTGTTGCCTTGCTTTCTGCGCTTGGTTATAGCGTGGCAGCGGTGACTGGCCGGATAGAAAGCGCAAGCGATTTTTTACGCGAACTGGGCGCAAATAGCCTGATTGCCCGTGCCGAGCTGGCAGATGCCTCTTCCAAACCGATGGAGAGTGAGCGCTGGACAGCCTGTATCGATAATGTTGGCGGGGCGATGCTGGCACGTATCCTGGGACAGATTTGTTATGGCGGCTCGGTTGCGGCTATCGGAAATGCGGGCGGCATTGATTTGCCTGCAAATATATTGCCCTTCTTGCTAAGGGGTATCAATTTGCTGGGGATTGATTCTGTCTTTCAGTCCTATGAACGCAGGGTTGCCGCCTGGCAGCGGCTGGCGGATCAATTTCCAATGGAAAAACTGGAAAGAATTGTGACAGAAATCAACCTGGAGTCGGTTGAACCAATCAGTAAAGCCATATTGAAAGGAGAGGAGCAGGGGCGTTGCCTTGTTGTTATGTAAAAGGAGCAAAAGGACAAGGCCAAACGGACAAGGATAGATAGCCTCTGAAATAAAAACCTTGAGAGAAAACCCCTCAGGTAAACTTTAGGGTAAACCCTCAGGATAAAATTTTAGGATAGGGGCGAAAAAGAAATGACCGCACTTCAGGGTGTAGAATTTCCCGGCCGCGAGGGTCAGGTACTGGCCGGTAAATTACATTTGCCCAAAGGCGGCTATCGCGGGGCAGCGATTTTTGCCCATTGTTTTACCTGTTCGAAAGAAACATTGGCCGCCAGCCGTATAGCGGCTGGGCTGGCAGCGGCCGGGGTAGCGGTATTGCGCTTTGATTTTACCGGACTTGGCCAGTCGCAAGGGGCTTTTTCCCAGACCAGCTTTGCTACCAATCTGGATGATTTAAAATCTGCTGCCAGCTTTATGGAAGGCCGCAAATTTGGCACTCATTCCCTTGCCCCGCAATTGCTAATAGGTCATTCGCTGGGCGGGGCAGCGGTATTGGTAGCCGCCCCGGAAATCGCCAGTGTGCGAGCGGTGGCTACTATTGGTGCGCCTTCTTTTGCCGGTCATGTCCTGCATTTATTCGAACAGGCAACCGCGCAGATAGAAAGGGACGGCCAGGCAGAGGTAGATATTGGCGGGCGTCCCTTTACCATCGGGGCGGAAATGGTACGCGATCTGAAGTCCCGTATGACTGCAGAACATATTAGCGGCTTGCGCTGCGATCTGCTGGTACTGCATAGCCCGATAGACAGCATTGTCGGCATTGATAATGCAGCAGAAATTTTCGCCCATGCCAAACATCCCAAATCTTTTGTCTCGCTGGATAAGGCAGATCATCTTTTGACCCGCCAGCAAGATGGTGTTTTTGCTGCCAGCGTGATTGCCAGTTGGGCGCAAAGATGCCTGCCCGAGTTAGGAAAATTAAGGAAGGCCAGAGAGGGCGAGGTACAGGTAAGTGCCAGCCCGGATGGCGATTTTGCCCATGATATTGTTGCAGGCAGCTATCTGATGCGCGCCGATGAGCCGGAAAGCGTACCGGGCGGATTGGATACAGGCCCGCCGCCCTATGATTTTCTGCTGGCAGGGCTGGGGGCGTGTACCGCCATGACGCTTCGGCTTTATGCCCGCCAGAAAGGCTGGCCGCTCGAGGATGTGGATGTGCAATTGCACCATAAAAAAGACTATCTGCAAGATAATCAGCAAGCTGGAAAGCTGGATTTTATTGACCGCACCATCACCCTTACAGGCCCGCTGGATGAGGATATGCATGACAGGCTTTTGCAAATAGCCGATAAATGCCCGGTACATAAATCGCTGGAAAGCGGCATCCGCATCACCACTCGGCTAAACCAGACGCGCGCCGCTCAGGCCTGAATTGCTCCTTTCCCGACATTTTTTCAAAAGCCTGTCGATTTTGGGACTTGCAGGGGGCAAAAAATTTGTCACGCTAAAGAAAAGTTAAACGCAAAGGGGGGGAGCTGTCTGGCACGCCATGACAGTTAAATCCGGCAGATAAAAATAAACGAGCGCAGGAGAGTATTGCCATGAATTCTTTTGTTGTTGGCTCTAACCGCAAAATTGACCCCTCGCGGCGGGCGCATTTGCAAGGCGATGGCACACCGGCAGATAATGACCGGGTGGAAATTGGCCCTACTGGCCTTGCTTTTTCAGAATGGCAGGAAGCCGGGCTGACCCCGCCTGACCTGCCCAGCCTTCGCGAATATCGTTTGGCGCGCTTACAAGAACAGATAATCGCCTATGACTGTGCCGGCCTGTTATTATTTGACCCGCTGAATATCCGCTATGCCACCGATAGCACGAATATGCAGCTCTGGATCGCCCATAATGCCGCACGCGCCTGTTTTGTGCCGCCTTCTGGAAAGGTTGTCCTGTTTGATTTTCATTCCTGTGCACATTTATCTGCCCATCTGCCTTTGGTAGGGGAAGTGCGTGGCGGGGCTTCTTTTTTCTATTTTGAAACTGGCAACCGGACAGATGAACACGCCGCTGCCTTTACAGAGCAGATTCTGGAACTGATGAAAAAATATGGCGGCCGGAACAAGCGTCTAGCGGTCGATAAAATTGAAAATGCCGGCTATGCCGCCCTATCAGCAAAAGGAGTGGATATATTAGATGGTCAGCTATTAACCGAACTTGCCCGCTCGATAAAAAATGAAAATGAGCTTAATGCCATGCGCTGTGCCATCCATGCTTGCGAGCAAGCCGTGGGTGAAATGCGCGCGGCTGTTCAGCCAGGCGTGACCGAAAATGATGTGTGGGCAACCTTGCATGCAGGCAGCATCCGGCGGGGCGGGGAATGGATTGAAACCCGTATCCTGTCATCAGGGCCGCGTACCAACCCGTGGTTTCAGGAATGCGGCCCGCGCATTATGGCGGCCGGGGATATGCTGGCCTTTGATACAGATCTGGTCTCTACCTATGGCTATTGTTGTGATATCTCGCGCTCATGGATAGTGGGTGATGTACCGCCAACCGATACCCAGAAAACCCTGTATCAAATTGCCTATGAACATATAATGACCAATATCGAGATGCTGCAGCCTGGTATGCGCTTTGACGAGGCAACTGAAAAGGCCCACCGCCTGCCAGAGGCTTACCGTCCCTTACGCTATGGGGTGCTGGCTCATGGCATCGGTCTTTGTGATGAATATCCCTGTATTCGCTATCCGGAAGATGTCGAAAAACATGGATATGACGGGACATTGGAAGTGGGCATGACCTTATGTGTCGAAGCCTATGTCGGGGCAGAAGGAGGCAGGGAAGGGGTCAAGCTGGAAGAGCAAATTGTTATCACAGAAAAAGGGGCAGAAATCCTGTCGCGCTATCCTTTTGAAGAGGCGATGCTGGCTTGAAAAAAGGGAATTAGCCTGTTTTCTGTACAAAGCCAATATGCGGCAGATTGCGCCCTTGCTGGGCATAATCAATGCCATAGCCAATTACAAATTCATCTGGAATATCAAAGCCGGTCCAACGAATATCCACCTCTACCTCGCGGCGGGATGGTTTGTTAAGCAAGGTACAGACAGACAGGCTGGACGGCCCTCTGGTCTGCATAATCTTCAGGACTTGCGACAAGGTATGGCCGGTATCAATGATATCTTCTACTACCAGCACATCGCGGTTACGAATATTGGTTTCCAGATCTTTTAAAATGGTTACCTGTCGCGAGGATTCGGTGCTGTCGCCATAGCTGGATACGGTCATGAAATCCACCTCTACCGGCAAGTTCAAGCGGCGCACCAGATCAGCGATAAAGACAAAAGAGCCGCGCAACAGCCCAACCACCACCAGCTGTTCAGTGTCGGAATAGCTTTTGGTTATCTGTTTGGCAAGCTGGTTTACCCGGGCGGTTATCTCTGTCTCGGAAATCAGAATCTGGACATGATCATCACCGGTAAGAACAGACATCTTTTTTCTCTCCTGCCCCTTTTTTCCAAGGGGGTTTTACCTAGTTGCCCAAACATAAAATACAAAATCGCACATAGCATAACATGGCCAGCTATAACGAACAGCAAAAAATCAGCGCCCCCTGAAACTGTTCTGGCAAACTCTTTGCGGCGATTGGATTCAACGCAACGGCAGATGCAAAACACTGGACTTATAACAGCATCCCGACCTATTCTGTCTACGGTTTTTTATAAAAATTAACTTCTTTGACATTTTATGGAGAGTAAGTGTGGCAAAAGCAGCATTTTTAGGGCTGGGCGTAATGGGCTATCCAATGGCCGGACATTTGGCGGCCGCCGGGCATGAGGTGGTTGTCTATAACCGGACAGCCGAAAAAGCAAAAAAATGGACAGCCCAGCATGGCGGCAGCCATGCGGCCACCCCGGCAGAAGCGGCAAAGGGCGCAGAATTTGTTTTTGCCTGTGTAGGTGATGATGCTGATATCAGGGCGGTAACAACAGGGACAGATGGCGCCTTTTCTACCATGGCCGATAATGCTGTCTTTATTGATAACACCACCGCATCTGCCGATGTGGCACGCGAATTATATCAGGCAGCCCGCGATAAGGGGCTGAACTTTATCGATGCCCCTGTTTCCGGCGGCCAGGCCGGGGCAGAAAATGGTAAATTAACCGTGATGTGTGGCGGTGATGGCGATGCATTTGGCCGGGCAGAACCGCTTATGTCCTGTTATGGGGCAAAGGTTACCCATATGGGCGATGCCGGCGCTGGCCAGTTGACCAAGATGGTCAACCAGATTTGTATTGCCGGGCTGGTGCAAGGCCTGTCCGAAGCGCTGGCCTTTGGCCAGAAAGCAGGTCTGGATATGGATAAAGTGCTGGGTGTGGTCTCTGGCGGGGCAGCGCAATCCTGGCAGATGGAAAATCGCGGCACAACCATGGTACGTGATGAGTTTGATTTCGGCTTTGCCGTGGACTGGATGCGCAAGGACCTACGTATTTGTATGGCAGAAGCCGCGCAGAATGGCTCGGAATTGCCGGTTACCGCTCTGGTCGCACAATTCTATGCCGCCCTCTCGCATCAGGGCTTTGGCCGGAATGACACCTCCAGCCTTATCCGCCTGTTAAAGCGGTAAATCTAGAGATAGAATGAAGCAAAAAAAGAGAGGCAAAAGCCTCTCTTTTTTATCGATTATTTTTTAAAAACAGGCAGGGTTTATACCCCGCCAACCACCAGCAGTTTAATCTCCAGAAATTCATCAATCCCGTATTTAGAGCCTTCACGGCCCAGCCCGGATGCCTTTACCCCGCCAAATGGCCCCACTTCCGAGGAATAAGCCCCTGTATTGGCGACCGCCATCCCATATTCCAGTGCTTCACCAACGCGGAAAATCCGCCCCACATCCTTGGTGAAATAATAGGCCGCCAGCCCGAAAATCGTATCATTGGCAGCGGCGATAACCTCTTCCTCGCTGTCAAATTTAAACAGGGCAGCCACCGGGCCAAAGGTTTCTTCTGAAAAGATTTGCATATCACGATTTGCCCCTGTCAGCACCGTAGGCTGATAAAATGTACCGCCCCTGTCATGCGGTGCACCGCCAACCGAAACAGATGCTCCTTTGGCCAGCGCATCGGCAACATGACGCTCAATTTTATCAAAGCCCTGCTGATCAATGATAGGGCCTTGCGATACGCCTTCTTCGAACCCGTCCCCTACCTTCATCGCCGCAACTTTTTGTGACAGGGCAGCGGCAAAATCATCATAAATACCTGCCTGAACAAAAATACGGTTCGCACAGACACAAGTCTGGCCGGCATTTCTGTATTTTGAAGCGATAGCCCCTTCGACTGCTTCTTCCAGATCCGCATCATCAAAGACAATCAGCGGGGCATTGCCGCCCAACTCCAGGCTGACTTTTTTAATGGTATCTGCAGATTGGCGCATCAGAATACGCCCCACTTCGGTTGAGCCGGTAAAGGTGATTTTACGCACCCTTTCATCGGCGCACAGTGCCTCACCCATGGCCGGGGCATCCATACCGGTAACAATATTCATAACGCCTGCCGGAAAGCCTGCGCGGCGGGCCAGTTCTGCCAGAGCCAGCGCAGAAAGCGGGGTTTGTTCGGCCGGTTTTAAGACACAGCTGCACCCTGCAGCCAGGCCAGGCGAGACTTTGCGCGTGATCATGGCATTGGGAAAATTCCAAGGGGTGATAGCACCAAACACGCCAACAGGCTGTTTCAGAACCAGGAATTTTTTATCCGGGAAAGGGCTTTCCAGCACATCCCCTGAAATACGTTTGGCTTCTTCGGCAAACCATTCAATAAAGCTTGAGCCATACAGGATTTCGCCCTTGGCCTCGGCCAGAGGCTTGCCCATCTCTGCGGTCAGGATAGCTGCCAGATCATCGGCATTTTCAATCGATAGCTCGTACCAGCGGCGCAAAATACCGGCTCTTTCCTTGGCGGTACGTGCTGCCCATGCATGGCGCGCAGCCTCTGCGGCTTCAATCGCTGTTTGTATGCCCTCTGCGCCAAAATCTGCGACATGGGCGACCACCTCGCCATTGGCAGGGTTGGTCACAGCAAAACGTTTATCACCTTTGGTAGCAACAAATTCGCCATTGATAAAGGCATCTGTTTTTAGCAAGCTGGGGTCTTTTAACGGGATCATGGCTCTTATTCTCTTTTCGGGGGGCACTATCGCGGTTCAGCGATTTGCCAGCAGGTTTATGAGGCGGAAAAAGGGGAAGCGATCATCAGCACTTCCCCCCCCTTTGATATGATAATTTTATTTGGCAGATTAGCTGGCCATTCTGGCCGCAACATTTTCCCAATTTACCAGATTATCCAGGAAGTTTTCGATATAAACAGGGCGTTTATTTCTGAAATCGATATAATAGGAATGTTCCCATACATCACAGCCCAAAAGGGCGGTCTGACCAAAACAAAGCGGATTTACACCATTTTCAGTTTTTGTGACCGCCAGCTCGCCAGAGGCTTTTTGTACCAGCCAGCACCAGCCAGCGCCAAACTGGCCAACCCCGGCGGCAACAAATTCCTGTTTAAAGGCATCGAGCGATCCGAAAGAGGCGGTAATTGCGCTTTCCAGCTCCCCCGGCATTTTCCGGCCATCCGGGCCCATCATTTCCCAGAACTGGATATGATTCCAATGCTGAGAGGCATTGTTGAAAATACCATTTTGGGCAATCGCCTTGGCATCATATGTACCGGTGATAATATCTTCGAGCGATTTTGATTCCCACTCAGTGCCGGCGATCAGCTTGTTGCCATTATCCACATAGGCTTTGTGATGCAGATCATGGTGAAATTCGAGGGTTTCGCTGCACATCCCATTTTGGGCAAGCGCATCATAGGCATAGGGCAGGTCTGGAAGTTCAAATGACATGGCAATATCCTTACATCAGCTATATATTTTTTTCGGGTATAACTATTCATACAGAATGCCCAAAGTGATTTGAATAAAAAAGTCACTTTTTTCCCGCATCCTTGCAGGCTGTAATATGGCATCTGTTTTCTAACCTACCTTCTAGCACAATCCGCGCGTCTAACCGACCCTAAATATGAAAAAAATTTTCCTGGATCAGGAATAAAACCCGGTCTTTTTTTTGCCGCTTTTGCGCCTTCATAAACACATAATTTGGGTAGATATTTCCTTGAAATGGTTAATGCATAGCATAGTGATATGTAATCGAAAAAGGAGATGGTCAAAATGCTACCAGTTTTTTTAATCGCTGGACTTTTAGTAGGGGTAACCAGCCCTGGATATCAGGAGTTTTCCCGCCATTCCAATGGCAATCCCAGCTATCAGATATCTTTTGTCGCAGATTGCCCGACAGGCAAGCGCGATACAGGCTATGCCCTTGCACCGGGCAAATTTGTGCTGTTCAAACAGCGCGGTCATGATGGCAGTGTTGGCAAGACCTGTCTGGATCTGGCCAGTAAGTAAAGCGATTTCCGCCGGACAGTTTGCTCTTATAAAAAAGACAGGGTGATAGATTATGGCTTCATCTTGCGGCGGGCCATTTCATTTACACGCAAGCGCAATGCATTTAGCCGAATAAAGCCATGTGCGTCGTGATGGTCATAATCTGTTGCCCCTTCTTCAAAGGTCACCAAATCTTCTGAATAGAGCGAATTTGGCGAGTTGCGCCCAACAATAATGATATTACCCTTATAGAGCTTTAGCTCGACCTCGCCATTGACCATATGCTGGCAATTATCAATGGCGGCTTGCAACATTTCGCGTTCAGGGGCAAACCAGAATCCATTATAGACAAGCTCTGCATAGCGCGGCATCAGCTCGTCTTTTAGATGGGCTGCCCCTCTATCAAGGGTAATGGATTCAACTGCCCGTCTGGCGGCCAGCAGCACTGTACCGCCGGGTGTTTCATAAATCCCTCTGGATTTCATGCCAACAAAGCGGTTTTCTACCAGATCCAGACGACCAATGCCATGCTTGCCGCCCAGACGGTTAAGTTCGGTCAGCAAGGTTGCAGGGGACATGGCCTTGCCATTAATGGCTACCGGATCACCGCTTTTAAACTGAATTTTGATATGTTCTGCTGTATCTGGTGCATCTTCGGGCGAGACGGTGCGCGAAAAGACATATTCCTCAGGCGGCAGAGCCGGGTCTTCCAGCACTTTCCCCTCAGCCGAAATATGCAGCAAATTGGCATCCACACTGAACGGCGCTTCACCGCGCTTGTCTTTTGGGACAGGAATTTGATTGGCCTCTGCATAGGCGATCAGCTTTGTTCTGGAGGCCAAATCCCATTCGCGCCAGGGGGCGATGACTTTGATATCCGGCTGCAGGGCGTAATAACCTAGCTCAAAGCGTACCTGATCATTGCCCTTGCCAGTCGCGCCATGTGATACCGCATCTGCGCCCACTTCGCGGGCAATTTCAATCTGGCGTTTGGCGATAAGCGGGCGCGCAATAGATGTGCCCAGCAGATACAGCCCCTCATAAAGGGCATTGGCGCGGAACATGGGAAAAACATAATCTTTTACAAATTCCTCGCGTAAATCCTCGATATAAATATCTTTAATACCCAGCAGCTTTGCTTTTTCTCTGGCCGGTTCGATGTCTTCCCCCTGCCCCAGATCAGCGGTAAAGGTAACGACCTCGCAGCGATATTCTTCTTGTAGCCATTTCAAAATGACAGAGGTATCCAGACCGCCTGAATAGGCTAATACAACTTTCTTTACCTGTTGTGAGGGCATCTGTTTTCTCCTTGCATATCGCTACCGCAAAGTGGGAAGGCATTAATTTGTGTGACGCTGTTCTATATCACAGAAATGCCGGAAATGCGGAATATTTTTTGCCGCTAGATGGTTTCGCGCAGGAACGGGGCAGGCTTCGTGCCTAATGTCCGCATTGCCCCGGCCAGCCCCAGGCAAATGGTAAAGGCTGCCCCTGAAAAAGCGGTAAGGGCTGAAAGCGGTAAATTAAAGATAAAATCCGCGCCAATGAAAAAGTGAATAAGCGCATAGCTGGTCGCTGTGCCTATCACCATTGCCACCATGCCGGTTAGGACTGCCAGCAGGCTATATTCCAGTATCCAGGCGATAATAATATCAATGCGCCGCGCGCCCAATATTTTCAAAATCATGGAATCGGCAAATCTCTGGGCTTCGGAATTTGCCACACTGCCCGCTAATACTGCCAGGCCGGATAGCAAGGTTACAATGGCCGTCATTTGTATCGCTGCCCCTAATAAATTCAGGACTTTTTCAACGGTTTGCACTGCTTCGGATACAGATACAGCCGAGATATTATTAAACTCGGCGGTGATTTTTTCCTCTATCTGGCGGGCGGTCTTTTCATCTGGCGAGCGGGTCGTGGCCAGCCAGCTATGGGGCGCCCCATCCAGCAGGCCGGGCGACATAATAAAGACAAAATTGATCCGAAAGCTTTGCCAGTCCACCTTTCGGGCATTGGCGATTTGGGCGGTGATCTCGCGCCCCAGAATGTTTAGCGTTACATTGTCGCCGATCGCCAGATTGTAATCGCGTGCCATATCTTCGGTAATCGACATCAGGGGCGGGCCGCTATAATCAGCAGGCCACCATTGCCCGCGCGTGATTTTCGCCCCTTCGGGCGCGCTGGCTTGCCAGGTCAGCGCACGGTCACCGCGCAAGACCCAGCTGCTTTCTACATCCTTGTTTGCCTTGCTTGCAGGCATATCGTTCAGGGCAATGACCCGCCCGCGCAGCATGGGCGTTTTTTCAATTATGGTCTGGCTGGAAATAGCAGAAACCTGAGCAATAAACGGGTCAATCTGCTGTGGCTGGATATCGATAAAAAACCAGTCCGGGGCATCTTCGGCCGCACGGCTGCTTAATTGCGCCATTAAATTATGCTGGCTTGATACCACCGCAACCAGCACCGATAATCCCAAACCAAAGGCGATCATAATCGATTGCAGGGGTGAGCCTTTGCGCGTGACAGCTGATAGGGCAAGATGGGCAGGTACATATCGCGGCGCTGCCAGCTGGCGTAAAAATAATAAAACACTTCCTGCCAGCACATATAGCAATCCCATCGAGACAAGCGCTGCTATCATAAAGCTGAGAGAAAGAAGGATATTGCCTGTAGCGATGACCGCCAAACCTGCCAGCGCGATAATGCCGCCTGTCACCGCGATAAATGCCGGGACAGATGGCTTGCCGCCCGGTATCTGCATCAGGGCGCGAAACAGATGGGCTGCACGAATATGGCGGGTGCGCGATAATGGCCATACCGCAAAAACAAAGGTGGTAACCAGCCCAAAGCCGGCTGCCAGAAATAACGGCCGAGCATAAATATCTGTCATCAGCGGAACATTGACATAAGCTGTAAAAAATTCTGCTGCCAGAAAAGGCGACAGCCCTGCCAGAGCAATACCTGCCATAACGCCTATGCTGGCAATCACCATGACTTGCAAAATATAGATGCGGAAAATCAATTTCGAGGATGCGCCCAGACATTTCAGGGTGGCGATAACATTCATTCGGCTAAGCAGCCAGGCACGCACCGCCCCGCTTACCCCAAGGCCGCCTATCAGCAAGGCGGTCAGCCCGACCAGCATTAAAAATAGTTCAGCGCGTTCCACAAAACGCTCAAATCCTGCGCCAGCCGAATTAAGGGTACGAAGGCGCATATAGCTGCCTTCTATGGCTTCGCGAAGGCTGGCTTCCAGCGCAGCAGCAGATGCCGGGTCTTTCAGCTGTAAACGGGTTTTATAGGAAATAAACGCCCCTTCTTTTTGCAAGCCGGTCAATTGCAATGTTTTTGTGCTGATAATCAGGCGCGGGCCAAAGCCAACAAAGCTGATAGAGCGGTCAGGCTCGGCTATCAGGCTTGCCCGAATAGTGACGATATGCTCTCCCAGCCTGGCCGTATCGCCAATTTTCAAATCCAGTGCCGCCAACAAGGCAGGAGCCGCCACCGCCCCATTATCTGCCAGCGCCTCGTCAAGGGATATGGCCGGGTCAAGGGTGATATCCCCGACCAGAGGATAGGTGCTATCCACCGCCTTTAATTCTACCAATTTACGCCTTGCGGGCTGGCTGTTTGTTGCCTGCCTGCCCAGCATCGCGCGCATTTGCACAATATCAGAGCGTGTTGCAATATTTTCTGTCAGCGCAAGAACCTGCTGTTCGGGCGGAATATGCAGGCTAGAAAGTTCAAAATCCCCGCCAAGCAGGCTGCGTGCATTATTATCAATGCCCGCACGCATCGCTTCTGCAACCGAGCCGACCGCCCCGATAGCGGCTACCCCCAGCATCAGGGCAGCTAGAAATACCCGAAAGCGCGCAACAGACCCTCTTATCTCGCAACGGGCAAAATGCCAGGCCAATGACCAGCTATCTGTCATTTTCTGCCTGCCTTCACATTTGTATCTGTGATGATTTTGCCATCTTCAATACGCAACAGGCGCTGGCATTTCTTTGCCAATGCCTCATCATGGGTGATAAGAACCAGCGCGGCATTCACCGATGCCGCCGCCGCGAACAGCTCTTTGATAACACTTGCCCCTGTGGCGCTATCCAGATTGCCGGTTGGTTCGTCTGCCAGCAGAATATCCGGGCGGTTAACAATCGCTCTGGCAATTGCCACTCTTTGCTGCTCGCCGCCTGAAAGCTGGTCAGGCAGGTGATGCAGGCGATGACCCAGCCCAAGGCTCTTCAGGGCTTTTTCTGCTTTTTCATTGGCCTGGCTATCGCTTGCCAGCTCCAGTGGGATAGCTACATTTTGCACCGCTGTCATGGAAGGGATCAGCCGAAAGGCCTGAAAAACAATACCGACATGATCGCGCCGCAATTGTGCCAGCGCATCCTCATTCATGGAAGTGATATCCTGTCCTGCCAAAATAGCCCTGCCACTGCTGAGGGATTCCAGCCCGGCCATCAGCATCAGCAAGCTGGTTTTGCCTGCCCCGCTTGGCCCTAAAATCGCTACCGATTGGCCAGCCGGTATATCCAGCTGGATATTTTTCAAAATATCGACCCGGCCATTGGCACCGGCAAAAGACAAGCTGGCCTTTTGCAGGGAAATAACCTTATCACCTGACGGGCTAGGGGGCTGGGTTTCTTGAACTGACATAAAGGTCACCTTATATCTTAAGCTAGTGCAGGGGCTTTTTAAAAAAAGCCGAAGGATGCAAGCTGGCGTTAATGACGGAATTTTGCCAGCCTGTTCTGTTTGATATGGGAACTGTTGGGGTATGTGCCAAGCCGAAAATATAAAAAAAGCGCTTTATCTGTCTTTATCAGGGCTGTTGGCTGTCTGTTTTATGCTCAGTGTATCGTTTAAATCTGTACAGGCAGATAGCCCGCATTTGATGGTGTTTGGCGACTCGCTGGTAGCCGGATACGGGCTGCCGGCCGAAGAAGGGTTTACCTGGCAATTACAAGACCGGCTTACCGCACAAGGGGTCGAGATAAAAATTCTAAATGCCGGGGTTTCAGGTGATACTACGGCCGGCGGGCTGGCGCGCCTGGAATGGGCGCTTGCCGAACAGCCAGATTATGTGATGATCGTGCTGGGCGGCAATGATCTGTTGCGCGGCCTTGACCCGTCGGCAACGCGCCGCAATCTGGATCAGATTTTATCCAAACTTGCCGCACGCGGCATCAAAACCTTTTTATGCGGGATGCTGGCTCCGGTGAATTTAGGGGCAGAATATGGCGCTGAATTTAATCCTGTCTATCCGGATTTGGCACAGAAATATGATCTGGCTTTCTATCCTTTTTTCCTTCAGGATGTTGCATTGGTGCCGCGCTTTAACCAGCGCGATGGTCTGCATCCCAACGCAGAAGGGGTAGCAAAAATCATTGATGGCATGATGCCGCTCCTGCAGAAATTTTTATCAAAATAACGGGGGTAAAAAATGCAGAATAAATCTGATGACCTTATTCCCTTTACGGCCAAATGGCTTGGATATGCAGGGGCATTGCCCTTTTTCGGGTTGAGCGCGGCATTGGTTGGGATAGGTGACGGGATTTCGGATATCTTTTTACCATCACAAATCTCTTTTGCCCTGCTATCCTATGGGGCAATTATCCTCAGCTTTCTGGGCGGTTTGCATTGGGGACGGGCAGTGACCTGCTCTGAAGATCGACTAATATTCCCTGCCAGAATGGCGCTGATTTGGTCTGTCAGCCTGTCCCTGACGGGCTGGTTTGCACTTTTTCTGCCGCTCTTTTGGGCAGCTGTAATATTGCTGGCGGGCTTTGCAGCTGCCCTGACAGCTGATCTGATATGGCTGAAAAAAGGGTATTGGCCTTACTGGATGCGCGGATTGCGCGTGCAGCTCAGCTATGTGGCGATGGCCAGCATGGGTTTACTTGCCTATCAGGCAATTATCTGAAATATCCCGAAAAAAATCGGCTGAACGCAATAAAGGGCAGATTAGTTAACCAGCAGGTTCAGAACGCGCCCGATAGGCCCGGTCAGGCGGATATCCCCCTGATTAACGGCAAATACCACGCATTCGCCGTCATTATCGGCCACCGGCTTATGCTCGCCTCCCTCTTCCTGGACAGCGATATCGCCTGGCCCGTAATTGCCGGTTTCATCGGTAAAGCCGCCTTGCAGGACAAGGGTTACCTCTGTGCCGGTATGGGTGTGAGAGGGGATGGATGTGCCAGGGGAAATGCGATAGAATTTTGCCCGTCCCTGATCATTGTCAAAGACAATATCACATTCAAATAATCCAATGCCGATACGACGCCAGGCAGAATCATGCCTGTCTGGCAGATAATCTGCTATCGGGCGCGGCAACAGCGCACTATCTGTATCTATTTTGCGCTTGCTGGTATCGGGCTGCTTGACTTCATCCTGTTCTATGGCTTTCAGGACATTTTCCAGCGCCCCTTCGGATAAAGAGACCGGTTCGCTATCTTCCAGCAATACTCCGCCCAGCTTCATCAGCATATTCATGGTCTTGGCGCTTTCCTCATTCATCGCCAAATGTGTTTCCACCAACACTTCCAGCGGCAGGGAAAGCGCACCTGTTGCGTAATCCAGCAACAGCGCATCCAGCACTTGCATATTGAACGATGCCTGCTCGTTCATGACTTCCAAATTCCTTCCGGCTCATCCAGATGGGCGCGCAGCCTGTTTAAAGCGAGCCTAATGCGAGATTTAACCGTGCCCAGCGGGACACCGCTTTCATCAGCTATCTCTCTATGTGACTTTTCTTCGTAATACGCAGAAAAGATCATTTTGGCTTGCTCATCTGGAAGATTTTTTAAAGCGTGGCGAATTTTTTCTTCTTCCTGCTGCCGAAAAATGGTTTTTTCGCCTGTTTCAACGGGCTCCGGGGCAAAGGCTGGATCGGCCAGATCAGGCATCGGGCGGTTTTCGCGGCGCAACCTGTCAATGCGTTTGTTGCGGGCGATGGTAAATATCCAGGTACTGGCTCCGGACTGGCTGGGATTATAGGTTTCTGCCCGGCGCCAGACCATGATCATCGCTTCTTGTGCAATCTCCTCGCACAAGGACATATCTGTGCCCAAGCGAAGCAGAAAACTTTTGATGCGAGGGGCAAAATATTCAAACAACGCGGCAAAAGCGGCTTTGTCCCGGTCGCGTCCAACGCGAACAAGCATAACATCCCAATTCGACATACCCTTGGTATTGTCGTTATCCGAGCCGGTTCCCATACCATTAGTTAACGAGACAGGCTCATCTGTGACAAGCGCAAAATCAAAATTTTCGTTTTTTATGTCCATTTTTTGCGTTTTAGCTCTCTTGTAGC
>CBFIAD010000038.1:16797-18682 GCA_965660495.1 Puniceispirillaceae bacterium (SeqCode)
TCTTCAAAAAAACCCGATATGACATCAAAATCTATGTCTGTTTTTCAAACTTTGTCCCAAAAATGACACAATCACTTTGGATAATTTTATCAAACCTCTTGAACCTTGGGAAAAGTTTTGCGATTCTGTGCGCGTTCGGCTATGGGCATTTTCATCATTCGGTAAAGATACTGAAAAAAAGCGGAGTAAATCAGGAATGGGTTATCAGCGTTTTGCAGGCTTAATAGCGTGTTTTCTTGGCATTGTGCTTATGATGCCGCCAGCCATGGCCAATACAGAAGAATTAAAAAGCTTTAAGGACTGGCAGGTATATAAAAAGGAAACCGATCAGGGGCGCATTTGTTTTATGTCCAGCGTGCCGAAAAAACTGCGCGGTGATTATGATAGAACCAATCGCGGTGAGACACGGGTATTTGTCTCGCATGGGCCTGGCAAGGCAGAGCGGGGGGTTGTATCTGTTTTGGCTGGCTATCGCTATAAAAAACAGTCCGAAGTTGATTTCGCCATCGATAAAAAGGCGCATAAATTATTTACTCTGGATAACCGGGCCTGGTCGCAGGGGCCAGAAGATGATCAGCGTCTGGTTGTTGCGATGAAGCGTGGAACAAAATTGGTGGTAACCGGTATTTCCAGCCGCAACAACAAAACTATTGATGAATATTCGCTATCCGGCTTTACCGCTGCAAAGGCCTTTCTGGATAAGGCTTGTCCTTAAAAAGCTGGCTTGTTGCCGCTTAAAGCGATAATCAGGGGCAATAGACAGGCTTTTTTAAAAGATAAAAGGCATCCATTTACCGAGCATGACCGATTTTGAGCGCACGCCCTTACTGGGACTATCGCAGATTGAGCTGGAAGAAGCGATAACCGCATTGCAATTGCCGCGTTTTCGTGCGCGCCAGCTTTGGCGATGGGTATGGCGTCATGGCGTAACCGAATTTTCCGATATGACCGATTTGGGTAAGCCTGTACAATCCTTGCTTGCCCAGCATTTTCACGCTGACAGACCGGCTGTATCGCGCCGACAGGATTCATCCGATGGTACAATTAAATGGCTGTTGCGCCTGCATGACGGCCATGAAATTGAAGCGGTTTATATTCCAGATGCCGATAGAGGGACTTTGTGTATTTCCTCGCAAGTGGGATGTACGCTGACCTGTACTTTTTGCCATACCGGCACGCAGCGTCTGGTGCGTAACCTCAGCGTGGCAGAGATATGCGGCCAGATTTTGCTGGCGATGGATGAGCTAGGGGACTGGCCGGCTGGCAAGCCGGATAGGCGGCTGACTAATATTGTGCTGATGGGGATGGGCGAGCCGTTATATAATTATGATAATGTATCGGCTGCCTTGAAAATGATTATGAGCGGTGAAGGTATTGCCCTGTCCAAACGGCGCATTACTCTTTCGACCAGCGGTATTTTGCCAGAAATTACCCGATGCGGTGAGGATTTGGGCGTTAATCTGGCCATATCGCTTCATGCGGTGCGCGACGAGCTGCGCGATGTGCTGGTACCGATTAACCGGAAATACAAGCTGGCCAGCTTGCTGGATACAGTGCGCCATTATCCCGGCCTGTCCAATGCCCGGCGCGTAACATGGGAATATGTGATGCTGGCGGGCGTAAATGACAGCGAGGCAGATGCCAAAGCGCTGGTAAGGATGATAGCCGGTATTCCGTCCAAAATTAATCTCATTCCCTTTAATCCCTGGCCGGGTACAGATTATGTCTGCTCGGACGATGAAACCATTGAACGTTTTGCAAAAATTGTGATGAAGGCGGGTTATGCCTCGCCTGTTCGCACCCCGCGCGGGCGCGATATTCTGGCCGCCTGTGGCCAGCTAAAATCGGATTCTGTACGCCTGCGTGCCAGCCAGCTGGCCTGATT
>CBFIAD010000039.1:0-18115 GCA_965660495.1 Puniceispirillaceae bacterium (SeqCode)
TGGACGGGCAAATCCTGATTTAATGGCCACCTGATTTAGTCCGTGTAAGAAATGAAAGTATGACCGAATGAAAAAATGCCTGTTTGCTGGTGTGCTTTGCCTGGCCTTTAGCATGATAGGGGTAGGGACTTTTGCCGCTTCTGCCTCTTCTATTGTGGTGCAATCTACCACCTCAACCAAAAATTCGGGCTTTTATGACTATCTCTTGCCCATTTTTACCAAAGAAACAGGCATTCAGGTTCATGTAGTTGCGGTCGGTACTGGGGCAGCGGTGCGCAATGCAATGAATTGTGATGGCGATGTGTTGCTGGTGCATAGCAGCGCACGTGAAGAGGCCTTTGTTCGTGAGGGCTATGCCCCGCGCCGATATGATCTGATGTATAATGATTTTGTGCTGATAGGCCCCGGCGCGGATCCGGCAGGTGTTGGCGGAAAAAAAGATATCTCTCATGCATTGAAAGAGATTGCCCGTAACAGCGCACGCTTTGTCTCTCGCGGGGATGATTCAGGCACACATATTAAAGAGCTAGAATTATGGAAAAGCGCGCAAACCGACCCGGGCCAGCATTCCGGCGACTGGTATCGTGAGGCCGGCACGGGCATGGGCGCGACCATTAATATCGCTGTTGGTCTGGGAGCCTATACGCTGACAGACAGGGCAACCTGGATCAATTTTGCCAATAAAAGTGATTTCACCATATTGGTTGAAGGTGATGAGGCGCTGTTTAACCCCTATGGGATAATGCGGGTCAGCGCCCAAAAATGCCCCTCTGCCAAAATAGCGGAAGCGCAGATTTTTATCGACTGGCTAATATCGGATAAGGGTCAGAAATTGATCGCCGACTACAGAGTTAATGGACAATCCCTGTTTTTTGTCTATGCGAGGTAAAAACCCGACAAGGGATGGTGCTGGCCTTTAGCAAGAGAACAAGTTAGCATGACCTCTGATATTAGGGCTATCAATGCGCGAACAGGAGCAATGGGATGGATGATGATTTTCTGATTGCCGACATTCTGGCAAACACACAAACCATTGCTATGGTCGGGGCAAGTGCCAATTGGAAACGCCCTTCCTTTTTTGTCATGAAATATATGCAAAAACAGGGCTTTCGCGTTATTCCTGTTAATCCGGGTCTGGCCGGGCAATCCTTAAATGGCGAGAAAGTATATGCCTGCCTGACCGACATCCCTGATAAAATAGATATGGTCGATATTTTTCGCCGCTCTGAAGAATGTCCTGAACTGGCCAGCCAGGCAGCCGAAATAGGGGCAAAAACCCTATGGTTGCAAATAGGGGTGATGAGCGATATCGCCGAAGAAATTGCCGCGACCAGCCAGATGCAATTTATTCAAAACAGATGCCCAAAAATTGAACATTCCAGATTATCCGGCCTGCTTGGTCTGGGCGGATTTTATTCCGGGCTGTTATCTGCCCGCCGCGCGCCAAACCGCCAGCCCCCTGCCCCGACACGCGATGGGGGGTTTGTGAAATCCCGGCATATTGAAACCTTGAGCATTCATGCAGGCAGCCGTCCCGATGCGGCGGCTGGGGCGCGTATCACGCCCATTTATCAAAGCACAGCCTTTACCTTTGATGACGGCGATCACGCTGCCAGCCTGTATAATTTGCAAGAACCAGGCAATATTTATGGCCGGCTATCCAACCCGACAACCGCCGCGTTGGAACAAAGGCTGGCCGCACTGGATGATGCGGTGGGTGCCTGTTGTGTGGCGTCTGGTCATGCCGCCCAGTTGGTCGCGCTGTATCCCCTGATGGCACCTGGCAGGAAAATCATTGCCAGCAACAAGCTCTATGGCGGGTCTATCACCCAGTTCACCCGCAGCTTTAGCCAGTTTGGCTGGCAGGCAGAGCTGGTAAATGTGCATGATCCAAAAGCGGTAGCAGAAGCAGTGGCAAAAGAAGAGGTAGCGGTTTTATTTGCCGAAAGCCTGGCCAATCCTGACGGAAATGTATCGGATATCGAAATGCTGGCCAATATCGCGCATGAGGCCGGCATCCCTCTGGTCATTGATAATACAATGGCCACCCCTGTGATGTGCCAGCCCGGGCATTACGGGGCAGATATTATTGTTTATTCCACGACAAAATTCCTGTCGGGGCATGGTAATGCGCTGGGCGGGGCGGTTGTGGATATGGGCAATTTTGACTGGTTTTCCGGCCGCAATTATCCGGCATTAAATGCGCCTGATCCTGCTTATCACGGCATTACCTTTGCCGAAACATTTGGCAAGCACGGCTTTATCACCTATTGCCATGCCAATGTGTTACGCGACCTTGGCGCAACCCTCTCACCCATGAATGCCTTTTTGACTTTGACAGGTCTTGAAACCCTGCCTTTGCGGATGCGTCAGCATAATGAAAATGCCGGCAAGGTAGCAACTTTTCTAGCCCAGCATGAAAAAATATCGGCTGTTTCCTGGGCTGGTTTGCCGACAAGCCCCTATCATCAGCTGGCTCAAAAATATCTAAAAGGTGGGTCAGGTTCGGTCTTTACCGCCACCCTGAAAGGCGGCTATGAAGCTGGAAGCCGCCTGGTAGCCAGCTGTAATCTTATCTCGCATCTGGCAAATATTGGCGATACACGCAGCCTTATTGTGCATCCTGCCTCTACCACACACCGCCAGTTAACCAGCGAGCAACGCGCAGCAGCCGGTGTGGGCGATGGCGTTATTCGGCTGTCTATTGGCATTGAGCATAGCGAGGATATTATTGCCGATCTGGCTGCCGCACTGGATGAGGTTTAAAAGGCTCTGTTGTGCCTGTGGCAAACAGCCTGCCAATAATTTTTCACCTGCTTCTGCGTGAAAACCTGTGAATGCTACCCCTAAATATCTGATTGCACCTAAATTTTTGTAAATTTTACCCGTTTACGATGGGTAACGTTACTCAGATTGGTTGTCCATGCGGATCCTTTATTGGCTAAAAATTTATGTGCGAAGCATTCTTGCAGCTCTGGGCATTAGCCTGCTGGCGGCTGGAACTGCCTATGGGTTTGATATTGATATCGCAGATGCCACCACCCCGGATGAAAGCGCGGTTGATCAGACCATTGCGGTCTTTATTTCCTCTCCGCAAGCCAGCGCTGTTGATGTTGATTATGTCATTACAGATGGCACAGCGACCGATGGCAGTGACTATACCGCCTCAACCGGGACGCTGACCTTTAACGCTGGTGATACAGTTAAGCATATTCCCATCCCGATTTTGGCCGATACGCTGGATGAAGAAAATGAGACAGTTATTATCACACTATCCAACCCCACCAGCGGAACCCTGGTGGACACCCAAGCCATTTTGACCATAACAGATGATGACAACCCGCCGCAGGTCAGCATTGCAGATAATTCGACCTCTGAGTCTTCAGGCAGTTTTTCGCTGGCAGCAACGCTTGACGCCCCTTCATCGAAACAGATTACAGTGGGCTGGCAAGCCATTGGCCTGACGGCAACAGATGGCGATGATTTTACCGCTGCATCAGGCATACTAACCTTTGCCCCCAATAGCGTTTCTGAAAATATTACCCTGAACATCGCTGGTGATAGCCTGGATGAAGAGGATGAGATTATCCGCATCTCGCTATCCAATCCGGTGAATGCCAGCATTAATAGTGGCAATGCCCTTTTAACGATACTGGATGATGATCCCGAACCATCTATCAGTATTGCCGACCTGACCACAACAGATGAAAATAGCGCAACCCTCACCCTCACCCTGTCTGCACCATCGGCAAAAACCATTTCAGTTCAGGCGGCCACAAATGCGCTAACCGCGGCCGTTGGAGATGATTTTAGTGGCTTGTCGCAAACTGTCAGCTTTGCCGCTGGCACGACCCAGCAAACCCTAACGGTTTCATTGGTGAATGACAGTCTGGATGAGATAAATGAAACCTTTGAGGTGCAATTATCGAACGCGCTAAATGCCAGCATTTCCGATAATCTGGCAGTTGTAACCATCACCGATGATGATAGCCCGCCCAGCCTGTCTATCAGCCAGGCCAGCATTATAGAAGATAACGCCAACCTGTCGGCAAATGTGGTTTTGAGTGCGCCTTCCTCGCTGTCGATTGAGGTGGATTATGCCACCACAGATGGCAGCGCCACAAATGGCGCAGACTATACCGCCGCCTCAGGGACATTGACCTTTGCCCCGGGTCAGACCAGCCAGCCAATTTTGGTAGCCATTAGCCAGGACAGCATTGATGAGATAGATGAGAGCTTTACCATCACCCTGAGCAATCCCGATAATGCGACCATTGCTACCGCGCAGGCAGATATGACCATCACCGACAATGATGGGCCGCCCTCTATCTCTATTTCCGATAACAGTACCGCAGATGAAAGCGCAACCAATGCCAGCCTAACGGTCAGCTTGAGCGCGGCCTCCGAGCGCGATATCAGCGTTTCCTATACCAGCTCGGACGGCACGGCTACCCAAAGCTCGGATTATAGTGCTGTATCGGGGACGCTGAATTTTGCCAGCGGCATTACCGTTCAGACCATTCAAATTCCCGTGCTGGCCGATAGCGAGGATGAGGCGAACGAAACGGTAAATATCACCCTGTCCAACCCTGTAAATGCGAACCTCAATGATAATATGGGCTTGCTGACCATCACTGATGATGATAGCCAGCCAACCATCAGCATTGCAGATGCTACAACCGCAAACGAGGTTGCGGTGAGCCAGAATATCACCTTGAGCTTGAGTGCGGCTTCCGGCTTGCCGGTCAGTGTGGATTGGGCCACTCAGGATGTGACGGCTGTAGCTGGTGGTATGTATAATGATTATCGTGCCGATAGCGGGCAGGTTATTTTTGCGCCGGGCAGCATCAGCCAGACAATCGCTATCCAGATTCTGGATGATAATATTGCAGAGAGCAATGAAAGCTTTGCCGTCAATCTGAGCAATGCCAGCAATGCAACCATCAGTGACAACAGCTCGGTGGTTACCATCACCGATGATGACAGCCTGTCTATTGCCATTGACGATATCTCCATTCCTGATGAAAGCGCGGTTAACCGCCAGTTCACCGTTACCCTGTCCAACCCGTCTGCCAATGTGATAACCGTGGATTACGCGACCCAAGATAACAGCAGCCAGGCAGGCAGCGATTATACCGCGACAAGCGGCACGCTGAGCTTTACTGCAGGGGTGACCAGCCAGACCATAGATATTCCCATACTGGATGATGCTGTTCAGGAAGGGGTAGAGGGTTTTACTGTTAATCTGAGCAATGCTACCGGCGGGGCAACCATAGCCGATAGCCAGGGGCTGGCTACCCTAATTGATGATGATGGCAATGCAGATTTTTCCATAGCCGATATCACGGCCAGCGAAACAGCTGGCACGGTCAGCGCAACCGTCAGCCTGTCCTATGCGATGCCTGTCGCGGTAAGTGTTAACTGGCAAACAGCAGATAACACTGCCCTTGCCGGTACAGATTATGTGGCGGATAATGGCACGCTGAACTTTACTGCGGGGGTGACCAGACAGACCATTTCCATCACCTTGCTAAGTGATACAGAATATGAAGGGGACGAGACTTTCACCCTTTTACTGTCTAATGCGGTGAATGCCACCTTAACCGATAGCCAGGCAGTGGTTACCATCAGAGAAGATGACACTCCGTTATCGGCCAGTGAAACAGAAGAGCTACGCCAGAATCTGATATTTGGTAAAAACAGTATCGCCCGGGCAGAAACCCAATTTATGAACCGCGTCCTTACCCGAAACCGCAATATGCTGTTTGCAGGGAACGCTCAGGATACACAAACCAAACTAAGTTTCCAAAATCTGGCTGTTGACTGGAATGACCATAACCAGGATTTGGATGCGATATTCTCGCTCGACGATCTCAGCAGCGATGGTTCGCGCAATCTGTCATGGGAAACCGCCATTTCCCATTCAAAAAATGACTCAGGGGTTAAAAATACAGCCCTGTCTACCGCTATCAATTTCAGCCACCGTTTATCGGATCAAATGATGCTGGGCTATATTTTGGGATTTGGCTATTCCGATTCCGCGATGAGCGGGTCGATGGTGGGCAGCAATAAAGGCACATCTGCCTCTATCGGGCTGTATAGCTCTTATAAAATTCAGGAAAGTCTAATTCTGGATTTAATGGCGGCACAAAGTTTCGAGCAAAATAGCCTGGACACCAATATGGGCGGTAAAATCATCACAGGGGAGTTTGACCGCACCAGCACTGTCTTTAGCACCTCTGTGCAAGGAGTCTTTAAATTTGCAACCGCAGAATTGCGCCCGACATTTACCTATTCGGCTGGCAAATCTGTTTTCTCTCATGCCTATTTTGATATTAGCCAGGCTGGCCTGACCTCTACCCAGCAAATTGATTTCGGGACAGATGAATATTACTCGCTTTCCTTTGAGCCGGAATTAAAATTACTTATCGGCAACCCCGCCCGGCTTATCCGGCCATCGGGATTCAATATGCTGAAATTACGGCCAAAATATTTCTGCGAGAAATATAATAGTGAAAGCCGTGAAAGTTGCGGTCGCGGCATGGGCATCACCCTGGCAAACCACCACCCCACCTATTATTATAATCAGGATTTAACCTTTGATTATGAAAAGATAGCCGATACCAAAACCTATTCCCTGCGCTATAAAAAGATTTATTAAAGGGACGGCCGGCTTATCGGTGTCAGGAAAAAGACCTCGCGTTTCGCAGCTTGCAAGATATCCCGACAGGAAACGCCGGTTATCTGCGGGACGGTTAATTCAGCTATAAAAGATAACTTTTCCCCCGCCTAAAAACGACACAAAAGACCCGGTTTTTAGCACAAAAATTTCCCTTAACTATATGTTTTTTTTAGTTTTCATATATTATTTTTCTTGATTCAGTCGTTCAAACCAATTTCTAGAGTTTTGTTAACGGTTATGAAGCTGAAACCATGCTTTCTGTGAACACAAATGTTGCTGCCAATCTGGCAAAGATGCATTCAGACTATGCTGAATCCAAACAGCAAGTTTCAATGGCGCATTTATCCAGCGGAAGCCGTGTTAATACCGCAGCAGATGATGCAGCAGGTATGGCCGTTAGCAGCGAGATGAAAAACCATCCCCATAAAAAGATAGTGAAATCAGGAAAACGAAATTTCCGCGCACCGGCTTTTTCCGCTTGCCCCTCTTTTGCGATTTTTTCAATCTCGGAGCTTATATCTGTTGTTTCATTGCTCACTGTCATACTCCACTTTCATATCTGAAATTGTCTCTTATCCATTGCTAATTAAGTTTGATATTTGCACGTAAGGAGAATTGTAATAAGTCATCCTTATAGGCGGTTTTTTCATCCTCATGGACGCTGTTATCCAGAGGATGCGCCCAATAGGTATCGAAAGATAAATAATCAAAAATTGTCGGCAGCGTCAGGCCAACCCCGTAGCCGGACCATTTATCGGTACGCCTTGCTTTGCCATAAACCTCGCGGGCATTAACATGGTCGATAAAGGCATAGGGCTGAATGCTGGGCAGCAAGTCTGGCAGCGTTACCTCCTGCCAATTGGCCAGTTCAGAGCGCAGCTCGGCACTGGCAAAATACCCCCGATAGCCAGAAGATTCAGACGGGCGATAGGCGCGCACCGACCCTGGCCCCCCGATAGAGATAATCTCGCCCGGCATATTCAAAAAAGCCCGTGCATTGGTATAAAGATAGCGGCCGGAAAAATTCGCTGTCAGTTGCGGGCTTAAAAACCGCGAAGCAGACATATCCATATCAAACTTGCTCACCCATTTATTGGATGGCGGAATTTCTGTTGAGACATGAATAAGATGATAGGAGGGTGAGAGCGAAAGCGAGGTAATCCCGTCATTATAGCTCATCGGTACAGCAAAGACCCATTTATCGGTTTGGCTCTTGGCCAGCAGATCGCCTGTGGAAGGCGCGACCATATCATTTTTCCCGCGCCCGAAAGAAACAGAAGAAAATCCTGACCAGTTTGTGGCGGAGAACAACGGATAGGAATAGCCCACCCCTAAAGAAACAGACGAGCCTCGATAGCCGACTAGCTCGGCATTCTCAACAGTGGATTTGGTTTGTGCGGTTGCCAGATTAACGCTCAGATTGCCGCCCGGCTGGCCAAGGGGCGTGGAAAAGCCAATGGTATAAGCAGATGTCCCTGCCCCATCAGAGACAGAGACATTCACCTCATCATCGCGGTTCACCAGATTATTAAAGGTCGCAGAAAAGGATTGCGGGACAATTTCAGACACGCCCTTATTATAATTATCCACCGAAATAGAGGGCAGCTCGATGAAGTCAGGCTCTTCGGTCTGAATAAAAATATCGGTTGTGCCATAGACATTGCCTGGTGCCAGCTCGGTCGTCAGCTTACTTTTATTGGTGGCATTATAGCTTTTTAAGGATTCCTCGATTGTGGCAAGCGAGATAAAATCACCCGGGGCAAAGCCCAGCTGTTCAAGGATATATCCCTCATCCACCGCATCATTGCCTTCTACAATGATATCGCCCAGCCGTACCTCGACAATTTTGATTTGAACACGGCCATTTGAGACTGTCTGTTCCGGCAATAAGGCACGAGAGAGCTCATAGCCCTCCTCTTTAAAGGCCAGATTAATCGCATCAATAATTTCTTTTAATGTGTCAATTTCAATATCCCTGCCAATGAAGCGGGCTTCAATTGCCTGTAATTCCTTGCGGCGCAGCAAATCGCTTCTTTCGATATCCAGGCCGGTAATCTGGCGCGGCGTGCCTTTGGCAATCCTGAAGCCTCTTGTCAGATACATATCGGATTTGCCGGGAGTGCGCGGGCGCAAGCCATCTGTATCTTGCAGCTCTGTGCTGGGGTCGCTCAGAGCGGCAATGACATTTTCAGGTGAAATATTCTGGCTGTCCGGAACAGAGGCATCCTGTCCGGTTGAAACAGGTAGCAGGCTGGTTAAAAAATTCTGTTTCTGCAGCTCCAGCCTATCTGCGATTTTTTCCGGCAGAGATACAGTAACCGCCACTCCGCGCTGCCCATCTTGCGAGGCAGGAATAATACGTGCAGATAAAATATGACCAATATCGGCACGCACGACCTGATAGGCGCGCGCCGTTGCCCCCGGAATGGCAAAATTATCTCTTAGCCAGATAATCTGGCTGTCTTTTTCTATATCTTCTGGATTGCGATCAAAAAATTGATATTCCAATGCCAGCTTCTCACCCAAGTCAGCACGGCCAGTAATTTTAGCCTGGCGTATTTCCGGTGCTTTCTCGCCTATTGCAATGGATTTATCAAAGCCTAGAGAGCGGTGCGCCAAAACGCGCGTTCCTGCCAGAATGCGAATATCTACACTTATTGCCCTGCCAATATCGGCTTCCTGCAGCAGATAGCGCGATTTATAGGCAGAAGGGACAGGCTTGCCATCGCGCATCCATTGCAACTCAACACGCCCGCCAACCGCATCTACAAATTCTTGATGAACAACAAATCGGGTGGTCAGCTCGCGGCCATCTTCCGGCATACCGGAAATCTGGAAAAGCGGGATCAGGCTGTCATCGCGGGCGGTTTGCATAATATCAAACATAATGGCCCGCCGGGTTGGGGCATCTTGTGATGTCGCAACCTCAAATTCGACAATGCCAGGCTGGCTATCTGCCCGCCAGGTAACCTGTGTTACCGGCCAGCCAGTCAGGCGGAAAAATGAATCAATACGCTGGCGAAGCCGGTCGACATTTTCGGGCTCGCCACATTGCAAATATAAAATTTCCGACAAATTGCCGCGCTCTGTTATTGGCCAGTCAAAAGCAAAATGAAGCTGTAATTTTTCCGGGGGTGCTTTGCAATCTGCTGCCATTGCAGATAGCGGCACGATGGATATTATCATCGCACAAGCGATTATCCCCAAACTGAAAATTTGCCGCCACATACCACTCAACCTGTCTTTTTCTTTAGATAAAAACGACATGATTGGCAGTGTATTGACAAAAAAATCATCTTTTTGGGTGGAAAAAATGCCTCTCTCGACAGCAAGACAAAACAGCGCGATTAGATAATGGATAAAATGCCGTATCATATCGCTTAATCCCTATTGGCCGAATTACAATATAAAGGATTGCAATTCAATAAGTTATCGGCATCAAAGCGCGCAGATTCTGTGGTAAATAAACGGGCATTTTCGCGCAATGCTCTGGCTCTGTCCTCGGTGGCAGGGTGGGTCGCAACAAACAGATCATAAACGCTGTTTTTTGCTGATTTTGCCATTTCCTGCCAAAGGGAGAGGGCTGGTTCACTTGCGAATCCGGCCAGCAACAGATAGACGAGGGCGATTTTATCTGCCTCTTTTTCATGACCATAGGAATACAGATCGCTTCGGCGTGCTGCCCCGATAGGGGGCTCGATATTGATAACCTTTAACGAGCTGGCTTCACTTGCATGGCCTGCCGCAATATGGGCTAGCTCATGGGCGATAACAAAGGCAAGCGCATCCTCCCCCAGCCTTTCGCTCAGGCTTGTGTGAAAAATCACTTCCCTGCCGCCAAAGGTATAGGCCTCAAATGAGGGGGCATCTATCAGCACCGGCACAATATCTGAATCTGCAAGATGCGAGACAGAACGCACCCGCTCAAACAAGCCGTTAAGCCGCTGGTAACGGGCATCGCTATCCCCGGCCAGCATAATTTTTCTGCCTAAAAATCTCTGCTGTGCGAGCAATGTCTCCAGCCGTTCTTGCGCCTGTTGCCGGATATGTCCCTGGCTTAGAAAATTGGCAGTTGGCGCAGTGGTAACCGGATTGTGCCGCAAAATAACGGCTTGCGGGCCAACCAGCAAAGGCGGGGTCGCTGCCGGGCGTAGCTGAAGGCTGCACGCGCCAATCCCTGTTCCAATGACAAGAAAAGCGGTTAAAGCGAGAGGAAAAAATCGTGCAAAAACACCCATTAATTCGGACTACTCAACAATCTTTCAGGGCATTTTGAACACACATCCTGGCTTTTTTCTGTGCCAAAGCAAGGCTGTTTTTGGTCATTCGGGCAGCCAGCCTGTCGCGATAGCTAGCAGCCGTTTCATGGCCTGTGGCCGCAGCGATATTGAACCACATATGGGCGCGTTCAAAATCCTGCAAAATTTCCTGGCCAGTAACATAAACAATCCCCAGATTCACTTGTGATTGCAAATGGCCTTGCATGGCGGCCATCTCATACCATTTTGCCGCTTCTTTCAGGCTGGCAGCCACCCCTATGCCTGCCTGATACATCATCCCCAGATTATAGGCAGCCTCTATATTTCCTTTATTGGCTGCCCGCTGATAATAGGCAAAGGCCTGCTGAAAATCCGTGCGTACCCCATCACCCTGATTAAAGGCTTCTGCCAGCTTCATTTCAGCTTCTATCAGCCCCTGTTTGGCACTCAGCTGGTAATAGCGAATGGCTGCCTCGCGATCTTTTGGCAAGCCTGTGCCTTTATCAAAATTATAGGCTGTTTCTAACTGCGACAGGGCATCGCCATTATCGCCCGCCTGCTTTAAAAAGAAAGCCGCTTTTTGGGCATCCGATGCAATACCCTGCCCATCGCGAAGATAAAATCCAGCCTGTTTAAAGGCAGGGGCAAATCCCTGTTCTGCGGCCGCGATGATGAACGGGGCGACCATCTTGCTTTCAGCGCCTTTTTCGATCAATCGGCTGGCATATTCATATTGGGCTTCTGCCAGACCATTTTCGGCTGCGGCTATCAAATATTGCTCGGCACGGGCTTCATCGGCTGGCACGCCATCTCCTGTGAAATAGATTTTGCTTAAGGCATATTGGGCATCTGCTTCATTATTCCTGGCCGCCGCTTCAAACCAGGACAGGGCTTTTTGCGTTTCTTCCAGACTATCTGCATTTGCCAGCAAACGCACCCCTAGCGGGAAGAAGGCCGAGCCATAGCCCTGCCCGGCCGCCGCTTGCAACCATTGCAAGGCCAACACATCCGAGCGTTCAATGCCTTTGCCTTCACCATATAATCCTGCCAGTGTAAACTGGGCAGCCGGATGTCCCTGTTCGGCGGCCCGCATCAGCTCCTGTGCCGCGGCAGGGAAATTTGCCCCTGTACCGCGCCCTTTTAGCAACATATCTGCGCGCTGGAACAACCCTTCGGGATGGTTTTGTTTGGCGGCTGCCGAATAAAAGCCAAAAGCACGCTGGGGGTCATAGATGGCGGTATCCGGATTGCCATAAATTGACCCCAGTAATAGCTGGGCTTCCAGATAGCCTGAACGTGCCGCATTTTCATATAGCACCAGGCTTTTTTCCGGGGCGTGAACGGCCAGCCCTTCATCTGCCAGCAGGCCGGCCATCTCAAACATGGCGGCCAGATTACCTGCCTCAATCGCCTTTTCCAGATAGGGCATGGCCAGCGATACAGAACTATCTGTCACCCCATTTTCCATAATAAACTGGGCATATAGCAATGCAGCATCCGCATTATTCTTATCTGCGGCCATTTTCAGATATTCACGATAGCCATCTTTATTATCGCCTGCGCTGTCCGGTGAATTTAATAATTGTACCAAGCGCCATGCCGCATCTTCATAATCTGCCGCAGCGGCGGTCTCAAACCAGAACAGAGCCTGGCGACGGCTGGCTTCAACGCCATTTCCCAGAAGATAGGCATCTGCCAGCGCATAGCTGGCCCCCATATCGCCCTGTTCAGCCGCAGCCAGCAACCAATTAAACCGGGCTTGCGGGTCATTGGCAACCCCGCCAATCCCTGAGTATAATTCAGCCAGGCGCAGCTGGGCGGGCAAGCGTCCAGCTGTGGCAGCAGAGGCATAATATACCGATGCCAGAGGCGCATTTTCTGGCAAATATTTGCCTTCATCCAGCAATATGGCATAGTCCAGCTGGGCATCTGTAATACCGGCATCAGCTGCCTTTTTAATAAAGTCCGGCGCCTCGACAATATCGCGCGCGCCGCCGCGTAATAACAGCAATCTGCCCAGCTTTAGTGCGGCATCGGGGCGGGCGGCCATATCTGCCTGGCGGTAATAATAGATAGCCTTATCTGTATCGATAAAGCCCACGTCGCCTGTTTCATATAGAAAGCCCAGATGATAGCTCGCCTCTGCCACCCCTGCTTTGGCAGCCTTCATCAAATATTGCACGCCAGAACTAATATCTTTTTCTGTACCCTGCCCCTGATAGGTTGCCTTGCCCAATTCAGCCAGTGCGGCCAGATTGCCCCCGGCCGAAGCTGAAGTAAAGAGACCGACCGCTTTTTCGGCATCTTTTGAGATATCTGCCCCGGCCATAAAACGCAGCCCCATTTCATACTGGGCGTCTGGCATACCGACATCTGCAGCCATTTGATAAAACCCGATAGCAGCAATAGGGTCACGCTCAACCGCCTGACCCTTGTCCAGCCAGCGCGCCACTATCATCTGGGCTTCTGTCCTGCCAGCCATCGCGGCTTTTGTATAATAGCGAAAGGCGTCCTGTTCATTAAAAATATCAGTGTTTTGCGGGTCGGCCAGGTAATGGGCAAGGGCTAATTGCGCGTTTGGCATCCCGGCTTCGGCCGCGATTTTAAACCATTGCATAATGTCTTGCTGGCTTGCACCAAATTTAGGCTCATCACGCAAGCGCAACGCCAGACGGTAAGCGGCCTCGGCATCACCTGAGCGGGCAGCGGCCTCATACCATTTTCGCGCTTCCGGGATATTCCGGATGATGCCCTCTCCTGTTTCCAGCATCAGCGCGATATTATAATGGGCATCTATATGCCCTTTGTCAGCAGCCAGCTGATAATAGCGTAAGGCTTCTGCATAATCTTGCGGTACGCCCAGCCCCTGATGATAGAGGCTGGCCAGTCCAAATTGTCCATTAGCATCTTCTTGCTCTGCGGCACGGCTAAACAGGGATTTTGCTATATTATAATCCTGTTGCACGCCGCGCCCTTCCAGATACATTCCGGCCAGCAGGGCTTGTGAAGGCGCATCGCCCATATCACTCGCCCTTCTTAAATACTCTGCTGCCTTTCGGGCATCGGCTGTTATGCCCAGACCATCCAGATAAATCTGGCTGAGCATATAATGGGCTTTGATATGTCCATTTTCTGCGGCACGTTCAAACCAGTATCGGGCAGCCGAATAATCCAAATCCAGCCCGATACCGCTATAATAAATCAGCCCAATCTGGCTTTGCGCACTAACCTCGCCCGCTTCTGCGCGGGCAAAAATCTCTTTATACTTTTCCGGAATCACTGCCGAATTGGCTGGCTGATAGGAATTTGCCTGTGCAGAGGATGAAAAAGCAGGGGCGGTATGCAGTAAAAAAATACCTGTTAACAGGATAGAAAATATCCCGGAAATGCGCCTATTAAATAGCATTTTATTCAATTTTTTTAATCTGTTAAGGCACTGCATCGATCTTACCCACTCTGTGATCTGAAAACATATAAAAAAGGCACTGAATATCCAAATGCAAAAACCCTGCCAGCCATAGGCCGGCAAATAATGTCTGTAATTCCCTGGACAGAGTCAAATCCTATCCTACCAAAAACTTTTAGCTTATGTCTTGATCTTGGCAGCTCTTCCCGTTCTTAATAGGGCATCGTTTTAATTCAAAGTAAGGCCTCTATCATGGCAAAACCCCTAAAAAAATCTGTGGCAGAAATGGTGAAAGCCGCCAAAGCCGGCATCAACGAAATCACCGCTAAACAGGCACTGGAACTCTATCAGGACGAGAATATCGTGATCGTGGATATTCGCGATGTAAGAGAGCGTCAAAAGCTGGGATTTATTCCGGGTAGCTATCATGCCCCGCGCGGAATGCTGGAATTTTGGATCGATCCGCAAAGCCCATATTTCAAGGAAATTTTTGGCCAGGATAAGCGTTTTATTCTGCATTGTGCTTCTGGCTGGCGCTCGGCACTTAGCGCGGCGACACTGAATGAAATGGGCTTTGATGCAGAACATATATCGGACGGGTTTTCCGGCTGGCTAGAAGCAAAAGGCCCTGTCGAGATGCCCAGCCCCCCCTCTTCAAAAAGCTAGAACAATAAAGGCAAAACAGATGGGTTTGGATAAAAACGCACCGATTGGCTATATGCAACGCACCAGAGAATATTATCTGGGGCTGGGATATGATAATCCCTATCAATGGGCAAATTTTTCAGATGTTCCGTTTATTCAGCCTGTCAAACCACTTGCAGAAATGCGGGTGGCGATTGTCACAACCGCCGCCCCCTATCAGCCGGATAAGGGCGATCAGGGGCCGGGGGCAGCCTATAATGCATCGGCTAAATTCTTTTCAGTTTATCAATTACCCATTGACCCTGCACCGGATTTGCGAATCTCGCATATCGCCATTGATCGTATCCATACCACCGCAGAGGATAGCGGAACCTATCTGCCGCTTGCCGCCCTGAAACGGGCAGAAAAATCAGGCATTATTGGCAGTATCGCACCCCATATCTATGGGTTTCCAACTAACCGCTCGCAGCGTGCCAATATCGATAGTGATGCCCCGCAGCTGGTCAAAATGCTACAAGCGGACAAGGTAGATGCGATGATAGCCATCCCCAATTGCCCGGTCTGCCATCAATCGGTTTCGATTGCTGCCCGTGCAGCCGATGAAGCCGGCATCGCATCTGTCATTATGGGATGTGCGCTGGATATTGTTGAATATGCGGGCGTACCACGCTTTTATTTTTCCGATTTTCCACTTGGCAATAGCTGTGGCCGCCCGAACGATCCGGCCTCTCAGGATGCAACGCTCAAAGGGGCGCTTGATCTGCTTGTCCAGGCTGACAAGCCGCGCACCAGTTGGCACTCGCCCCTGGAATGGCAAGGAAAGGAAAACTGGAAAGAGGATTACTCAAATATCAAAAAACTCTCCGCTGCAGAAATTGCCAAAAGGCGGGCAGATTTCGATAGTGCCAAAGAAGATGTCAAGGCCAGCAGAAAGCAAAGCGCCTAGACAAAACACCTAGATAACGCCCCATTCTTTTAAAACATCGCGATTATGCGCGCCCAGCTGCGGCGGTGCGGCATGATAGCTGGCAGGCGTTTTTGATAATTTGGGCGGATAGGCCACCCCTTTGAAACTGGCACCATCCTCACGCGACAGGCTTACCTCCATTTGCCGGTGCTGCAAATGCGGATCGCCAAATATAGCCGGTATATCATTAATCGGCCCGCAGGGAACATTCGCAGCCTCCAGCAAGGCTATCAGCCTGTCCTTTTCAAAAGAAACTATTCGCTCTGCCAGCCTCTGATCGGTTAATTCCCTATTTTGACAGCGTGCTTCATTGGTTTTAAAACGATCATCTTCTGCCATTTCTGCCATGCCCAATACCTCTGCCAGACGGGCAAACTGGCCATCATTTCCGCAATTGATAATGACATACCCATCTGCAACCGCAAATACGCGGTAAGGCACGATACTGGGGTGATTATTGCCCATGCGTTGCGGTGTTATCCCGCAATTCAGCCAGTTAGAGGACTGGTTGGCCAGCATCGCTACCTGACAATCCAGCAGGGCACAGTCAATATGCTGGCCCTCGCCTGATCGGTTGCGGTAATGCAAGGCAGCCAGAATCGCGCTGACCGCATTAAGACCTGTGAACAGATCGCAAATCGCCACCCCTACCTTGACCGGCTCTGCGCCCGGCGCGCCATCTGGCTGGCCTGTGATGCTCATCAAGCCGCCCATTCCCTGGATCAGAAAATCATAGCCCGGGCGATGGGCATAAGGCCCTGACTGACCAAATCCGGTAATCGAACAATAAATCAGGCGCGGATTAATTTCTTTTAGAGCGTCATAATCCAAACCATATTTTTTCAGACCGTCCAATTTAAAATTTTCTACCAGAATATCGGCTTTTTTGGCCAGATCGCGCACTATCTGGACATCTTCTGCGCGCGTGAAGTCCAGGCTGACAGAACGTTTATTGCGATTACAACAGGCAAAATAGGCAGCCTCGCTTCGTTTGCCTGTTTCATCCTCAATAAAGGGCGGGCCCCAGCCACGTGTATCATCCCCGCCATTGGGATTTTCTATTTTCACCACATCTGCCCCTAAATCAGCCAGCATCTGGGTAGCCGAAGGCCCTGCCAGAATACGGCTTAAATCAAGAACTTTTACGCCCTCCAGGGCAGAAGGGTCAGAAGGGGAGTGCGCCATGTTAATGCCTTTAAAATAAAATACCGGATGCTCATTAGATTAGTGTCTGACAGTTTTTTAGCAACCGCAAAGACTTGCTAAATCTGCATAAAGCTGGATAGGCTTTTGAGAGCAAAAAAGGAGTGTAGCTATTATGGATTTTTCTTTGTCTGCCGAACAACGGGCACTTATCGATACCACCGCTAAATTTGCCGCAGCCGAATTGCCGGATATGGCAAGGAAGATAGAGGAATCCAGCACGCCGCCCCCGAAAAGCCTGTTAAAACGCTATGCCGAGCTGGGTCTGTTGGGGGTGAATTTGCCGATAGAATATGGCGGCGGCGGGATGAGCCATCTGGATGCGGTACTGGTTCTCGAAGAGCTGGCTAAAATTTCCTGTGCCATTGCCTTTCCTGTTTTTGAGAGCAGTTTTGGCCCTGCGCTTGCCATTGCCCATTTTGCCCCCGAAGAAATGCGCCAGCGTGTGCTGCCAAAGGTCTGTAGCGGCGATATGATCATCGCTGTTTCCATGTCAGAGCCACAAGCCGGCACAGCCCTGACAGATTTAAAAACAACCGCCACCATCAAAGGCGACAAGGTGATCGTCAATGGCACGAAACGCTGGTGTTCGGGGGCAGGTCATGCCGATGCCTATCTGGTATATTGCCGGCTATCAGATGACCCGGGCGCAAAAGGCATTGGCGCGGTACTGATCGAAAAAGATACTGATGGCTTTAGCTTTGGGGCAGCCGAACACCATATGGGATTTCACGGTATCCCCAGTGCGGATATGTATTTTGACGCGGTGGAAATTCCAGTCAGCAATATTGTTGTTCCAGCGGGCGGGTTTAAACAATTAATGGAAGCCTTTGATCTGGAGCGTTGCGGCAATACCACCATGAGCCTGGCTTGTGCCCAGTCTGCCTTTGATATCGCGCTGGCCTACGTTCAGGAACGCCATCAATTTGGCAAGCCTTTGGTTGATTTTCAGG
>CBFIAD010000040.1:0-17902 GCA_965660495.1 Puniceispirillaceae bacterium (SeqCode)
CTGCGGGCAAGGGGGGGCAGCTTGCCGCGGCGGCCTATCCGGCCAAAACTCTTAGCTTTGCGATATCTGATGTGCCAGGTGATGATCCGGCTGTGATTGCCTCGGGGCCTACGGTGGGCGATGAAAGCACGGCCCGTCAAGCGCTGGAAATATTGGCACGCTACAAGATTGCCGTGCCAGAAGCGGTGGAGGCGCATTTACATTCTGCTGATTGCGAGACCCCGCTTGCCAGTGATCCGCTTTTAACTGCCAGCGATATGTATGTGCTGGCCACGCCCCAGAAATCCTTGCAAGCGGCTGCAGAAATTGCCCGTAAGGCTGGCTATAATCCTGTTATTCTGGGTGATGCGCTGGAAGGGGAAAGTCGGGCATTGGCCGCCTGGATGGCACAAAAAGCCATGGCCAGCCCACCTAAAACCGCCCTGATATCGGGCGGGGAAACAACGGTGATTGTCACAGGCAAAGGCAAGGGCGGGCGCAATGCTGAATTTATTCACGCGCTGGCTCTGGAGGGGGCATTTTTCGGGCTGGCAGCTGATACAGATGGTATTGACGGGGCGCTGCCTGTTGCAGGGGCCTATATCACGCCGCAGACATTATCGCTGGCCAGAGCGCGCGGGATAGATGCACAAGCCATGCTGGAAGATAATGACAGTCACGGGTTTTTTGCCGCGCTGGATAGCCAGATTATTACCGGCCCTACCAAAACAAATGTAAATGATTTTCGCGTGATATTAACGTGAAAAACTATCTGGCCTGAGGAGCTATCCAGGGGATGTTTTCAAATTTATCGCCTCGCCAACTGGGCTATAGTGCAGCTATAGCCAGCCCGGCTTTATGGGGATTTGCCCCGATATTTTTTCATTTTCTAACCGCTTTTGCCTTAGATGAAATTCTGGCACACCGCGCCTTATGGGCAGCGGTATTTATGACCGGGCTGTATTTTTTGCTGGGCGAGGGGGCAAAATTATTCTCTGCCATTCAAAGCAGAAAGCAATTGCTGGGACTGATGGTGGGGGCGTGCCTTGTCACCACAAACTGGACGGCCTATTTGGTGGCCGTTGGCAGTGGTCATATTGTTGAATCTGCGTTTGGGTATTTTATCTATCCATTGATGGCGATTGCGCTGGGCATGGTTGTTTTTCGTGAAAAGCTGGGCAGGCGCGGCTGGCTGGCATTGCTGGTTGCAACCATAGGCGTGTTGGTCAAGGCGACCCAGCTGGACGGGATGCCCTATCTGGCATTGCTGATAGGGGCAAGCTTTGCTGTTTATGCGGTAGTGCGCAAACAGATTAATATTGATGCCTTTGCCGGCATGGTACTGGAATTGCTGATGATAGCCCCGGTAATGCTGGGCTATCTTGTCTATCTGACCTTTATTATAAAGGCAGGGCAGGGGTCTTTTTTCCTGGATGGCAGCGGCTATGGCATGATAATGGCGCTGGCGTCAGGGATTGTGACCTCTGTACCGCTAGTGTTGTTTCATTTAGGCAACCGCTTTTTACACCTCAATATTACCGGCTTTTTATTTTATATTAATCCCAGCCTGCAATTAATTATCGGAGTTTTACTGTTTGGCGAAGATTTTGTCTGGCAGGATGTGCTGGCCTTTGGATGCATTTGGACAGCCCTGCTTTTTCAATTTGCAAGGCTGCCAAAGCGCAAAAATTTACGATAAGGATTCTACCATATTAATCTGCCGGATTAGTCAGCAATCGTGGCGGTGATAATGCTATCTGGTTCGGCAGGCGGCTCGCCTGTATTTATTTGGCGCACCACATCCATGCCACGCGATACTTGCCCCCATACGGTATATTGGCCGGTTAAATGTCCACACCCTTCAAAACAGATGAAAAACTGGCTATCCCCGCTATCGGGATTCATCGAGCGTGCCATGCCGACCGTGCCTTCGATATATTGATAATCGGTGAATTCAGCGTCCAGCTTCTGGCCAGAGCCGCCCATGCCTGTACCTGTTGGATCGCCTGTTTGTGCCATGAAGCCCGGAATGACCCGATGAAAGATAATCCCATCATAAAACCCCTCTGCGGCCAGCTCTGATATACGGGCGACATGAACAGGGGCTAGATCAGGTTTAAATTCAATTTCAATCTGGCCTTTGGTGGTATCCAGAATAAGACGGGAGGCGTTAGCGTGTGCGGTTTCAGTAGTCATGGTTAAAACAAAGGCTCCGATTAATAAGAAAAATATGTTTTTAAGTTTGGTGAACATCCAGCGATATATCCCTTCCCGCCTGTCAGAGGCGCAGGCCTGATAGCCTCAAATCTGTTTGAAATGCTCTATGCTAAAAGATAGTTAGTGCGATCAGGTTATCGCGTCAATCTGCTCGTCGGTCATATTGCCTGGCACGATAACAATGGGGATTCGGCAGGATGCAACGCCGCGCCCGGTCAAATAAGAGACAACCGGCCCTGCACTATCCGATTTTGTGTCCGCGCCAAGTACCAGCAAGCTGATATCTTTTTCATCATTAATGAGGTTGATAACCTCGTCTACCGCCTTGCCTTCGCGGATATGCATTAGCGGGGCTTTTTCGGTCAGATTTTGTACATAATCGGCATGGCTGCGCATCTTTTCTTCGGCATATTCGCGGGCCTCCTGGCGCATTAATTCGCCCACTCCCGCCCAATGGGCAAATTCAGCCGGCGCAATAACATATAATAGCGCAATACGCATATCGGCTGCGCTGGCACGCTTGCACGCATAATGCAATGCCTGATGTAGCTCTTCGCTGTCATCCACAAGAACCAGTAAGAATTTTGTCTCTATAGAAGTCATTTTTTTTAAATCCTTAAGGTCTGTAAAAGGCCGATTTTGTTTTAAGCCGCTTAATAATACCACTGTAAATTTTTAGCTGACAAGAAAGGCCAGCATTGCTTGTTTAAGTTTTTCTGAAGGCCGCTGCCGCTACCCAGCCAGCTGCCACCGCAAAGGCAATCGCAAATAGCCCGTAAAAAACTGAATATTCATGGGCAACCTGATAAATAAACGCCCCCGCACCGCGCTTGGCCACCTGAATAGAGGTGCGGTCTTCTGCCACCAGCTGGCCATCGCGGATATGCAGGACGCGTACATCATAATCGCCTGGCAGGATATTTGCCGGCAGGGTTACAGGCGTACGAAACAACACCCCCCGATTAATGCTTACCCCCCCATCATGGCGTTGCCATAATCCGCGATCGATCATATTGCGGTTAAGGGCTTCTATCCAGCCAGCCAGCTCGTTTTCCGGCAAGCGCAGCTTTTCCGGTTTCAGCCCCAGATTGCGATAACCGATAGAAAGGTCGCTCTGGCTAGCAGGGCTGAGGATTTCCTCTATCGGACGGGTGGAAAAAAGATGGTAAAAGCTGGGCGCATTTTTCCAATTTACTGTCTGGCGATTGATCCAGATGCCGCTAATCTGTTCTTTTTTGCGACTAGCGATTTTCAGCACCGGGCCTTTGAATTCAACGATAATATCGCCAGTGCGGGCGTCATCTACTGCCCCGAATAGTAGCAAGGTTTCACCATTAAAATCGGTTGTGATCGCCACCTCTTCCAGCGACAGATCGGCCACTAATGTGTTGGCGCTTGCCGGGGCGATGCTGGCGAAAATCAGAAATAGGCCGGCCATAGAAGCTATAAAGGAGCGCAAAGATATCATTTCAATATCTCCACCGAAAAGACATCCTCTGGTGTGATAACCAGATCAAATCCCAGCTTGAGCGATACCATCAGCACCATCAGCGCCAAAAGGCCACGTAATTGCTCGCCGCGTAATTTGGTGCCAAAGCGTGCTCCTATTTGCGCGCCGATAACCGCGCCAAATAACAGCAAGCCAGCCAGAACAAAATCCACTGTCTGGGTTTGTACGGACTGCAACAGAGTAATATTGGCGGTAACAAAAATAATCTGGAACAGGGATGTGCCAATAACCACATAAGTTGGCATCCCCAAAAGATAAATCATCGCCGGGACAAGGATAAAACCGCCGCCAACCCCCATAATGGCTGAAAGCACGCCAACAAAGGCTGCCAGAAAAAAAGGCAGAAGCGCGCTGATGTAAAGTTTGGATTTGCGAAAGCGCATTTTAAAGGGCAGGCCATGCATCCAGTTATGCTGATGCATTTTAGAGCGCCTGGCCCCGGGCTGGCGGGTACGCATAATTGCCCGCACACTTTCCATCAGCATCAATCCGCCAATAATCCCCAAAAATACCACATAGGATAGTTTAATCACCAAATCAATTTGGCCGATATCCCGCAAAATAGAGAATAATAACACCCCGAGAGACGAGCCAACCAGACCGCCAATCAGCAATACCGCGCCCATTTTAAAATCGACATTGCCGCGCCGCCAATGCGCCAGAACCCCTGATACAGAAGAGGCAACAATCTGATTGGCTTCGGTCGATACCGCAACCGCCGGCGGTACGCCCAGAAAAATCAGCATAGGCGTCATCAAAAAACCGCCGCCGACACCAAACATTCCGGACAAAAACCCGATCCCGCCGCCGAGGCCTATCACCACAGCGATATGCATCGAAACTTCAGCAATAGGTAGATAAATATACATAGACTTTGACAATACCTGAAGGCGTGTAGGCGCGAAAACCAAAAGCGCGAAAAAAAGCCATATCATTTATGATAGAATAGGCCGATCTTTTATGACTTGTGCCACTTTTAGATGGCAGAATCAAGCATCCTGAAACAGCTTTTTTCTAGAACTATTCCAAAGAATAAAGGCGAGCAGTGAAAATGCCCTTTAGTTCTTGAGCAAATGTAAGGCAGGGTCTTCGGCATAGATTTGTTTGAGCAGGCGTAATATCCTGACCACATCTTGATCTTCAATGGAATAAAAGATGGTTTGCGATACCCGGCGTGTCTTTACAATTTCTGCCTGGCGCAGTCGGCCTAAATGCTGGGACAGGGCAGATTGACTGAGATCCGGGACAAGCTGTTCTATCTCGGAAACAGATCGTTCTGTGCCGTCGGACAGATGGTTTAAAATCTGCAAGCGACGCTGATTGCTAATCGCCTTTAATATAGCAGTAGAGCGTGAGGATGGATTATCCAAGTCAGGCGGTCTGGGCATGGCATCATCTATTGTCTGTCAAAAGGAAAAAGCCAAGATAAAATATAAAGTAATAAATTAGAAAAAAAAGTAATCTAAGGTTGTGTTCAAATGATTAAAATTTTATGAGTGCTTTTTCATCTATGCTGGCCAGCTGGTTAAAAAATAGAGGGAAATAAAAATAATTTAAAGAATATAGGCTTTTTGATGAATGAGATAGGTAACGGTGATTAGGCGATAATTTTTCGGGCGTTCAAATTCACTGGCAATGGGTAAAAGCAATTTTATAAAGGGATGCATACCTGTATCCGGCCAGCCACCCAGTTGAATATGCCCAAATTGACGCAGAGGCTGGGCAGTGGCAATGGCGATATGTCCGGGAATTTGCAGCCAGCTGAGATAGGTTTCCTCGGTGTTCGCAACTTTCAGCGGCTCTGTTGCCTCCTCCGGGATGGGGGGATGTACCATATTTTCAGGCAACTTCATTAAGGCCAGATGATGATCAGCGGTAAAATGATAGAAAGCGGCATTGGCGGTTTGGTTTTGCAAAAGCTGGGCAAGGGCGGTGGGCGTATCCAGATGGGCAATTTTCAGCCGCGTTAAATTGGTGATCTCAAACGGCAATTGATCGGCATCATCTGTCGCCTCTTCCCAGAAATCAACATGGCTGAGAAATTTGCCTTTTCGAGCCGCTTCAAATAATGCCAGACAGGCTTGCCCCAGCCGCAGAAAGCAGTAATTCGCCTCGTCAAATATATCTGAGTCGAGGCCGGGTAATTCTGAAACAAGCTCCATCGAGCTGTCTTTTAAAATGCGGATGTGATTGATAAGTGCCAAAAGCGCATCGGTTGTAATCTTTTTGGAAATGAAAATGCGAAGCTTGCGGTTTTGCTTTTCAATGCAAACCGGATAGTTTCGCGCAGGCATACGCAATTTATTCGCCGAAATAATTTGCCCGTTTTTATCAATATATATTGTCAGCCGCATCCAGTTTTCCAAGCCTGTTTCAGACAAAGCATCCGCCCCAAAAAACAATGTTGGCAGAGCGAATTGCTCGCCCATAATTTTTTGGACAAATTGCATTGTCTCAGAAAAAGGTTAGAAAACCGTTTACAAGATGCATTTTTTTGTGAAAAAGACTATTTTTTTGCCATAATCAATAGATTACAATAGGTTTTAATCACAAAAACGGGGGCTGAACCGCCAAAATGTCGGCAGATAGACCTAAATCCAGGCCAAATCCTGGCATAAAAAAGCCGAATCCCGTCGAAAAGGATTTTCAGATGAGAATCGATAAGGACGGGCAATGGTTCCATGAGGGGGGCGTGATAAAACGCCCGGCGCTGGTCAAGCTGTTCAGCTCGGTTCTGTCCTGTGATGCAGAGGGCCAGCATTGGCTGCGCACCCCGGTGGAATTTGGCAAGATAGAGGTAGAGGATGCAGCTTTTATTATCACCAAAGCAGATAGACAGGGTTCGGGCAAAGCGGCAAAGATTTATCTGAGCGATAATATAGAGCGCGTGCATTTATTATCGGCAAAATGCCCTCTGGTATTTCGCAAATCCACGATTAAGCCTTATGGTTTGCACCCCTATTTGCTGATCGATAACGGCTTGTCGGCCAAGGTAAGCCGGCCCGTCTATTATCAGCTGGCAGACACTATTTTGGAAGAAGAAGAGGCGGGAATATGGTCGGATGGGGTATGTTTTGCCTTTCCGATAGAAGATGAGGAAGGCTAAATGGTCAGCAAACGGGATATCCTGCCCCTTTTATCGGACAGACCACAAGCTTTTGCCGGGCAACGTCCGCCCCATTTGCCAGTGGCATCCTCGCGCCCGGCCTCGATATTGATGCTGTTTGCCGAAGGGGTGCAGGGGCTGGAAATCTTGCTGACCAAACGTGCCGGGCATTTGCGCCTGCATGCAGGGCAAGTCAGCTTTCCGGGGGGCAAGCCGGAGGAGATGGATAACAGTCCGGCCGATACCGCCTTGCGCGAAACAGAAGAAGAGACAGGGCTGTCAGCCGATATGGTTGCGATAAAAGGTTATTTGCCACCTGTTTTGACCAGTACCAACTTTGTGGTCGATTTGACGGTTGGATTTTGCCATCACCCTGCTGAGGAGATACATCCTCTGTTGCGCCCGGCTCCTGAAGAGGTGGATGAGGTGTGGTTTGAGCCAGCTTTCCCGCTGGTGCAGCTAGGACAGTTTGAACAACGCGCGCTTGTCCGCGATGGCCAGACCCGCCATTACTGGCAAATAAAAAATAGCGAGCCGGTCATCTGGGGCGCAACAGCGGCGATGCTGCGGCAATTGGCGATTTTGCTGGAACAGAAATAAACGCCTATATTAGGACAGATTATCTTATGTGATAAAGGAGGCGGCATTTGCAGAGATATCTTATCATTGCCATTGCGATTTTGGCCGGCCTGCTGGTGTTGGTATTGCTATCTAAAATGGCGGGTCGGCATATGCGCGGCGAGGCTGTTATGCCCTTTCGCTATCTGATCGCCGGAGCGGTAATGATAGCGGTGATGGTGGCAGGCGGGATATGGCTGGAAACAGGATCAGGTAGCCCTGATATGGCCTATCAACCTGCACAAATTATCGATGGTGAAATTCGTCCAGGCCAATTTAACGAAAAGTAATAGATGGATGATGCCAGCATGGCCAATAGCGTTTCATCGGGACAGGAATGCATGACCCTTATGCCTGAATGGTTGTCTGATCCGCTGCTGCAACAGCTATTCCAGCTGGCGCGTAAATGTGGCGGTGAAGGGCGCATTGTTGGCGGGGCGGTGCGCGACCTCTATCTGGCAGGGGGTAGGAAAATTCCAGTAGATGCAGCAAAATTATCTGCGCCCGATATCGATATGGCGGTGTCTGTGCCCATTATCCAATTTTCAGATGCGGCGCGCGCTGCCGGCCTGGCGGTATATGAGACCGGCCTTGTTCATGGCACGGTCACCATCGGGGCAGATAATCACCATGTCGAGGTAACGCAATTGCGCACCGATCATGACACAGATGGACGGCACGCCCGAATTGAGCCGACCCAAAGCTGGGAAGAAGATGCAAAAAGGCGGGATTTTACCATCAATGCACTCTATCTGGATGCAGAAGGCAGGGTGCATGATCCGCAAGGCGGGCTGGCAGATATCGCGTCCGGCCAGCTGCGATTTATTGGCCGGGCAGAAGAAAGACTGGCTGAAGATTATTTGCGGCTATTGCGAGGCTTGCGGTTGCGAGCCCAATATCCTGGCCTCTGGATGGATGCAGCAGATACAGCCGCCATGGCAGCGGCAATTGGCGGATTATCCGGCTTGTCAGCGGAACGTATTGCCGCAGAATTGCTCAAAATATGTGAAGGGGCAGATGCGCTTGCCATAATAGCTGAAATCCAGGCACTGGGCGTGGATAGAGCCATATTCGGGCATGGATTGACGCTATCGGCTGAGGGGATGGAAGATTTATCGCTCCTCTGGGGCTATTTGGGCTTTATCGAATCCCTCTGCCTGCTGACCCCTATCGGCCAGCGCGAACCCCTGTCAAAGCGGCTGAAATTAAGCCGCCGGGAAATCAAACAGGCCAGGCGGCTGGATATAAAACATAGCCAAAAAATAATTGCCATGCTGGGAGGTGAAAACTGGCATCAGGCCGCCTATTTCCTCTGGCCAGATGCGCTATTTGCCTATGGCGAGGCAATTCTGGCAAAACAGCTTGCCCTTGATGAGGCGCGCCTGCGGCATATTGCCGGTTTTCAGCCGCCCGCCTGTCCTGTAAAGGGTGGGGATATTCAGAAGGCTTTTGGCCTGAGCGGTGCAGATGTCGGCGCGAAGCTGGCAAAGCTGGAAGCAAGGTGGGTGGCAAGTGATTTTACGCTGACAGCCGCAGAGTTGCTGGCCGAAAAAGGATAGAGTCCAAAAGAGGATTGATAATGGATCACATCGAAAGACAAGGCCATTTAACCGGCACATTATCCGAGCAAAGCCTGAGGGCGGCTGACTGGTTTGAAACATTGCGCGATGAGATTTGTACAGGCTTTGAAGCGATAGAAGCAGAGGCAGATTCCACCCAGCTGGCGATAGAAAAAAAGAGAAAGGCTGGCAAGTTTGAGCGGCAAAGCTGGCATCGTGATGGCGGCGGTGGCGGCCAGATATCGGTGATGAAGGGCCGGGTTTTTGAAAAGGTCGGGGTGAATATCTCGGTCGTGCATGGCACATTTTCAGAAGCGTTTCGTGAACAAATTCCCGGTGCAGAAGGCGATGGCAGCTTTTGGGCAGGCGGTATTTCGCTGGTCGCCCATCCGCAGAATCCCTTTGTGCCAGCTGCCCATATGAATACCCGATTTGTGGTGACCACCAAAGCCTGGTTCGGGGGCGGGGGCGATTTAACCCCTATCATGCCAGCCGAAAAAGAGGCAGCTGTCTTTCATCAGGGGTTTCAGGCCTGTTGCGATCGCCATCACCCCGATTATTACGCAAAATACAAAAAATGGTGTGATGAATATTTCTATTTAAAACACCGTGATGAGCCGCGCGGGGCAGGCGGGATTTTTTATGATTATCTCGATAGCGGGGATTGGGAGGCAGATTTTGGCTTTACCCGCGATGTCGGCCAGAGCTTTGCCAGCAGCTATAACCGGATTGTGCGCGATACCATGCATCACAGCTGGACAGAGGCAGACCGGCATCATCAGCTGGTGCGGCGCGGTCGCTATGTTGAATTTAACCTGCTATATGACAGAGGCACGCTATTCGGGTTGAAAACAGGCGGGAACATCGAGGCTATTTTGATGAGTCTGCCGCCGGAAGTACGCTGGCCATAAGCGCTGGTTACGGGTAAGACAATCTGTCACATCTTTCCAGATAGAAAAAAAGCTCAAAAAACCCTATTTTTAGGGTGAAGGGCTGTAGGCTTTTTTCATAAACTTTGCTATGAATATGACCGTTACTTTCAGCATTCCAGTTTCGCAATGACCTGGTGGCGTTGTTGAGAGGGAAGAGGGGAAAAATGTCTAATACTAAATCGACAAAAAACGCTAAAGCTACGGCTGAACCACAAAAATCACGCAGAGACTTTATCGTTGTAGCTTCTTATGCAATGGGCGCAGTGGGCGCAGGGGCATTTGCATGGCCTTTGATAGACCAGATGAACCCGGCGGCAGATACATTGGCGCTGGCCTCTATCGAGGTTGATGTGTCCAAAATCGCAGAAGGTCAGTCCATTACATTGAAATGGCGCGGCAAGCCTGTCTTTATCCGTCACCGCACGGCAGCTGAAATTGCCGAGGCGGAAAAGGTGATTTCGGCTGATTTGCGTGATCCCGAAGAGGATACTGCACGGGTGCAAAAGCCGGAATATCTGGTGGTGCTTGGCGTATGTACCCATTTGGGATGTGTACCGCTTGGCCAGAAAGTAGGCGAGGTACGCGGAGAATATGATGGCTGGTTCTGCCCATGTCATGGCTCGCATTATGATTCGTCCGGTCGCATTCGCAAAGGGCCTGCACCAACCAATCTGGAAGTGCCCCCTTACAACTTCTTGTCTGATGCGGTTATTCGCATAGGGTAAGAAAGGGTTTCTTGGCGTCTGGCAATATAACGCCCGATGCAAAGCTAAAAAAGAGGAAGTATCAGGTTATGTCTGAAAAACAATTCTCAAATCCGGTAGTCAGATGGATTGATCATCGTTTGCCGATTTTTACATTCCTAAATCATGAAGCGCATGAATATCCAACCCCGAAAAATCTGAATTATTTCTGGAATTTCGGGTCATTGGCCGGGATCGCGCTGGTGGTAATGATCATTACAGGTATTGCCCTGTCCATGAGCTATACCGCCCATGTCGATTACGCGTTTGAATCAGTTGAGCGGATCATGCGCGATGTTAATCATGGCTGGTTGCTGCGCTATATTCACATGAATGGCGCCAGCTTCTTTTTCATTGTTGTCTTTATCCATATTTTCAGAGGCCTTTATTACGGCTCTTATAAAGCGCCGCGCGAGTTGCTCTGGATTTTGGGTGTTGTCATTTTGCTCTTAATGATGGCGACTGCCTTTATGGGCTATGTATTGCCATGGGGACAGATGTCTTTCTGGGGCGCAACTGTGATTACCAATTTATTTTCGGCTATTCCGGGCGTTGGCGAAGCGATTGTATCCTGGCTATGGGGCGGGTTTTCTGTTGATAACCCAACCTTGAACAGATTTTTCTCTTTGCATTTCCTCCTGCCGTTCGTGATTGTCGGGGTGGTGGTACTGCATCTGGTAGCGTTGCACCGTTTCGGGTCAAACAACCCTCTGGGCATTGATACCAAAGGCCCGCAAGATACCTTACCATTCCATCCTTATTATACCATCAAGGATTTCTTTGGCCTGTCTGTCTTTCTGACATTCTTTGCGGCGGCGGTGTTCTTCTTCCCGAATTTCATGGGTCACCCGGATAACTATATCCCGGCCAATGCCTTGCAAACCCCTGCTCATATCGTACCTGAATGGTATTTCCTGCCTTTCTATGCGATTTTGCGTGCGGTTCCAGACAAGCTGGGCGGCGTGCTGGCCATGTTCGGGGCGATTGCGGTGCTGTTTGTTCTGCCATGGCTGGACAGATCTCCTGTGCGTTCCGGCCGTTTCCGCCCTGTCTTCAAATTCTTCTTCTGGCTGTTGCTGGCAGATTGTGTGTTGCTGGGCTATATCGGGGCAAAGCCGGCTGAAGGTGTATATGTATTAATCGGTCGTCTGGCGACGGTTTGGTACTTTGTACATTTCCTGGTTATCCTGCCTATATTGTCTGTGGTAGAGACCCCGCGTCCCCTGCCGCAATCTATTTCAAAACCCATCTTTAGCGGATCAGGCGGTATGGCTGGCGCAGCAGCTGCACCAAAGGAGAAAGTATAATGAAAAAACTTCTTTGTGTTATTCTGGCCTGTCTGTTTGCCAGCCCGGTTCTGGCCGCTGGCAGCGGGGGCGTGTTGAAACAGGGCGAATGGTCTTTTGACGGGCCGCTGGGTACTTTTGACAAAGCTTCCATGCAGCGTGGTCTTCAGGCCTATCGCGAGGTGTGTTCTGGCTGTCACTCGCTTAATTATATCGCTTTTCGCAATCTGGCTGATCTGGGATATAATGAAGATGAGGTAAAAGCCATTGCCGCTGAATATGAGGTAGAGGATGGCCCGAATGATGAGGGCGAAATGTTCATGCGGGCAGCGGTGCCAGCTGATTATTTCCCAGCCCCCTATCCAAATGAAAATGCGGCACGGGCGGCCAATAACGGGGCTTATCCGCTGGATCTGTCCCTGATCTTCAAAGCCCGTCCAAATGGAGCAGATTACCTTTATAGCTTGCTGACCTCTTATCAGGCAGCACCGGCAGATGTTAAAGTTCCAGAAGGGATGTATTATAATGCTGCCTATTCCGGCCATATGATCGCCATGCCACAGCCGCTATATGGTGATGATGTGACCTATGCTGATGGGGCAGATAGCTCGGTTGATGGGATTGCCAAAGATTTGGTGAATTTCTTTGCCTGGACAGCAGAGCCAGCGATGGAAACCCGCAAACGTACCGGCGTTGCGGTGATGATCTTCCTGGTATTGCTAACCGGCCTGTCTTACGGGGCGATGCGCTTTATCTGGGCAGATGTAAAAAAATAATCGCCCATTAATTCTCTATTGTCACGGGAAGCCGGATGTTTGCGCATCCGGCTTTTTTATGCAGAAAACCTGCATTAATTTATAGAAAATTAACGCATAGATAGAAATGCTTGCCAAAATAATTTTTAAAAAAGCTAGTTTTATTGAAATATTTATCTTAAAACACACCTTATAGGGGAAAAATAAATAAGGTAAATTGAAAAATGGCAGAAACCTACACACATACACACAGGTTCTTTTTTATCAGCCCTATGGCAAGGCGAGGTAAGGGAGATGACCTGTTATATGTTTCCTCGAAAGGGTGTGCAAGCGATACCATCTTCTTCTCTGGCGTTATTGCTGGCCGCCTGTAGTGGTTCTGGCGGCACGACTAAGACACCAAAAGAAGATGAGGATGGCGATGGGACAGGCACAACTGGGGCAGGGGATGACCATCTAAGCAGCGATAGTGGTGATGATTTTCTGTCTGGCCAGCTGGGCAATGATATTCTGGTTGGCGGGGACGGAGATGATGAGCTTTATGGCGGTGGGCTTCAGGGTAAAACTACGCTGACAGGCGGCAGGGGCGCAGATAAATTTACCCTTGTTAAAGGTGTTCGCTCTACTGATACCATTACAGATTTTAGCCGCTCGGAAGGGGATAAAATCCTCTATGACCATATTACGGATTCTACTACCAATTTGGCAGCCTTCGGCTTACGCAAGGAATTGAATAGCGATAATAATCTGCAGCTGGTTGATGCCACCACAAACCATATCTATGTGATTTTTGAAGGGTTGAACCAGCTATCGGATATCACCATTACCGATTTTGAACTTATCTAGACATTAAAACGGAAGTGGAAAATATCTCCGTCCTGTACCAGATAATCTGAGCCTTCCACGCGCAGCTTGCCTGCTTCTTTTGCGCCGGCCTCGCCGCCATATTCAATAAAATCGGCATAGGCAACGGTCTCTGCCCGGATAAAGCCGCGCTGAAAATCGGTATGAATAACCCCGGCCGCCTCAGGGGCTTTGGCATGGCGGTGGACTGTCCATGCGCGAGTCTCTTTCGGCCCTGCGGTAAAAAAGGTCAGCAAATCCAGCAGGCCGTAACCAGCACGTATCAGCCTATCAAGGCCAGCTTCTTCTAGTCCCAGTTCGGCCAGAAATTCTGCGGCATCTTCTTGGGATAAAGTGGCTATCTCTGCCTCAATCGCGGCAGAAACAATTACATGAGCTGCCCCTTGCCCGGCGGCCATTTCGGCTACCTTTGCGGACAGGGCATTGCCGGTTGCCGCGTCCCCCTCGCCCACATTGCACACATATAAAACAGGCTTTGAGGTCAAAAGTTGCAGGTATGGCAAGCGTGCCTGTTCTGCCTCGCTTAAATTCTGACAGGCGCGCGCTGGCTGGTTATCGGATAGACAGGCAAACAGCTTTTCCATCAGCGCCAGATCTGCTGCGGCCTGTTTATCCCCGCCGCGTGTTTTTTTGCTTAAAGCCGTCATGCGCCGTTCCAGACTATCAATATCGGCCAGCATTAATTCGGTTTCAACGGTTTCGGCATCTCTTATCGGATCAACGCTTTCTTCTACATGGGTGATATCTGTATCTTCAAAACAGCGCAGCACATGGGCAATGGCATCGACCTCGCGGATATTGGCTAGAAACTGATTGCCCAGCCCTTCGCCACTGGCTGCACCCCGTACCAGCCCGGCAATATCTACAAATTCCAGAAAAGTGGGCAGTATTTCTGCTGATTTAGCCAGACCGGCAATAGCCTCCAGGCGCGGGTCGGGCACCGCTACACGGCCGGTATTCGGCTCAATCGTGCAAAAAGGATAATTGGCAGCATCTGCGGCTGCGGTTTTGGTCAGCGCATTAAATAAGGTGGATTTGCCCACATTTGGCAAGCCAACAATGCCGCAATTAAAGCCCATTTTCATCTCCATTCACGATTGGTTTCTTGATTTCAGCGGCAGGGGCGCGCATCGCAACTTTGGACGCAAATCCGGCCATATCCTTTTCGCTTAGACGCGTCGCTTCGGATGTAATAGCCGCCAATAGCGCATCCAGCCAGTCTGTCTGTTCCTGTTTGGTAAAATCAGACAAGACCCATTTATCGACATCCTGGCGTCCATCTGGCCGTCCTACCCCGATACGAACCCGCCAATATTCCTTGCCGATATGACGGTCAATATCGCGCAAGCCATTATGCCCGCCATGTCCGCCCCCCTGTTTCACCCGTATCTTGCCTGCGCCCAAATCAATATCATCATGGAAGACAAGGATATTTTCAGGGGCAATATCATAATATTTTGCCGTTTGCGCGACCGGCAGGCCAGAACGGTTCATATAGGATAAAGGCTTTAACAGACGGATTTTTGTTGTGCCTATAAGGCCAGAAGTCTCGGCTGCCGGTTTGGTTTGTCGCCAATCGGCAAAGCGATAGGCCTCCGCCAGATAATCAAGCGCCATAAAGCCGACATTATGCCGGTTTTTTGCATAAGATGACCCCGGATTTCCAAGACCGACCCATAGCATGGCGCGTAACTTCCTTCATAAAAATGATATCGGCTAGAATAATAAGTCGCGGTACAAAATAAAAGGGCTGGCAGGAAGTGTGACCCTGACAGCCCTATTGATTGCGTGTCTGCACCAGCAGGGCTTATTCTTCTGCTTCTGCTTCGCCTTGAGCTGCTTCGGCCTCTTCGCCGCCTTCAGCTTCTTCATCTTCGTTCTTCACGCCGCCGCCCGGTGATTGCAGGGTGGCAACGGTAAAGTCGCGATCGGTGATGGTCGGGGTTGCCCCTTCCGGCAATTTAATCGCGCTAATATGGATAGAATCCCCGATTTTGATATCATCCAGATCAACAGTGATCTTTTCCGGAATATCCCCGGCAGGACAGTTCAGTTCCACCTCGTGACGTACCACATTCAGCACGCCGCCAATTTTCAGGCCAGGTGACTTTTCATGGTTGATAAATTCAACCGGCACCGCTACCGCCACTTTTGAGGTTGCCCCAACGCGCAGCATATCCATATGTAATGGCTCGTCTGTCACCGGGTGCATTTGAATATCACGGGTCAGAACAGTGGTGTTCTTGCCATCGATATTGATGTTCAGCAGGCGGCCAAAAATGCCCGGTTCGTGAATAACTTTACGCACCACACGCTCTTCCATCTCAATGGTAATCGGTGCTTTTTTATCGCCATAAATAACAGCGGGAACTCTGCCTGCGCGGCGTGCCGCACGGGCGGACCCCTTACCGACCCGAGAACGCATAGTTGCGTCAATTTGTGTAATGTCTGACATTATTTGTCTCCATGTTTGGGTAAAAGCTGAAATAGATATCAGCTACCTGTGCCTCCAGGGGTGCACAAGGCTGGGTTTGTATAGGCGTTTATGCCCATAATATCAAGGAAAAAGGCGATAAAACGCCCTATTGGAACAGGCTGGAGACAGATTTTTCTTCATTGATCCGCAAAATCGCCTCTCCCAATAGCGGGGCAATAGAGATTTGACGGGTATTTCGGGCAACCCGCATCGCTTCGGTCGCCTGAATAGAATCAGTTGTCACCAGCGAGGTAAGCGGCGATGAGGCAATGCGCGATACCGCCCCGCCCGATAACACTCCATGGGTAACATAGGCATCTACCGACAGCGCGCCCGCATCCATCAGCGCTTTGGCGGCATTGCATAATGTTCCGCCCGAATCAACAATATCATCGACCATCACACAATGACGCCCGGAAACATCGCCAATAATATTCATTACTTCCGATACCCCTGCTTGTGGGCGTCTTTTATCGATAATGGCCAGATCAGCATCCAGGCGCCGGGCGAGGGCACGCGCGCGAACGACCCCGCCTACATCCGGCGAGACGATCATCAAATTGCCATTTTTATAGCGGTCTTTTATATCGCTGGTAAAAACAGGGGCGGCAAACAAATTATCTGTCGGAATATCGAAAAAGCCCTGTATCTGGCCAGCGTGCAAATCAATGGTCAGTACCCTGTCTGCCCCTGCGGTGGTGATCAAATTCGCCAGCAATTTTGCCGAAATAGGGGTGCGGGGACCCGATTTTCTGTCCTGGCGGGCATAGCCATAATAGGGCAGAACAGCGGTAATACGGCGTGCCGAGCCGCGTTTTAGCGCATCCAGCGTCACAAGCAATTCCATCAGATTGTCATTGGCCGGATAAGAGGTGGATTGCACCACAAACACATCCTCGCCCCGCACATTTTCATGGATTTCAACAAATACTTCCATATCCGCAAAGCGGCGCACATCAGCATTGGTCAGGGGGGTGTCAAGATAGGCTGCGATAGCTTCAGCCAATGGACGGTTTGAATTGCCGGCAATAATTTTCATCAGATATCCGTATCGATTACCATTTAATTACCGCTTGTCCCTTATCAAAATGAGACGGCCCTTCCACATCGATATGAGCAGCAATATATGGTAACATCAAACTGACCGATCCCAATAATCATTTTGATAGCAATCTGGCAGGCGACCTGCAAGGCCAAATCGCGCTTCTTTTGCTAAATCAGCATACAAGCGCCGATAAGCCCAAGCATTAAAAAGCCTAAAAATATCCAAAGATGCGGCATATTATTTACTTCTTCGTGATGATGGAAATCAGGCGGCCGGAATCTGGCTCGCCCATATGGGTGGCGCGGCGATGCGAGAAAAAAAGCGCAGAATCAGCATAAGTGTCAAAGGGTAGGCTGTGGATGTGATGCAGGCCAGCGCGCTGACTGGCAATTCGGGCAAAGCCAGGCAGGTCAAACAGATAATGACTTGCCCCTTCTGCGGTAACCTCTGCTGCCGGGTCTGGCATAAAACATCCAGCACAATCAGGTTTCAGGGTGGAAATTTCTGTCACCATATCTGTGCTGACCTGATAGCTTTTCTGGTGAATGCCAGGGCCTATCACCATCACAATATCGCCCAAATGCGCCCCGATAGAGCACATGGCATCAACCGTGTTTTCGATAATGCCGCTTAACGCCCCGCGCCAGCCCGCATGACAGGCACCAATAATGCCCGCTTTTTTATCTGCAAATAAAATGGGCAGGCAATCTGCCCCTAAAATCGCGATACCGATATTATCAAGGCCGGTCACCAGACCATCGGCATGGGGACGGGTTTCCGGGTTCAGATATTGTGTTTGTGTTTGGCTGTCT
>CBFIAD010000041.1:0-17786 GCA_965660495.1 Puniceispirillaceae bacterium (SeqCode)
ATTTCCGCGATAGGCGAGGCCACAACCAGACTGGGCTATCCTAGCCGCAAGATGGTATCGGGGGCTGGTCATGATGCCTGTCAGATTGCCTGTAAACTGCCCACCGCGATGGTGTTTGTGCCATGCAAGGACGGGCTGTCCCACAATCAGGCAGAAAGTGCCAAGCCGGAAGATTTGGAAGCAGGCTGCAATGTGTTGCTGCACGCCGCTTTGCGACTAAGCGCATAGGAATTTTTTGTATGGGCAAAGAAGAAAAAGAAGAGGAAAGGCAGAGGAAATAAACAAATAAGGAGGAAATCATGAAAGGATTTACCATCTATCTGGCAGCTATTATGACAGCTATGTCCATGACAGCAGCACAGGCACGCGATATCGTTATTGGCGTGCCAAACTGGGATTCGGTACGGGCAACTGCCAATATTCTGGCCGTGGCGATTGAAGAAAATCTAGGTTTGGAAGTAGAGCTGCAGACCAGCACGAATCCGGTTATTTTTGAAGCGATGGATAAGGGCAATATGCACGTTCATCCGGAAGTCTGGTTACCCAATCAGCAGAATCTGTTTGATACATTCGTCATGGATAAAAAATCGGTGAAGTATAACCGTCATGCGGTATTAAGCGACCAGCATATTTGCGCGACCGCCGGGACGGCCAAAAGGCTGGGGCTGAAATCGGTCTCGGATCTTACCGATCCAAAAATTGCCTCGGCTCTGGACCGAGATGGGGACGGGCAGGGCGATATCTGGATTGGTGCACCGGGCTGGGCATCCACAAAAATTGAACGTATCCGGGCAAAATCCTATGGCTATGACCAGACACTGGATTTAAAGGAAATGGATGAAACCCTCGCGCTGGCGCAAGTGACCAATGCCATTTCAGCAAAGGATAATATCGTCTTTTACTGTTACACCCCGCATCATATGTTCACGCTTTATGATCTGGTTGTGCTAAAAGAGCCAGCCTATGATGCCAGCAAATGGGTGATTAAACAGCCAACAGATGACGCGAACTGGCTGGAAAATTCCTCAGCCCCGACCGCATGGGATGCGACGCGTTTGCATATTCATTATTCTGCTAGTCTGGAAAGCTCTCACCCTGGGGTGGCAGCGATGCTGTCTTCGGTGAAGCTGAAAACCTCGCAAGTTAATGATATGGTGTATGCGCTATCGGTTGACCGTCAGGATGCACGGGAATTTGCCCAAAATTGGGTGAAGAAAAACAAAGCTCTGGTGGATAGCTGGTTCCGCTAGGAAAAGCTGTTAACCTTGCATAAACCAAGGGCAGGGCTGTCATCAAGAGGCTCTGCCCTTGCCTGTTTAGTGGTCATTTTTGATAATTTGGATGGTGGGGACACCCGGACTTGAACCGGGAAGGCTTATTCAGCCGACAGATTTTAAGTCTGTTGTGTTTACCAATTTCACCATGCCCCCAGAGATACTGGCACGCGCTATTGCCTGTCCAGCTTTGTTTTGCGCTTTGCTGGCGCTCACCCTACCTTACAGCTTGTCCAGTTGCAAGTTTGTCTTTGCCTCTTTTCAGGTCAATTTTATCTTTTTCAGGATATTTTTTGTCCCGATAGTAATTCAAACCGCCTTAGAAACATCGCGGCCGCCTTTTTAGGGGGGAGCGGGTTCAGCAAAATATCAGCCGGCGTGCCACGCGGGCGCGAAAACAGGCGGGTAGCCTCTGCCTCATCAAACCCGGCTAACTGGGTGGCTTCCAGAAAAGCAGCCATTCTATCTGCACGTTTGATGGATTTTGTGATGGCTTCTGGCAACATGGCTGGTAGACCAAAACGCAGATGCACCGCTTCCATCAATCGGGATTCGATATCTTTATAGCCCTTGCCCAGATTAGCCTTGAAAGGGGTAATCATATCGCCGATCACATATTCAGGGGCGTCATGCAATAAACAGGCAAGTCGCCATTTTTGCGACAGGCGCGGGGCATTGCGCGAGAGCATATCTTCTACCAGCACAGAATGCTGGGCAACCGAATAGCCATAAGCCCCTTTTGTCTGGCCATTCCAGCGCGCCACCCGTGCCAACCCATGAGCAATATCTGTGATTTCTATATCTAGGGGGCTGGGCATCAATATATCCAGCCGTCGCCCCGATAACATACGCTGCCATGCCCGAACAGGCTGGGTGCGCGAAGGTTTGACAGCAGAGGCAGAAGGTTTTTTACGCATGAAAATATCTGTTATAAACGGTTTCTTATCCTTGTTATATCTGCAACGCTAGCCTCTTTGGGATAGGGATACAAGCCTGCAAAAAAGCGACTGGACGGCATTGTTTTTGCTTATCAAAGCAGGGTAAAAACAGTATCGTGCCTGATATTGTCATTTGCAGTATCATTTGCTGGTCATCCGGCATGGGAAAAAATATTTATGGATTTTTTCGAAACCAGAGAAAAATATAGGCGCCGCGAAATCAGTATTTATTCGCGCTGGATTGCCAGATTGTTTTTTCTGGGACTGGCCTTGTGGCTTGGCTGGCAATGGGGGTCACTGGAACAGCGCCAGATACAAGCTGACCGCGATTTGGTTTTATATGAGCGTGCCCAGCGAATTGAGCTGTTGAACCGTGATGTGGAACGCCTGAACCATGATCTGCGCGAGCTGAAAGCAGAAAAAGAAGCCCTGGAATTGACCCAGTCCTTTGGTGATTCAAAATTAACCAGACTGATTAAGGGGCAAATTGCCAGAGGTACAACGATTGAGCAAATCCACCAGCGTTTGCAAGCGCTGGGCACGCCCGTAAATTGCCGAAATGTTGAAAATAAAACAGTGGCGGTGGCGACCGAACTCTATAGCGGGGTTGAATCCAATATCACCTTTTTTGACGGGGGACTGGGCTTGCATGTAGAAGGCAAGCCTGTAGCGCAGGGAACAAAAAACAATCCCTGGTTTGATACTACCAAGCCTTTATCTGTACGGTTTATCTATCTTGGCTCGCAAAAGGTGGTAAAAGGGGTGTTGCCGCTAAAAACCGTTATCCCTGCCGAAGATTGGCTATTGGCGGTAGAAATAACCCCGGATGATTTGCGTGGCTATGTTCGGGTAAATATCGAAAACTGTACCCTTCGATAGTGGCTCTTCTCGCTTAAGGGGTCATTTCATAGATATCTGTGATATTGGCGTAATCCATATAGCCTAGCCGGGAAACGGGCTGAAAGCGGGTTACATCCACCCGCCCGTTTTCCACCATATTATCATCAATATGAATACCGACAATATGACCTAGCACCATAACAGAATGGCTGCCATTTCCATTTTCCGGCAGGTCAATATGATCATAATAGACACATTCAAGATGGGCAGGCGCGCCCGCTACCAGAGGGGCAGAAATTTTCTGCCCCTTCATTTTGGTTAAGGCGGCATGGTCAAATTCATCCACATTCGCCTCAACAGGCTGGCTGGATTTTACCATCTGCTCTGCCTGTTTCTGGCCGACAATATTAACACCAAATTCTCTGGTTTCCAAGATATTGGCTAGGCTGTCCTTATGCCCGTTTTTATTTGCAGCCCGCGCATCCGGAGCAGAAATAAACATCACCATAGGCGGCAATTCGGCAATGGCATTAAAAAAGCTGTAGGGGGAGAGATTGGCCACCCCATCACCAGAAACGCTGGATATCCAGCCAATAGGACGCGGCGATATCAGAGCCTTTAAAGGCGAATGGGTAAGGCCATGTTCTGTGTGCGCTCCTGGAATAAAAAACATTTTATCTCTACCTCTTTGCTATCTGCACCATGCAGGTATATCAGCCTGATCTGCCAATTCGCCCGAAACGTAAAAAATGTATCAGGCCTTTATGAAAATGAAAAGAAGCTGTTCTTTTTTCAGCATTTTATTTTTTTATGGATTTCACAGGAAAAGGATAGATGGGATGCCAAAAATAATCATATTCGGGGCAACAGGCGGCATAGGCCGTCAAATGGCACAGGATTTAACCGATAACGGGCAATCCCTTCACCTTGTCGGACGCCCCGATAGCCAGGTCGCAGAATTAGCGGCCTCTTTGGGGGCAAGCTATTCCCATGCAGAGGCAAAAGATACAGATAGTCTGATACAGGCGATAGGCGCAGCAGATGATGGAAGCGGTATTGCCGGGCTGGTCTGGGCTATCGGGTCTATTTTGCTAAAACCGCTTGCCGCCCTTAGCGAAGAGGATTTTATCGAAACCTACCGCTTGAATGTCAGTGCCCCGGCTATGGCGATCAAGGCAGCAAAAAACGGGCTGAAAAAAGCACAGGGCGGGGTGGTGCTATTCAGCTCTGTTGCGGCCAGTAGCGGTTTTACCAACCATGCCGCTATCGCTGCTGCCAAGGCAGGGGTTGAAGGGCTTGGGCGTTCGCTGGCAGCAGAGCTTGCACCCGATATCCGCGTGAATGTGATCGCCCCGTCATTGAGTGATACAAAGATGGCCGCCCCGCTTCTGGCCAGCGAGGCGATGGCCAAAGGCATTGCCCAGATGCATCCGCTTGGCCGGATAGGCAGCGCCCGCGATATCTCGCCATTGGCCTGTTTGCTGCTGGATAATGCTGCCAGTAGCTGGATAACTGGCGAGGTGTTTGCCATTGATGGCGGGCGCGGAAATCTGGCAACAACCGGCCGCTCTAAATAGGTACAGGGAAAATGGGGATAGAAAAAGGGCCGCATCTGCTGGTAACGGGGGCGAGTTCTGGCATCGGCGCCAGCCTTAGCCTGTTAATGGCAGAGCAAGGATACAGGGTAAGTGCCTGTGCGCGCAGATTGCCGCGCTTGCAAGCCTTGCAGGAAAAAAACCATCGCATCACCCCGATTGAAATGGATGTATCTGACTATGCATCTGTACAGCTTGGCCTGGCCAAAGCCAAAGCGGAAAATGGCGCGGTAGATATTGTGGTGTTAAATGCCGGTATCTATCAGCCTGTCAATGCAGCTGAATTTGACCTGGCTGCCTATAACCGGCATATGGCGGTCAATTATACAGGTGTTTTGCATTGTCTGGACGGGCTAATTCCTGCAATGATAGCAAGAAAAACTGGGCATATCGCCTTTATGGCGTCGGTGGCGGGCTATCGTGGCCTGCCGCGTTCTTCTGCCTATGGGCCTAGCAAGGCAGCGGTGCAGAACCTCGCGGAGTCGGTTTATTTTGATTTAGCGCCAAAGGGGATAAAAATTCAGATCATCAATCCGGGCTTTGTGGAAACAGAAGCTACAGCGGTAAATGATTTTGTGATGCCGGATCTGATTTCCAGTGATGAGGCGGCCCGGCTGGTTTTGAAGGGGTTGCGCTCGGATGCGTTCGAGATCGCCTTTCCAAAGAGATTTGTTCGCAAGATGAAATGGTTGCGTTTACTGCCGGCAAAAAGCTATCTAAAGCTGATGGCAAAATTTACAAATCATCAACCGGACTAGAACGCGCCATCTTACCATCAGGAGGCAAAGATAGACCTTTACACCCTTACCAAAAATTATGCCGATCTGTTTACTGCCCTGTCGCCGGAGTCGCTTGACCAGCTGGAGGCAAGACTTAGTGAAGAGGTTATCTTTACCGATCCCTTTAATATTTTGCGCGGCAGGCAAGAATTTATCGCTATTTTTGTCCATATGTTTGCGGTGATGGACCGGCCAGCCTTTGCGATACTGGATGTGGCCGCTTCTGAACAGGCAGGCTATATCAAATGGGAGATGACGGGATGCTTGAAATCGCGTCCCTCTTTTGAGGTAAGGCTGGTAGGGTTGAGCGAGCTTGTCTTTGATGAGGCAGGGCTGTTGCTGGCCCATCATGATCATTGGGATAGTGCCCATCAGCTATTACGGCATATTCCGGTTGCCGGCTGGTTTGTGGGAAAATTACTGGGGCTGTTTGCTTTGCCGAAAAAATATAAAAACTAGTAGTTTTTTTTATAAAATCAGCTTCTCCTAGCCCGCTTTGGTAAAGGTGATCACAAGTTCGCCCAGCAATACCCCGAATTTAGAAACCTTCGCCCGGTTCAGGATGGTGGTATCTGTCTGGCGCACCATAATATCATTAAAGCGTACTTTTACCCGCCGCCCAAACATGGTTAAAAAGAAATCATAGCGCATTTTAAAGACAGGCCCATTTACCTCGCCATGGGCATGGCCGGCCACATCATCTGTATCGGCAATATAGCTGCCATCCTCATTTTTTTTGATGACCCAAATACGCTGTTCTGTTTCGCCATTATCATAGATAAAGGCCTCATGCAGCTCGGTTTGATTATCATTCGCCCGGCAATTAATTTCTGCCGCAAAACGGCGCTGAACGCTGCCGAAACGGTCAACAAACATACCTTGCGCGACAAATTTTCCGCTAAAAAATCGTACCGGATCAAATGTATCGGCATTTAGATTCAAACTTGTCGGGATGCCATCTGGCGACATAGAAAAACACTCTGATAAAAAACAGTTACACGACCTTTACGCGTTGCATTTCTGCCCGGATCAGGGGTTTTCATCTGTTGAAAAGCTATTTCACTTATGCGATATCAGCATTTGTTTGACATCGATCATGCCAGCCCGAAAGCCGCCCTCGCAATAGCATAAATACAGCTCCCACATCCGCTTGAAGCGGTCATCAAATTTGCGCATCTGGCTGAGTTCTGGCCAGGCGGACAAGAATTTTTCGCGCCAAAAGGCCAAAGTGCGCGCATAATCCAGCCCAAACCCGTCATGGCGATCCAGCTTTAGCCCGGCAAAGGCAAGCGGGCTTTCCAGGACTTTCATCGAAGGCAGCATCCCGCCCGGGAAAATATATTTCTGAATAAAATCGGGCTGGGATTTATATTCATAAAAAGCAGAATCATCAATGGTTATGACCTGCAGGGCAGCTTTGCCACCTGTTTTCAAACATTTTGAAAGGGTCTGGAAATAAATTGGCCAATAGGCCTCGCCGACAGCCTCAAACATCTCAATAGAGATAATCTTGTCATAGCGCTGATCCAGATCGCGGTAATCGCACATACGGATATGGGCATTATCCGATAGCCCGGCTGCAGCAATACGGCGTGTGGCAAAATCATGCTGGGCCTGGCTGATAGTGATGCCGTCAATGATCGCCCCGCGCTCTGCTGCGGCATATTCGGCAAACCCGCCCCATCCACAGCCAATTTCCAGCACTTTATCGCCTGGCTGTATATCTGCCAGATCAGCCAGCCTTTGATATTTGCGGCGCTGGGCAGCATCCAGCTTCTCTTCATCGCTGGCAAAAATAGCCGAAGAATAGGTCATTGTATTATCGAGCCATTTTTCATAGAACTGATTACCCAGATCATAATGATAGGTAATGTTCCGGCGTGAGCCTTGCTTGTTATTGCGGTTGCGCCAGTGCAAGAGCTTGCGAAACAGGGTTTGCAATCGGCCAAAAGATAAATTTTCTTCAATATAGCGGTCATGCAAAACAGCTAGCTGTATCAGAGCAGCCAGATTATCGCTTTCCAGCTCGCCTGCCATATAGCTTTCGCAAAAGCCCATCTTGCCATCGGATAACAGGCGGGTTATCGCTCTTGCGGATTTTAATTCCAGCCGCGCATGAGGCCCTGGTTGATGGCCTTTAAAAGAATGTTTTTGCCCATTTGGCAGGGTCAGATCCAACTCTCCAAATTCCAGATGAGACAGCAATTTTAAAAAGGCCTGTTCTTTCAGGCTGTGACCGGTAAACATCATCATATTATGCGTGCTCTTTTTCCTGTTTGAGGGGAGATGCCAAGGTGGCGTGTCTTGAAGGCGGGGAAGGGCGCTTGTAAAAGCGGCATTTTTTCAAAAATAATTTCACCGCTTCTATATGAATGGAAAATAGGGGGCGAAGTGGCCAAAACCCCTTGATAAATAATGCCTGTAACAGGCTGAGGCTGGTCAGGCGTTGTATTTTTCCTTGCAAGCGGGCGGTTAAAAGCTGCTGTTTGTCGCGGGCATAATTTACCAGCACAATCAAATTATCGCCGCGCTGCTTTACCGATAGCCGGTAATAGCCTTGCAGGTCAAAAAATGGTGACACATGCAGCTTTTTATCCACCTTTTGCAAGATATGCTGGCCGCTTGCATCTATCACGCTGATATAGGAATGGGCATCACCAAAGGTATTATGCACTTCATAAACATAAAAACAGGGTCGATTTTTTGCGTCATAACACAGATAGATGGTGATCGGGTTAAAAGCGATGCCCAGAATACGCGGGAAGGCCAGTAACTTTATCGTGGCAATTTCGCGCCCCCCAAGATAGGGGACAGCCAGCGCACGTATATAGCTGGCAAGCGGCATCGCTCCGGGTGGCCTGTCGGCACGCGATTTATGGTTAATGCCAAAATCGCCTTCATAAAAAGAAAACAGATTAAAGCGGTTAACAGAAAAAAAGGCACTCAGCCTATCGGCTGCCTCCAGCCTGTCCAGATCTATCAGAATAGACAGACCAGCGCGGTGCAACAGATGAGCGGGCGGCCCATAACGTGTATGGGTTATTTGTGATGTAACAATTTGACAAGCGTCTGTCTGCATAAATAGCCGGCCTTTTAATCCCTGTTAAACTCTACTATCAGGCAGGTTTGCCTTGCAACTCTTCTGTTCGAAGTGGCCTGACAGGTGCAACCGCTTTTGTCGGGCTGTTCCAGGGGATATCAATATTCAGGCTCTTTATCACGGAAACAGCTGATTTCAGCCCATCTTCATGAAAGCCATAGGCTGTCCATGCCCCGCACTAGAATAGCCCGTTTCTGCCCTGAATTTTGGGTAAATTCTGTTGTGCCTGAATGGCTTTGCTGTCAAAAACGGGATGCTGATAATCGATTTCCCGGTGGATTAAATCTGCTTGCGGGCGAGTTTCAGGGTTGAGGGTGACAAAGAGGGGATATTTTTCCTCCAGACTTTGCAAGCGGTTCATCCAATAGGTAACAGCCAGCGTTTTATCGCTATTTTCCAGATAGTTCCATGCCGCCCATGCGCCACGTCTTCTGGGCATCAGCGAAGGGTCAGAATGCAAAATGACGTGATTGTCGGAAAAGGAAAAGCTGGAGAGAATATCGCGTTCTTCTTTGCTGGCATCTTCTATCAGCGCCAGGCTTTCATCTGCATGGGCGGCCATAATGGCATAATCATACCAGAGCTCTCCCTGTCCTTTTATGGTTAGCACGACCCCGCCAGCCTCGCGCCGGATAGAGGTAATCTGTGTTTCCAGCTCTATCGCATCGCCCAGAACAGCGACCATTTTTTCAACATATTGGCGCGAACCGCCCTTTACCGTGCGCCAGGCTGGCCGGCCGGTAAAATCCATCAGCCGGTGGTTATCCATAAATTGCAGGAAAGAGCGCACCGGATAATCCAGCATCGTTTCTGCCGGGCAAGACCATATCGCCGCACCCATCGGCAATAGATGGTCTTCTACAAAGGCATCTGGCAGATTGCATCTTTTGATAAAGCCTGCCAGCGTTTCGCCTGCCGGGCCTTTATCTTTTTCGGCCATTCCGGTGCGGTAAAATTTTATCAGGCCAGACAGCATCGACCAGAAACGCGGCTTTAACAGGTTGGATTTTTGTGCCAGCAAGCCGCGAAGAGAGCCTTCATATTCAAATTGCTGGTCGCGCAAGGATACCGAAAAGGACATATCGGTCGGAATGGTGGTAACGTCCAGCGCATCAAACAGGCCTATCAGATTGGGATAATTGGCCTCATTATAAACAATAAAGCCGGTATCCACAGCGATTTTCTGATTGCCAAAATGGGCATCTACTGTATGGGCATGGCCGCCAATACGCGGGGCTTTTTCATATAATTTTACATGATGTTTCTTGCTTGCCAGCCAGGCTGCCCCCAGCCCTGAAACACCACCGCCTATTACCGCTATTCGCATCTGCCCTGTCCCTTTTCATTTGATGGCGGATTTGCTTTTTAAAAATCTGCCTAACCTTGTCCTAGCGCTTCAAGAAGACCTTGCGGTCTACCGGAAATGTGTAAATTCTGCCTGCATGACAGAAATGTGCCTGTTGCGATTTTCCCAGCAAGTTCTGTATGGCCGGATCCAGAATATTCAGCCCGCCGGTAAATACGCCAAAGGCTGGCAAGATCATGCGGCTCTCATCTTGAATAAAACACCGCCCGCTTAACCGCCTCAGTTGGAGCGAAAGCCGGGCTTTTGGATGATAATGCCCGCATATCAGACCGGAAATTTTAGCCTCATCTGCCCCGATTTGATGGGTGAAATACAGGCCCGCAGCTGTTGTGTTTGGCAAAACCCTGCCTGGCAAAAAATCAGGCAGTTCACTGTCATGATTTCCTGTAATCCAGATGAACGCTCTGTCCTTTGCCAATTTTCTCAGCTGTTTTTGATATATCTCCGGCAACTGAAAGGCTTGCCGATTTGTATGAAAACTGTCTCCTAAAAAAATAACCTCTTTAGCCTTGATACGTTCAATTGCCGCAGATAGTTTTGCCAGACTTGCATCTGTATCAAATCCGGGCAAAGGGGCGGCAAGCGATTGGGCCTGCCCCTTTTCCAGATGCAGATCAGAAATAACCAGCAGGCCGCTATCTGGCAGATATAGGCTGCCATCTGCATAAAGCTGGATTTTCACCCCGCAAAAACGGGTCTCGATATATAATTTCCCTTTATCCATCTGTGGCTTGCTCATCGCGTTAACCCGGCAAAATCTATCATAATAGCTGGCCTTGATGCTGTGTTTTTGCTGGCAACGTTTCTGCACTGCCAAAGGCTTCTTCCAGCAGCGTTTTTTCCAAATCCGATAGCAGATCATCCACCGCAGAGGCGGTCACCGCCTCGCGTCCCACCTCCAGCAATAACGGGACAGATAGGGGCGAGATGCGAGACAGGCTTTTATGCAGGATATTGCCATCAAACCGGGTCAACAATTCTGCCAGCCGATGAATATCTGTCAGGCCGCGTGCCGCATCCTGGCGCGTGGCTTCCAGCAATAGATGATCGGGTTGATGGCTGCGCAATACATCATAAATCAAATCGGAATTAATGGTGACCTGTTTCTGGGTTTTTTCGCTACCAGGGGCGCGCTTGTCGATCAGGCCGGCGATGATGGCAACCTGCCAGAAGCTGCGCTTCAGCATGGTTGATTCGGCCATCCATTCCTCCAGATCATCGCCTAGAATATCGCTGGAAAATAAGGTTTCCGGCCGGGTAACCAGATGGCGCGACCATATCGCAATAGCATAATCGGTGGCAACAAACCCAAGCGGCCCATAGCCTTCGCGCTCCATTCGCCGGCTCAGCAGCATACCCAGCGTTTGATGGGCATTGCGCCCGGCAAAACCATAGGCGGCCATATAATATTTCTGTCCACGCTTAAAGGTCTCTATCAATAGCTTGTCCGCTGGCGGCAGGGTAGAGTTTTCGGCTTGCAGGCGCAGCCATTCGCGCACCTGTTCTGGCAGATGGCTGTGTAATTCCCTGTCTTGCAACAGGCTGCGCACCCGCACTGCAAGGCCGGGGCTAAGGGGCAGGCGCCCGCCAGCATAGGCCGGGACTTTTGGCTCGCTTGCCTGGCAGGGGCGTACGATAACTTGCTGTGCCTGTGTGCCAACATATTCCAAAATCCGGCCAGCAAAGATAAAGCTGTCTCCGGCGCTCAGGCTCTGGACAAAATATTCTTCAATATCGCCAAGAGGTGGGCCGCCTTTCATTCGCACCTTCATGGTAGAGGTTTCCACAATCGTTCCGATATTCATCCGCCATCTGGTAGCCACCTGGCGCGATGTGAGCCGCCATAGCCCGTCTACCCCTCTTACAAGGCGTTGAAATTGTGTGTAATGGGCGAGCGCATATCCGCCTGTTGCGACAAAATCCAGAACTTTATCAAACTGTTCCTTGGGTAAATTTCGGTATGGCGGGGCGGTTATTATCTGCTTATACAGGCTGTCACTATCAAAAGGGCCAGCGACCGCCCGGCCGACAATATGCTGGCTTAATACATCCAGTGCGCCCTCATTGACGGGTATATCATCCAGGATTCTGGCCTCGACATCCAGGCGGGCTGCCAGTGCTTCGAGCACTTCAAATCGATTGGCAGGCACAATGACCGCCTTGCTGGGGGTATCCAGGCGATGGCCAGCTCTGCCAACACGCTGGATCAGCCTGGAGGTGCCTTTGGGGGCGCCAATTTGGATAACCAGCTGGATATCTGCCCAGTCAATGCCCAAATCCAGAGAGGAGGTGGCGACAATCGCATCCAGTTCAGAACCTGCCATCGCCGCTTCGATACGCCGGCGCTGGCCAACATCCAGAGAGCCGTGATGCAGGCCAATTTTCAAATTCAAATTATTTTCGCGCCATAATGCCTGAAACATCATTTCAGCCTGCGCTCGTGTATTGACAAAAATCAGGCTGGGGCGATTGGCCTTTATCAGAGCATAAATTTCCGCAGCGGCATAAAGCGCACTATGACCTGCCCATGGCAGATAGCTATCGGCTGTTTCCAGAATATCGATATGTATTTTTTTATCGAGGCGCGGCTGAACGATTTCCACACAGCCTGTATCTGTTGCCAGCCAGCCACGCATTTCTTCTGGTTTGGCGATGGTCGCAGATAGCCCAATGCTCAGGCTGGAGGGGGCAAGGCCTCGTAAAGTGGCAAGAGACAGGGATAATAAATCACCCCTTTTATTGCCAACCAGAGAATGAATTTCATCAATAATGATATAGCGTAATTGGCCAAATAATTTAGCAGCTTCTGGCCAGCTTAACATCAATTCCAGCGATTCAGGGGTGGTCAGCAAGATATTGGGCGGGGCGGTGCGCTGGCGATTGCGTTTGGATTGCGGTGTATCACCTGTGCGCGTTTCAATGGTGATATCCAGCCCCATTTCCTCTATCGGGCTTTCCAGATTTCGGGCAATATCAACTGCCAGCGCCTTTAGTGGTGATAAATATAGCGTATGCAGCCCTTCAAAAGGGGTTTGGGCTAAATCTATCAGGCTGGGCAGAAAACCCGACAAGGTTTTGCCTGCCCCGGTCGGGGCGACCAGCAAGACCGGGTGACCGTCAGCTGTTTTTTCGACAATCTGATGCTGGTGGGGATGGGCTGTCCATCCTCTGGCTTTGAACCAGTCCAGAAATTGTTTTGGCAAAGCCATAGATAAGCCTGTTTAATCGTCTATATTATCTTTATATCTAATCCAGATCGGCATAAACCCAATAGGGAAAAGACTGATTAAAAAGTTGTAAAGCATAAGGCGCAGATTGACATGATCGATTTATATTACTGGCCAACACCGAATGGACAAAAAATTTCTATCGCTCTGGAAGAAATGGGGCTGTCCTATCAGGCGATTGCTGTGAATATCGGCAAGGGCGATCAGTTCAAGCCTGAATTTCTGGCTTTTTCCCCGAACAACCGAATGCCAGCGATTATCGATCATGATGGTCCGGACGGTCAGCCCATTTCGGTATTTGAATCCGGGGCGATATTGTTATATCTGGCAGCAAAGACAGGCCAGTTGATGCCAGATGATATCCGCGCCCAAACACAGGTGCATGAATGGCTGATGTGGCAAATGGGCGGTTTTGGGCCCATGCTAGGGCAAGCCCATCATTTTAATTTTTATGCCCCAACACGTATTGACTATGCGATGACGCGTTATTCAAAAGAGGCTAACCGCCTTTACGGGGTGCTGGATAAGCGGCTTTCTGCCCATCCATTTGTTGCAGGCGATAGCTATTCCATCGCAGATATCGCCATCCTGCCCTGGACACGCAGCTATGAGCGGCAAAATGTGGATATAAATGACTATCCGTATGTACAAGCCTGGCGCAAGAAATTGCTGGCACGTCCAGCCGTTCAGAAAGGCGGGGCTGTGGGCGAGGATTGGCGCGAGGATTTAAAATCCATCAGCAATGAAGATTTCGCCAAGCTGTTTGGTACAGAAAAAAAATAGACTGATCGTGCAAAAACTATTCGGCATGACATAACGCAACAACAGGCCAGCCTCCAGCTATGGATTGGGTAAAGATAGATAAAAAAGGATTGTCTGTTCTGCCAGCCGGTGCGCATATCGACCCCTTATCGGCGTGCCAGACAGCCCTTATTACCCATGGCCATGCCGATCATGCCCGTCCCGGTCATCATCAGGTGATCGCCACCCCCGAAACGCTGGCTATTATGGCGGCGCGCTATGGCGATGATTTTGCTTTGATAAAAACACCGCTTGGCTATGGCGAGACGATGAAGCTTGGTGATGTGCAAATTGGTATGGCACCATCTGGCCATATATTAGGTAGCGCCCAGATTATTCTGGAGCATAACCATACCCGGCTGATAGCTGCAGGCGATTATAAGCGAAAAGCAGACCCTACCTGTGCGCCCTTTCAAGTTGTTCCGTGCGATATTTTCATCACCGAAGCCACTTTTGGCTTGCCTGTCTTTCGTCATCCCGACCCGCAGGATGAAATAAGGCGGTTGTTAAAGGTAGCGGGGCTGTTTCCTGAACGTTCCATCCTGATTGGGGCATATGCCCTTGGCAAGGCGCAAAGGGTGATAAGCCTGCTTCGGGCAGCCGGCTATAACGCGCCTGTCTATTTGCATGGGGCAATGCAAAATTTATGTGATCTCTATCAGGCACACGGGGTAGAGCTGGGCGAGCTGCGCCCGGCCAGCATATCCGAGCGCGGCAAGCCTTCAAAAGAATTGCAAGGGGCGATTATCCTTGCTCCGCCCTCTGCGATGCATACAAGCTGGGCAAGGCGGCTGACAGACCCGTTACTGGTATTTGCCTCTGGCTGGATGCAGGTGCGCCAGCGTGCCAAACAGCGCGGTGTCGAATTTCCCCTGATTTTGTCAGATCATGCCGATTGGGATGATTTGCTGGCCACAATAGAGGAAATTAATCCGCGTGAGGTATGGGTAACACATGGGCGTGAAGATGCGCTGATTCATGCCTGCCAGAAGCGCGGTATAACGGCACGTGCACTCTCGCTTATCGGCTATGATGAGGCGATGGAATGAGAGGGTTTTCCGAGCTTTTGGATGCGCTGATATTCTCGCCTCGGCGTAATGTAAAGCTGGCGCATCTTTCAGGCTGGTTGCGCCAGACGCCGCATCCGGACAGGGGCTGGGGGCTGGCCGCCCTGACAGGCGATTTACGATTTGCTCATGTCAAGGCAGGGGTAGTGCGCGAGCTGGCAACAGAGGTAAGCACGCCTGAATTATTTGCTCTTTCCTATGATTTTGTCGGGGATTTGGCCGAAACGGTCGCGCTGTTATGGCCGTCCGAGCCGCAGCCCGATAAAGAGACAGAAGGTTTAAGGCTGGCAGAGATTGTTACCCGCCTTAATGCTATTTCGCGCGCAGAAGTTAAAGGCGTTCTGGCCGGCTGGTTGGACAGGCTGAATGTTGCCGAGCGCTGGGCATTGCTAAAATTGGCAACAGGCGGGATGCGGGTAGGCGTGTCGGGGCGCCTGGCACGTACCGCCCTTGCCGACGCCTTTGATAAGGATATTGCCGAAATTGAAGAGGTTTGGCCGCTTCTTGCCCCGCCTTATGACGCGCTATTTGACTGGCTGGAAGGGCGCAGCGGCCGCCCGCAGGCAGAGGGGCGAGCCGTTTTTCGCCCGATGATGCTGGCCCATCCGGCTGATAACGGGCTGGCAGAAAATTTCACCCCCGATGACTGGCAGATAGAATGGAAATGGGATGGGGCGCGTATCCAGTTTGTTAGCGCCGAGGACGGGGTGCGGCTTTTTTCACGAACAGGCGATGATATTTCTGCCAGTTTTCCTGAACTGGTTCAGGATATGACATGGAAAGGGGTTCTGGATGGCGAGATTCTGGCTGGAACACCGCAAAAAATTGGCAGTTTTAATGACTTGCAACAACGGCTTAATCGCAAGCGTGTAACCAGCCGAATGCAGCAGGAATCACCTGTCTTTATCCGCGCCTATGATATTTTATTTGCCGGCGATACCGATTTGCGCAGCTTGCCTTTATCGCAAAGGCGGCAGAGGCTGGAGACAGAAATAGACGCTGTCGCTACAGGTTGGCTGGATATCTCGAAATGCCTTGCCGCCACAGATTTTGACCAGCTCGTAAAAATAAAAGAGCAATCTGATCCCCGTATTGAGGGGATTATGCTGAAAAAACAGGACAGCCTTTATGTTGCCGGACGGCCAAAGGGCGGGTGGGTAAAGCTGAAACGCGACCCGAAACAGGCCGATCTAGTCATGTTATATGCCCAGCGTGGACATGGGAAACGCTCGTCTTTTTATTCAGATTTTACATTTGGTGCCTGGCGCGATGGGGATAATGGGCTGGAATTAGTGCCGGTTTGCAAAGCCTATTCCGGCTTTTCCGATGCTGAATTGAAAAAGCTGGATAAATTTGTGCGCGATCATACGCTGAACCGTTTCGGGCCTGTTCGCGAGGTAGAGCAAAAGCTGGTTGTGGAAATCGCCTTTGACCAGCTGCACCCCTCCAAACGCCATAAATCGGGTATTGCCATGCGCTTTCCGCGTTTTCACGCTATCCGCTGGGATAAAGACCCCGAAGAGGCAGATACAGTTGAACAGCTCAGGCAGTTTATGACAAGTGATGACAGCTAGTCTATTTTCTGGCGGCGGCATCGCACAGAGCAATATTTAACCTGATCCCAGTCGCGTGCCCATTTTTTACGCCAGGTAAAGGGGCGCTGACAGCTTAGGCAGATTTTTTCCTGCAAATCGCCTTTGCGTACCATTTTTTGGGTGGATTTTTTATGTGCCATAACGGGTATTTTTTTTAAGAAGGCCGGGTTTCACCCTCATAGCGCAGGCTGCATTTGCCGGTCAGGGTTTGAACCAGAAGCGATTCCTTGCATTTTGTCCAGCCGGGATCGGCCATATCAGACATCTCGTTCCGCCAGATAATGGCGATCATCATGACGGTCAGCAAAATGACCAATATCCAGCGTGTATTCATAATAGCTATCCTGTTGGCCCTAGAGCGGTTGCATCCCAATCTGTGATATGGTCTGGCAAGTCTTCTTCGTCAATACTGCCTTCGGGAAAGAGGCGGCCAGCCACAGAATGGCCAGCCTCTGCCACGCTTTCTGTCCGGCCAGAGACCAGCGGATGCCAGCTGGCAAGCCCCCGCCCCTCATACAGGCGGCGATAGGCACAGCTTTTCGGCATCCAGCTTAACTGGCTTAAATTATCCGGGGTTAAAACCACGCAATCAGGGACATATTTTTTGCGATCGGCATAGTGGCGGCAGCGCGCATTGTCACAATCTAGCAATTTACACCCTACATCGGTGCTATAGATGATATTTGTATCCACATCTTCCAGCTTTAGCACACAGCATTTGCCGCACCCGTCGCATAAGGATTCCCATTCCGCAGAGGACATCTCATGCAAGGATTTTTTCTCATAAAATGGTTTTTCTGGAGCAGAAACAGGCACGGGTCATAATCGCTTTAAATAGCTGGCTTCATCTTTTGTGATGTAATCGCGTGTCTGCGGCACATCGCGCTGGCGCCTGGCCAGCTGTATCTGAAATACCATGCCATGGGCATAACGGAAATAATTTTCGCTACAAATCAGGTAAAAACGCCACATTCGAATGAAATCTTCATCATATTCGTCTGGCAGTTTATGTTTTTCTGCCTCAAAAGCGGTGCGCCAATGCTTCAGGGTTTCAGCATAATGTAGGCGTAATATCTCGATATCAGTTACTTTCAGGTGGGTTGTTTCAATAGCCTGCATCATTTGTCGCAAGCTGGGCAGATAACCGCCCGGAAAAATATATTTATTCAGCCATGGGCTGGTCGAACAGGCAGGGCCATTCCGG
>CBFIAD010000042.1:0-17610 GCA_965660495.1 Puniceispirillaceae bacterium (SeqCode)
ATCTCTTATGAAAATGATTTGCAGCCTGTTGTGGATCAGTTTACCCGGCTTTATGCCCGCACAGATGAAACCCATGAGCCAGAAAATTGTCCTGTACCGGAAGCTGATTTGATGATGCGGCGCGGGATAGAGGTTGGGCATATCTTTTATTTTGGGACAAAATATTCGGCTGCCATGGGCGCTTCTGTTTCCGGACCTGATGGCGAGATGACTGATTTGCATATGGGTTCATACGGCATTGGTGTTTCTCGTCTGGTGGGGGCGATTATTGAAGCCAGCCATGATGATAAGGGCATTATCTGGCCGCAATCGGTTAGCCCGTTTGATGCCGGTATCGTCAATTTAAAACCCGGCCATGACGAAACGGACAAGGCAACCGGCACGATCTATCAGGCTGTCCGGAAGGCCGGCTATGATATCTTGCTGGATGACAGCCAGGATTCCGCCGGGGCAAAGCTGGCACGTATGGATTTAATCGGTCTGCCCTATCAAATTATCGCAGGGCCGCGCTCAACCGAAAGAGGGGTGGTAGAGCTGAAATGCAGAAAGACAGGGGCGGTTAGCGAACATAGCCCTGAACAGGCTTTTGCCGCATTATTGACCCATTTAGGCGCGACAAGATAAAGCAGAAAAGCGCGCATTAAAAAGAAAGGCAGATAGATGATATTTAAACCTGTTGAACGGTTGCTTGCGTTTCGCTATCTGCGCGCCCGCCGGGAAGAGGGGTTCATCTCTGTTATTGCATGGTTTTCTTTCGCCGGCATCACGTTGGGTGTGGCGACCTTGATCATTGTTATGAGCGTGATGAACGGCTTTCGTACCGAGCTAATTAACCGTATTCTGGGTCTGAACGGGCATATTGGGGTGTTTTCTGCTACTTCCGAGCCATTGACAGATTATAACCGTGTGGCCTTAAAGCTGGCTGAATTACCCAATGTTATTGCTGCCACGCCGCAAGTGCAAGGCCAGGTGATGGCCAGTTCAGCCCGCGCCCAGACAGGGGCAGTGGTGCGCGGGGTTTCCTGGTCTGATTTGGCCGCGCGCAAGCCGCTTTGGGATAGTTTAAGCCAGCAAGCCATCGCTGCCTTTAGAGATGATAAACATATCCTGATTGGCGAGACGATGGCCTTTCGACTTGGGCTGAAGATAGGGGATAAAATGACCCTGTTATCGGCATCCGGGCGCACAACAGCTTTTGGCTCTATCCCTTCCAAACGCACCTTTACCATTGGCGGTTTGTTCAAGGTCGGGATGCATGAATATGATAACAGCTTTATCTTTATGCCGCTTTCCGAAGCGCAGAGCTTTTTTCATCTGCCAGAGGCGGTGTCGGGCATAGAAGTTTATTCAGATGCCCCTCTAAAAATCGAACTGCTGCGCCGGGCAATAGCGATTAATCTGGGCGGCGAATATCGCCAATTTGACTGGCAGGAACGCAATAAAAGCTTATTGAATGCGCTGAATGTTGAACGTAATGTGATGTTTATCATCCTGACGCTGATAATTTTGGTGGCGGCCTTTAATATCGTCTCTTCAATGATTATGCTGGTACGTTCTAAAAATGCCGATATTGCTGTGTTGCGATCTATGGGCGCCAGCTCTGGCATGGTGATGCGTGTCTTTTTAATTACTGGCGCATCTATCGGGGTTATTGGCACATTTGTCGGTACGATTGTTGGGCTGTTATTTTGCTGGCAGATTGATGCTATCAAGCGCTTTATCGAAGGGTTATCAGGGGCAGAATTATTTTCCGCTGAAATCTATTATCTATCAAAACTTCCTGCAATTATTGACCCGTCCGAAGTGTTAACCGTTGTCGTAATGGCCTTTGTTCTGAGCCTTGTTGCCAGCCTGTATCCGGCATGGCGGGCATCGCATATCGCCCCGGCAGAGGTGTTGCGCTATGAGTAATCCTGTCTTGCAACTTGATAATGTCTATCGCCGCTATCATCAGGCAGAAAGGGTGATAGAGGTGTTAAGCGGGGCCAGCCTGTCGCTTTATCCAGGCCAGCTAACCGCCCTTGTTGGCCCTTCGGGGGCTGGCAAAACCACTTTGCTGAATATGGCAGGTATGCTGGAGCGCCCGGATGAGGGGGAGGTCTATATTCAACAGGTTGCCACCTCCGGCTTGCCAGAGCGGCGGCGCACCAGATTGCGTGGCCTGCATATCGGATTTGTGTTTCAGTTTCACCGCCTGTTTCCGGAATTTAGCGCCTTGGAAAATATTGTTATCGCGCAAATGATTAATCAGTTGCCCCGCCATGAGGCGGAGGAGCGGGCAAAGGAATTGCTGGCAATGGTAGGCTTGCAAGAAAGAGCCATGCATCGCCCAGCCCAGCTATCGGGGGGCGAGCAGCAGCGCGTGGCCATTGCAAGAGCAGTCGCAAATGCCCCCGAAATTTTGCTGGCAGACGAGCCAACCGGAAACCTCGACCCGGAAACAGCTGCGATTGTCTTTCAGGCCTTGCAAAAGCTGGTACATGGCACACAAACGGCCGCGCTGATTGTTACCCATAATGAAAAGCTGGCCAGCCAGATGGATAGGGTGCTGCGGATTGAAAAAGGCAAATTAATTGCCGAAGGATAAATATGGATGAGCTAAGACCCTTTGATGCGCAAAGCACTGATGGCTCGGCTGGCCATGCCGGCTTTGTGCATTTGCGGGTGCATTCTGCCTATTCGCTATCGGAAAGCACGCTACAGATTGCCAAGCTGGCCGAGCTGGCCTCTATGGATAAGCAGCCCGCTCTTGCCATCACCGACAGCTTCAATATGTTCGGGGCATTTGAATTTTCAGAAAAAATGCAGGCAAAGGGCATTCAACCTATCATCGGAGCCGTTGTCCAGATAAAGGATCAGTATGGTGAGGGCGAAATTGCCCTTCTGGCACAAAATGAAACCGGCTATATCCATCTCAGCCATTTGATATCCGCTGCCTTGCTGGATAGTGAGGCAACGGGCGAACCTGTCATTACGGTCGATGCGCTGGAAAAGCGGGCAGAGGGGCTTATCCTGTTGTCAGGCGGATTGCGTGGGGGCTTTATTGGCGGGGCGGCTGCGAATGAGCAGACAAAGCATTTATCGGCGCGTATTGACTGGCTGCAACGCCATTTTGGCGGGCGTGCCTATATCGAAATTCAGCGTCATGGAAGGACGGTAGAAGCTGTAGCAGAAACGCTATTGCTGGCAGAGGCAGACAGGTCAGGCCTGCCCATCGTGGCAACAAATGATTGTCATTTTGACGGGCAGTCCATGTATATTCCGCAAAAGGTATTGCATTGTATCGCTTCGTCCGAACGCCTGGCCAGTATGGAAGATTCCGGCATAACCGCCCAGCATTTCTTCAAAAATGCCGCACAGATGCAAAAGCTGTTTGCTGATTTGCCGGAAGCGATAGAAAACAGCCTTGTCATTGCCCAGCGCTGCAGCTTTGTGGTGAGCCGGCGCAATCCCATCCTGCCCTCGACCGATGCCGATGATGAAGCAGCGCAATTACGCATCCTTGCCCGGCAGGGGCTACAAGACAGGCTGGCTTATCTCCAGACAATGGAAAAACCCTATTATCAGGGAGAGGAAGCTGCAAAAAAAGTCTATGAGGACAGGCTGGAGATGGAGCTGGATATCATTATCTCTATGGGATTTTCCGGCTATTTTCTGATTGTCTCGGACTTTATTCGCTGGTCAAAGAAAAACAGGATTGCTGTAGGCCCTGGCCGTGGTTCGGGGGCTGGCTCGGTGGTTGCCTGGGCTTTACTGATCACAAATCTCGACCCGTTGCGCTGGGGCTTGCTTTTTGAGCGGTTTTTGAACCCCGAGCGTGTATCCATGCCGGATTTCGATATTGATTTCTGCCAGGAACGGCGCGAGGAAGTTATCCGTTATGTTCAAAGTAAATATGGCCATGACCGCGTGGCTCAGATTATCACCTTTGGAACCTTGCAGGCGCGTGCCGCCTTACGCGATGTGGGCCGGGTACTGGATATGCCCTATGGAATGGTAGACAAGGTCGCCAAGATGGTGCCCAGTAATCCGGCTGCCCCGGTAAGTATTGGTCAAGCCCTGAAGTCAGAAGCAGATCTGCGCCGCCTCAATGATGAAGATGAGCAGGTCGCCCACCTGATTGCCACTGCGCGCAAGCTGGAAGGGCTTTATCGTCATGTCTCGACCCATGCGGCCGGGTTGGTTATCGCCGATAGAGCCTTGCCAGAGCTTGTTCCGGTTTATCGCGATCCGCGCTCGGATATGCCTGTTACGCAATTCAATATGAAATCGGTGGAACAGGTCGGGCTGGTGAAGTTTGACTTTCTGGGGCTAAAAACACTAACGGTCATTGAAAAAGCCCTTGCCCTGCTGAAAAAGCGCGATATCCATATCGATATTGATTCAATCGCTCTGGATGATGCCAAAACCTATCAGATGTTATCAGAAGGCGATACAGTTGGCGTGTTCCAGCTGGAATCAAGCGGTATGCGCGATGTATTGCGCGGACTAAAGCCGGACAGATTTGAAGATATTATCGCGGTGGTTGCCTTATATCGCCCAGGCCCGATGGAAAATATTCCTACCTATATCAGCCGCAAGCATGAACGCGAGGCGGTTGCGTATATGCACCCGCTACTTGAACCTATCTTGAGCGAAACCTACGGCATTATGATTTATCAAGAACAGGTACAGCAAGCGGCACGCGATTTGGCCGGCTATACGCTTGGCGGGGCAGATTTATTGCGCCGGGCGATGGGGAAAAAGATTAAAGAAGAGATGGATGAGCAGCGTGACATCTTTATCAAGGGCGCGGCTGGCAATGATATTGATGCCAAACTTGCCTCTGATATTTTTGATCAAATTGCCTCATTCGCCGGCTATGGATTTAATAAATCGCACGCCGCTGCCTATGCGCTGGTCTGTTATCAAACGGCCTGGCTAAAGGCTAATTATCCGGTGGAGTTTATCGCTGCCTCTATGGCACTGGATGCCGGTAACACTGATAAACTGGCCGTGTTTCGCCAGGATTGCCTGTATAAGGGAATATCGGTTTTGCCGCCGGACCTTAACCGCTCGGAAAGCTCTTTTTCTGTTGAAAAGGAGGATAGTGGTAACTGGGCTATCCGCTATGCGCTGGGGGCGGTGCGTAATGTCGGGGCTGAGGCGATGGAAAAGCTGGTCGCCATCCGCACGGAAGGGGGCATATTTACCTCTCTGGATAATCTGGCCAGACGCCTACCGCGCGAGGGGGCAAACAAACGCCAGCTTGAGAATCTGGTAAAGGCCGGGGCATTTGACAGCTTGCATGAAAACAGGCGGGAAATATTTGAAGCGCTGGATCAGCTATTGGGGCAGTCCGATTTTTATCGCCGTGAAGCCCAATCCTCGCAATCCAGCCTGTTTGGCGCAGATAGCACGGATGCTGCGCCGGCTTTTCGTTTTGCAGCCGGGCCAGACTGGACACAATCCAATCGCCTGAAACTGGAATTTGAGGCGCTGGGGCTTTATTTATCCTCGCATCCGCTGGACAGTTATCATGCCCAGCTGGACAAGCTGAAAGTCACGCCTTCCAACCAGCTGGCAGAGGCCATGCACGGCCAAATGAGCGCACGGGTGCGCCTTGCCGGAAAAATCAGCTCTGTTCAGGAGCGGGTATCGGCAAAAGGTAATCGCTTTGCCTTCGTTCAGCTAACTGACAAGGCAGGGATGTATGAAGCTACCTTCTTTTCCGAAGCGCTGAACGCTGCACGGCCACTTTTGAACAGCGATGGCCCTGTGTTGTTAAGTGCAGATGCAAAAACCGAAAATGACACTATCAGGTTGCTGGCGGTACGACTGCAATCTCTGGATGAGGCAATTGCCATGCATCATTCCGGGCTGGGGATAAAAATTACAGATGCCGCCTGTCTTGAGCCGATAAAAGATGCGCTTCGCGAGGATGGCGGCGGCCTTGCGCCGTTGAAATTTTTTGTTATGGACGGGATGCGCGAGATTGAAATTACCCTGCCAAACAAATTTCGCCTAAGCGGAGAGTTACGCCAAAAATTGCATACCATCCCCGGCATTTTATCCATGTTTGAAATTTAAGCCGGAAAATCCGCCAGTTTTGCGTATTTTTTACTTGCCTGATGCCGGTTTTTTTTGCTAAAAGCCTCGGTAAATCACACATGAGGGTGGTGTTTCCAGCCAATTCTGGAACTGCCGTCCGGTGAGAGCGGTTGCTCTTTCTTTTACCCCTCATGGAGGCCTAACCGGAAAACAGGAGCTTAATTCGATGGCTATTCCTTCATTTACTATGCGCCAATTGCTGGAAGCAGGCGTTCATTTTGGTCACCACACACGTCGCTGGAATCCCCGCATGGAACCATTTATTTTTGGCCAGCGCAACGGTATTCATATTCTTGATTTGCAGCAGACTGTTCCTTTATTGGCGCGCGCACTTGAAGCGATGCGCGATACGGTTGCCAAAGGTGGCCGGGTATTATTTGTTGGCACAAAGCGTGTCGCTGCAGATAAAATTGCAGAAACTGCCCGCGATTGTGGCCAGTATTATGTAAATCACCGCTGGCTGGGCGGTATGCTGACTAACTGGGCAACGGTTTCCCAGTCTATCCGCCGGTTGCGCGATCTTGAAGCCCGTCTGGAAGGTGAAGATGTTGGCCAGCTTGGCAAGAAAGAGATTCTGCAATTAAACCGTGAGCTGGAAAAGCTGCAATTGACACTTGGCGGGATCAAGGAAATGGGCGGCCTGCCAGATATGATCTTTGTTCTGGATACCAATAAAGAGGATATCGCTGTTCTGGAAGCCAACAAGCTGGGTATTCCGGTGGTCGCTGTTATCGATAGTAATGCCAGCCCTGATGGTGTGGATTATCCTATTCCTGGCAATGATGATGCGATGCGGGCTATCACCTTATATTGCGAATTGGCACAAGGAGCTATTCTGGATGGCTTGCAGGCAGAAATGGTTGCAAGTGGCGGCGATGCTGGCAGTGCCGTAGAAGCACCTGTTGAGCCAGCGCTGGTGGCAGAAGAAGCCGCTCCGGCAGAAGAAGCCGCTGCAGAAACTGTAGCGGAAGCCCCTGCTGAAGAAGTGGCAGCTGAAGAACAGCCTTCAGCCTAGTAAAACAGGGAATAGTTCAACCAAAGCCTGCTTTGGATGAATACAGGAATATTAGGGGCAGGCAGCTTTCATGCAGTCTGCCCTGATATCATAACCTGACAGATATTTTAATATAAATATAAGGAATTGAGAGAATGAGCGTTACAGCAGCAATGGTAAAGGAACTTCGCGAACAGTCTGGCGCGGGGATGATGGATTGTAAAAAGGCGCTAAATGAAACAAATGGCGATATGGAAGCGGCCGTTGACTGGCTGCGCACCAAGGGTCTGGCCGCCGCGGCCAAGAAATCCGGCCGGGTGGCATCAGAAGGTCTGGTGGCTATAGCGGTAGATGGTGTAAATGGCGCCTTGGTTGAGCTGAACTCTGAAACCGATTTTGTTTCCCGCAATGACGAGTTTCAGGGTTTTGCCAGCACATTGGCCAAGCTGGCGCTGGATGCTGGCGACTTGGACGCGTTGAACGCTGTAGATTATCCTGGAACTGGCCGGAATGTCGCAGATGAGCTAACCCAGAAAATTGCCCACATTGGTGAGAATATGACCCTGCGCCGCATGGAAAAAGTTAGTGTGAGCGAAGGGGCGGTTGTTCCTTATATCCATAATGCAGCAGCAGAAGGGCTGGGACGGATTGGCGTTCTGGTTGGGTTGCAATCCTCTGCGTCAGCTGATGTTTTGACAGGGCTTGGCAAGCAGTTGGCAATGCATATTGCGGCAACTTCTCCTGCCTCTTTGTCTGTAGATGATCTTGACCCTGCTTTGGTTGCACGCGAACGTGATGTGCTGATTGAACAGGCCAAAGCCTCTGGCAAGCCGCAGGAAATCGCAGAAAAAATGGTCGAGGGCCGGATGCGTAAATTCTATGAAGAAGTTGTATTGCTAGAGCAGACTTTTGTGATTGATGGCGAAAGCAAGGTTAAAGATGTAATCGCCAAAGCCGCAAAGGAAGCCGGTGCAGATATTGCCCTGACAAGCTTTAAGCAGTTTGTACTGGGCGACGGCATTCAAAAAGAGGAAACAGATTTTGCCGCAGAGGTTGCTGCCCAGCTTGGCAACTAGAGAATAAAGCAAAACAATAGTGAAATTGGGGCTCTGCATCAGCTCGTCTTTTGCAGAGCCTTTTTTTATGTTTCTCTTTTATCTTTCTAGAATTAATGCCATTATATCGTAACTTTTTATCCGTCAGACATAAATTCGGGACTGACCGTCATGGCGCCTTCTTATCATTATAAACGTGTATTATTGAAAATTTCAGGTGAGTTCCTGATGGGCAACCAGGCCTATGGGATAGATACTGAAATGGTCGCCCGGGTTGCCAGCGAGATTAAAGCGGTAAGCCAGCAAGGCATTGAAATCTGTTTGGTAATTGGCGGCGGAAATATCTTTCGCGGGGTGTCTGGGGCGGCTGCTGGGATGGAACGGGCTACCGGCGATTATATGGGTATGCTGGCAACGGTGATGAACGCGCTGGCCATGCAAAATGCGCTGGAACAAATTGATACAGAAGTGCGGGTAATGTCTGCATTGCCTATCAGCGCGGTCTGTGAGCCCTATATCCGCCGCCGGGCGATGAGGCATATGGAAAAAGGGCGGATTGTGATTTTTGCGGCTGGTACGGGCAATCCGTTTTTCACCACCGATACCGCTGCTGCCTTGCGGGCATCTGAAATGGGCTGTGATGCGCTACTAAAGGGTACAAAGGTAGATGGTGTCTATGACGCCGATCCGGAAAAACAGGCAGGGGCAAAACGCTATGACCGCCTATCCTATATGGATGTGCTGGCCAAGGATTTAAAAGTGATGGACGCATCGGCTATCTCTCTCTCACGCGAAAACAGAATACCTATTCTGGTCTTTTCTATCGCGAATGAGGGGGGATTTGATGATGTGTTGCAACATAAAGGGGCTTTTACCCTTGTTTGCGAGACACCCGAAAGGTAGGGTTCAAAAAATTGCCATATTTAACCCTTAACAAGGCATAGGAAAAGGAATGAGATAATGCTGGATCTCGATGATGTAAAACGCCGGATGGAAGCCTCGGTTGCAAGCCTGAGCAATGAATTTGCCGGATTGCGCGCAGGTCGTGCCAATACAGCAATGCTTGAACCGGTTATGGTAGATGCCTATGGCTCAAAAATGCCTCTTAATCAGGTAAGTAATATTTCTGTGCCGGAATCGCGAATGCTGACGGTTACTGTCTGGGATGCAGGGCTTATTCAGGCTACCGAAAAAGCTATTCGTGAGTCAGGTCTGGGGCTAAATCCGCAAGCAGAAGGCAATGTAATTCGTGTGCCTGTGCCAGAGTTGAGCGAGGATAGACGCAAAGAAATGGTAAAGGTCGCAGGTAAATATGCAGAAGGCGGGCGTGTTGCGGTGCGCAATGTTCGCCGCGATGCAATGGAAACAGTGAAAAAGGACGAAAAAGAAGGCGGTATGTCTGAAGATGAAAGACGCGCTCTGGAAAGTCAGATTCAAAAGCTGACCGATCAGCACATTGAAAACATTGACGATATGCTGACCAAAAAGGAAAAAGATATCTTAAGCGTGTAGGATATCAAACCATGAAGGCATAAGTACGGATACGCCATATGAAGCTAAATCATTTAGCCATTATAATGGATGGGAACAGACGCTGGGCGCGGATGCGTACACTGCAAGCGGTTGCTGGCCATGATAGGGGCGCACAATCGCTCGAAGATATCGCCCGTGCCCTTGCCAGCTATGATGTCAGCTATCTAACCGTCTTTGCCTTTTCCACCGAAAACTGGCGGCGTTCTAGGCTGGAGGTCAATGCTCTTTTGGATATTATGCGCAGATTTTTGCGAACCAAAATCGACAGGCTGATAGAAGATAATGTGCGCTTGTTTATTCTGGGGGACAGAACCGCCTTTGAGGCAGATTTGCAAGCAATGTTTGCCGATGCAGAAGCGCGAACAGCACATTGTACCGGCCTGAATTTAAGTGTTGCCCTGAATTATGGCGGCCAGCAGGATATTGAACAGGCCGCTGCCCGCATGAGTGCGGATGCACTTGCCTCTGGTGGCAAGACCCAGCCCTTTGTTTCCTATCTTGAAACCGCCTATCTGCCCCCGGTAGATATGTTGATCCGCACAGGTGGTGAGCAGCGACTATCAAATTTCCTGCTTTGGGATCTCAGCTATGCAGAGCTGTATTTCACGGAAACTTTCTGGCCGGATTTTGATGCAGATGAGCTGGGCAAAGCAATTAACAGCTTTTATCAGCGTCAACGCCGTTTTGGCGGTGATTCAACAGGCTATATTTCTGATAAAAATGATGCTAGCGAAGAAAAGTTGGCCTAACACATGGCACTTGATCGTTCAGATTTATGGGCGCGTCTGCTAGGGTTTTTGTTTTTTCTTCCTATCCTGATACCCGTTCTGGCAGGCTATCCCTATATCTTTATTGGCACGGGCTTTGCCGCTATCTGGGTCGTCTATGAAGCCTGTACATTGCTAGGCAATGGGGTATCTGTTGTTCGGCGTGTGCTGGCAATCTGCCTGATGATGGGGGTATTTTTACTGCCCATCCTGTCTGAAAGCGATGTGACCTCCATCCCTCTTGCCATAGCAATAATGGCCAGTCTGATATTGGGGGTATATGGGCTGCTGGGCAGGAGGGAGGCGGTATTTATGCTGTTGCTGGCTGCAACGATTTATTGTCTGTCCTATCTTTCTGTCCGGCCAGAGGGAGGTTTCATGCTGATATCTCTTGCGATTATTATTTCGGCCAGTGATATCGGGGCGTATTTTTCCGGGCGGATTATAGGTGGGCCAAAACTTGCCCCTGCCTTTAGTCCCTCTAAAACATGGGCGGGTTCGTTTGGCGGTATTTTATTTGCCCTCATTGCAGCAGAGGCAACGCTCTATGGTTTCTGGCAGATTCATTTGAGCGGGAATTTAATCGCGCTGGTTGCGGGGCTGGCCATTTTATCGCAAATAGGCGATTTATATGAAAGCGCCATGAAGCGCCGTTTGGGCATTAAAGATAGTGGCCAGCTGGTACCAGGCCATGGCGGGGCATTGGACAGATTTGATGGCTATATGACGACCCTGCCTGTGGTGGCATGGGCGCTGGCAAGCGATATAGCTCTGCTTGGCAACCTGCAGCCCCAATAATTTTGGGGATGGATGGATATAGATGACAGGAAAAAAACGATTAACTGTTTTCGGGGCTACCGGTTCGGTTGGCAGCAGTACCCTGTCGCTGGTAAGAGAGCATCCGGATAAATTTGCCCTTCATGCCCTGAGTGCCAATAGCGATTATCACAGCCTTGCGCAGCTGGCACAGGAATTTCAGCCCGCTTATGTGGTGATAGCTGATGAGGCATTTTATACGCCCTTATCCGAGTTGCTGTCGGGGTCAGGAATTACAGTATTGGCAGGGCAAAAAGCCCTTGAGGAAGTTGCCGCACAAAAGGTGGATTTGCTGGTTGCCGCCATTGTCGGGCTGGCAGGCCTTGCCCCTGTCTGGCGGGCGGTAGAGATAGGACAAAATATTGCATTGGCGAATAAGGAAACGCTGGTCGCAGCCGGGCATCTGATTATGCCAGCAGCCGAAAAGAACAGCGCCACCCTTTTGCCAATTGATTCAGAGCATAACGCCATATTTCAATGCCTTAGATATGAAAATCAGGCAGATATCAAAAATATTATTCTGACCGCTTCTGGCGGGCCTTTTCGTAAAATGTCTGTGGCCGAGATGCAAGATGTGACCATCGAACAGGCCTTGTCGCATCCAAACTGGTCTATGGGGCCAAAGGTTACCATCGATAGCGCAACCATGATGAATAAGGGGCTGGAGCTGATAGAGGCAGCCTGGTTATTTGACCGCGGGGCAGAAAAGCTGGATGCCATTATCCATCCGCAATCTTCCATTCACGGTCTGGTTGGGTTTAAAGATGGCAGCTGGCTTGCACAATTGGGAATAGCCGATATGCGGGTGCCGATTTCCTATGCGCTTGGCTGGCCAGACAGGCTTGGCTGGAAGGGGCAGGAATTTGACTTCACGCAAGCCTTACAGCTGGATTTTGCCCCGATAGACGAGCAAAAATTTCCCTGTTTTTCCCTTGCAAAACAGGTGCTGGGGCAGCCAGCAGAGCAAGCGATTATTTTAAATGCGGCAAATGAAATGGCGGTGGCACAATTTTTGGCCGGAAAGATTGGTTTTGCCGATATAGCAGCTATCGCTGAGGGGGCATTAGCAAAAGGCGATAGCGGTATTAAGGCCGATTCCTATGAGGCGGTAATAGCACTGGATAGAGAAATTCGGCAAAGATAATTGCATCCCTTTGTTAGCTGGATTAAAAACAAACAGCCAGTCGGCATGAAAATTGCGATGCTGATAGATGTTTTTTTTGGTGCAAGCAAGTCCCGTACCCCCTTTGTTATAACAGGATAAAATAAAATGCCGGAACTGGGTGGTTTCAATCAAATTCTGTTTTTTCTGCTGGTGATAACGCCTATCGTGTTTATTCACGAGCTGGGCCATTACTGGGCGGCCAGACGTGCCGGGGTGGTCGTAGAGGTCTTTTCCATCGGCTTTGGGCCCGAGCTATATGCCTGGATGGACAGGCATGGCACGCGCTGGCGTATTGCCGCGCTTCCCCTTGGGGGCTATGTGAAAATGCGCGGCGATCAAAATGCTGCCAGCATTGCTTCTGCTTCGGCGCGCCGGATTGAGGGCAGTTTTGCTGGGGCAGGTGTGTTTCAGCGTATCGGCATTGTTGCGGCAGGGCCGATTGCCAATTTCCTGTTGGGAATCTTGCTGTTTGCCGGCATTTATATGGGGGCTGGTAAAGCCTTTATCCCGCCTGTCATTGGCGAGGTTATGGAAGAAGGCGCAGCCATAGAGGCCGGGCTGAAAGAAGGGGATAAAATCCTCGCTATCGATGGCGTAAATATTGATGATTTCAATGAGATGCGCGCGATTATCTTTGAAAACCCGAACCGGGAGCTGTTGTTTGAGATAGACCGGCGCGGCGATAATTTTACCCTGTCGGTAACGCTTAAATCTGCCTATTCTAAGGAATATGACCTACATTACGGGGTGCTGGGGGTTCGCTCTTCAACTGCGGGGGAATTTCGCAAGTTAGGCGTTGCAGAAGCGCTATATACCGCCAGTATCGATACCGTTAATCTATGTGCAGCCATGCTACGCGGGATTGGCAGGCTGGTTACCGGTCAGGCCAGTAGCGGTGAAATAGGCGGGCCGGTGCGAATTGCTGAATTATCTGCTGATGCCGCGCAACAGGGATTGGCTGCCTTTATTATTTTTACTGCCCTGATTTCGATTAATTTGGGGCTTATCAATTTATTTCCCATACCCGCTCTGGATGGAGGGCATCTGGTGTTTTTTCTCATAGAGGCGGTTATCGGCAAGCCTTTGCCAGACGGGGTGCAGGATAAATTAAATCGGGTAGGGGTAAGCTTGTTATTATCCCTGATGGTAGTGGTAATTTCGTTAGATATTGTTAGAAAGTTCACAAACTGGGGCTAGGCGCTATTCTCTGGTAAAGTTTTTTGCTAAAATAGCCGTTTACTGCTTATACTCAGCGCGGTGAATCAGATAAAACAATTTCGTTTTATAATAATGAGGTTTCAGATGCTTCTGCTTAGGAAGATTCTATTTTCAACAGCCCTGCTTTTTGCCGTTGGGCTGTCTTCTGTTTCTCTGGCGCAGTCAGCAGCAGACCGCTTTAGAGTGGAAGCTATTCTGGTTGAGGGCAATGAGCGGGTAACCGATGCGACTATCCTGGCCTATTTGCCGATAAAGACAGGTGACGTGATTGATCTTCAGGCACTGGATCAGGCGATAGGCAGCTTGTTTGCTACCAATCTGTTTGAAAATGTCAGCATTTCACGTTCCGGCAATCAGGTGATTGTCGAGATTGTGGAAAACCCTATCATCAGCCGCATAAATATTGAAGGTAATGATGTGCTGACCGATGAGCGATTGCTTGCCGAGCTGGATGTACAGCCGCGCCGGGTCTATACAGCAGAGGTAGCCCGTTCAGCAACCCAGCGTTTGCTGGAGATTTATCGTTTATCGGGGCGTTTTGCGGCCAGTGTTGTGCCAAAAATCATCCGTCAGGATAATAACCGTGTAGACCTTATCTTTGAGGTGGATGAGGGGCCGCTGATTAAAATTCAGTCTATCCGTTTTCTGGGCAATTCTGCCTTTTCAGATTATGCCTTACGCCAGATTATTTCGAGCCGTGTAGAGCGGTGGTGGTCGCTTTTTAGCACAACCGATAAATATGACCCCGGCCGGCTGGATTTTGATGTTCGGCTATTGCGCCAGTTTTACCTGAGCCGCGGATATGCCGATATTGATGTGGTACGCGCACAAGGCGGGCTGTTATCTGACCGCTCCGGCTTTGCTGTGACCTTTTCTTTGAAAGAAGGCCCGCGTTACCGTCTAAAGGATATCAGCTTTACCTCGGAGATTGAATCGGTTGATGTCAGCCGGTTGCGCGATCTTATTCAGCTGGAAGAAGGGGACTGGTATGATGTACGCGCTATTGAAGAGGGTCTGCTAAATATCACCAATGAGCTGGGTAATTTTGGCTATGCTTTTGTGAATGTAACCCCGGAAGTATTTACCGACCCGGAAACGCAAACATTGAATGTGCAGATTAATATCGGTGCGGCGACCAAGAATTTTGTTGAGCGCATTGAGGTAATTAATAATTCGCGCACTTTGGATAATGTAGTGCGCCGCGAATTGGAACTGGTAGAGGGGGATGCCTATAACCAGCTAAAGATAGACAGATCCTTGCGAAAAGTGCGCGGTTTGGGCTTTTTCCGGAAAGTGGATGTCCAAACACTTCCCGGCTCAACCGAGGATCAATCTGTTGTTCAATTTGATGTAGAAGAACAACCCACAGGCGATTTTTCTGTTGGGGTTGGCTATTCCTCTATTGATAAAACAACGCTGACTCTTGGGATTAAGGAGCGAAATTTTCTTGGCTCGGGTCGGGCAACAAATTTTGCAATTTCAACCTCTGATACGCGCGCCGATTATCGTGTTGGCCTAACAGAACCGTATCTGTTTGATCGTAATCTGCGCGGCAGTATCGAGCTGTTCAAAGAACAGGTCAAAGAAACCACCGTAGAGGTCGAGACACAGGGCTTGCAAACCTCTGCCTCGTTTAATGCTGCCAGGGATTATTATCACCGTTTTGGATACGGGTTTGTGACCAAAGACACGGTGCAGAAAAGCACAACCGCCACTTCGGTTACCGGTGATGAAGGCAGAAGCACCACAGAATCTACCATTTCCTATACGCTTGGCCGCGATACCCTGAATAACCGTTTTGACCCGAGCGAGGGCTATTTGCTGGAAGCCAGCCATGATTATGCCGGAATTGGCGGGGATGTAAATTATCTGCGTACCAATTTACGGGCAGCCTATTACCAGCCTTATTTCTTTAATGCTCTGGTGTTGGGGGTTCGCGGCCGGGCAGGGTTTGTCGAAGGGCTGGATGAAAAAGTATCCCAGTCCGGGCGTTTCTTCCTTGGGGGACGCCAGGTAAGGGGCTTTGATGGCAGCGGTATTGGTCCGCGCGATAGTGGCACAGATTCAGCTGTTGGCGGTAATTATATGTATTCCGGCTCGGTAGAGCTGATATCCAGCCTTGGGCTGAGCGATGATTTGGGTATTCGCTGGACACTCTTTTCCGATTTTGGCTCTGTTTGGGATACGGATTATCCAACCGGGGTAACAGGGGCAGATGATGATAAACTGCGTCAATCTATCGGCTTTGGTTTTTTATGGGATACCGCTATCGGGCCTTTGACCTTTTACTGGGCAGATGCGATTTCAAAATCCTCGCATGATCAGTTAAAACGCTTTCAGTTCAACATCGGCACACGCTTTTAAGATACGCAAAAAGGTATAAAATGCAATTTTATCCGGATAAATTTACTGCACATAATCCCTTGCGTTATCTTGTAATGGCATCGGCAATGTTCTGGATGGCGGTATTTTTTATGCCCCTGCCAGCTATGGCGCAGGATACTGGCGAGCGTTTTTCGGTTCAGCGGGTCGCGGTAGTTGATCTGGCACGTATAATCCGGGAATCCGAAGCCACAGAGCGGGTGCGTGCATTGCTGGATTCCAAGAGCGAAGAGTTCCAAAAAGAATTTGCAGAAAAAGAAGTACAGCTTCTGGCAAAGGAAAAAGAGCTTAAAGCGCGCCAGAGCCTAATCTCGGAAGAAGCCTATCAAGAAGAAGTCCGCGCCTTTCAGCGCGAAGTGGCTGCTGTTCAACAGGATATTCAAAATAAAAGACAATCTCTGGATAGAGCCTTGCAACAAGCACAGGACAAAATCAGGCAATTGGCCACCACCATTGTTGCAGAACGGGCATCTGCGCTGAATATCGATCTGGTGTTTAAAGAAGAGCAGCTTTTGATTTTCCGTAATCAGTTGAATATCACCGATGATGTGCTGGAGCGACTGAATATCCGTACAAAGGATGCTCAGCTGGAAATAAGCGAGCCATCCAAAACAAAAAGCGAGTAGGTGATGGGGCGGGCATCTGGCAGAGTTCACAAAGCCGCTAAAAGCTGGCTGATATCCGAATTATGCAAGGATTGTGAAATTCAGCAGATAACAGGCCGTTCGGATCTGCAGATAGACAGTGTGACCAGCATAGCTGCCCCTGTTTCGGATGCACTGGTTCTGATCACGCATAAAAAATATATTGCTTCGGTTAAGGCGGTTTCCGGCCCGGTATGCCTGACCTCTGCTGAGCTGGTTGATGATCTGCAAAAAGAGCTGATAGAGCCGGTTATTCTGGTTGCATCGCGCCCACGGGCAGCTTTTGGCCGTGTGTTAGCCAGAATGTTTCCGCCATCCTTGCAACAGCCTGGCATTTCCGCGCTGGCGGATATCCACCATGATGCCAAAATTGACCCCACGGCCAAGGTTGGGGCATTTGCGGTTATTGGCGCTGATTGCCTTGTCGGGCCAGGCTGTCAGATTGGCGCTCATACGGTTTTAACTGAAAATGTATCTCTTGGCGCTGATTGCCAGATTGGCGCACATAATGTGCTTTCAAATCTGGTATGTGGTGAAGGGGTAAAAACAGATGCTCATTGTGTTATTGGCAAGCGCGGTTTCGGCTTTGACGGGCAGGGGGGGGAACTGCAAGTTCTGCCGCATTTGGGGCAGGTGATTATCGGCAAGGGATGCGATATTGGTGCGAGTGTGACAATTGACAGGGGCGCGCTGGATGACACCATCATTGGCGATTATGTCATGATAGATAATCAATGTCATATCGCCCATAATGTGGTGATTGCCGATAATGTGATTATTCTGGGGCAGGCCGGTATCGCTGGCAGTGTCGAGATAGGAAAAAACAGTATTATTGGCGGGCAGGTCGGCATTGGCGATCATATCCATATAGCCGATAATGTGGTGATTGCCTCTAAATCAGGTGTGACAAAGGATATTGAAAAAGCTGGTACTTATGCCGGCTTTC
>CBFIAD010000043.1:0-17387 GCA_965660495.1 Puniceispirillaceae bacterium (SeqCode)
ATCGCGGCAGCTGGCCTGAAAAAACAGCGATGGGGGGTGCGATTATCCTGTCTGTGCTACTATCGCGCAGCTTTATGTAAGGGCTGTGGCAAGGGCGAATAGTACATTGATGGAAAGGGGCAGGATTTTGCCAAAATCGGCCCAGCTCAACTGGTATTTATTTGACCATACAGAGCCTGTTTTCAGGGCCTTTTGGCAGTTTGTGCGCAGCTATCTGGAAGAACAGGGGATAGAGACAGGCAGCAACCTGTATGATGCAAAATGCAATACTATCAGCCTTGCCAGAGAGGGGCGGTTGATGCTGGGACAGATGTGCGGATTGAACTTTTCGCGCTATCGAAAAGAATTACCCGGCTATATTGGCAGTTTTATTCTGGCAGAAGAGGGCGTGCCAGAGGGCTATTACCATAGTGTGATTATTGCCTCAAAAAAGCTGGAAAAGATTTCTATAGATGATTTGCCGATAAATGAATTACGCGCTGCCATTAGCGAAAAAGACAGCTATTCCGGGCGTTTTGCCCTCTATCAGGCGCTGGGGGGAAGTCCAAACCTCTGCGCCTTTGGCGAGGTTAGCTATACAGGCGCACATCGCGGCACGCTGGCAGCGATATCTTGCGGGCAGGCGGATATTGGCGCGATAGATTGCCTAACCTGGCATATGCTGCAATCTGCCTGTCCTGAACAGGTGACAAAGGTCAAAGTGATTGGCACCAGCCGGCCTGTTCCTGCCCCGCCACTGGTAAGCGGTCTGGCAGAGCATAGCGAAAAGCTGGTCTTATTAAAAAAAGCCATAAAGGCCGCGTTTAAAGAGGATAAACTATCTGCCGGGATGAAAAATATAGGTATTTTGGGATGCAAGCCCCTGACACGTGTACATTATGATATATTTGGGGCATATAAAATCTGAATAGAATTTGCGTTTTTTGGAATTCCTTTTATTCTCAAAGCCGCAAAGGAAAAAGTTAAAGACAAAAGCGCGTAATTGAAGGGTGGTAAAGATGTTTGGTGCAAGAAGTATTCTGGTAATATGCAGCTTGCTTTTGCTTGCCTCCTGTTCGGCAAAGTCACTTATTAACACAGTTGGACAGCAAGCCAGCGCGCTATTTGCCCCGATACAAGCGCGTGTTCACCATCCCGCAGGCGATTTTGTGGCGAATGAGGATACGCCTTACAGCCTGCAGCTGCTAGTAGAGGATGTTGATATCCCCTATGGCGATAAGCTGACCTTTTCTATGGTAGAATTGCCAGATTGGCTGGGGCTAAGCCGCGATGGCTTGCTAAAAGGCACGCCGAAAAATGCCGATGTTGGCTCGGATGAAATTATTGTCCGGGTAACAGACAGATCCGGCCAGTCAGATGATGCGGTATTCATGATCACTGTCGTCAATACAAATGATGCCCCGAAATTTGTGACCACCAGCCTGCCTGTTGCAATACAGGATAGCGCCTATGAAATGATGGTTGAGGTTATGGATGATGATATCCCGCATGGCGATGTGATGCACTTCAAGCTGGCAGACGGGCCTGACTGGTTGCAGATTTCAAAAGACGGTATGCTGGGCGGCACACCCGCCAATGCTGATGTAGGCGACCATATTGTGGTGATTGTTCTGTCTGATAAAGCCGGGGCTACCATACAAAAAGAGTTCAAGTTAAAGGTTGAAAATATCAATGATGCCCCTGTTTTCATAACAAGTAACAGGAAATAAAAATCAATGGCTGGTCTGCAAGAGCTTGAAATCGGTTTTGATGTTCCGGCCGAAATCGGTATGTCTGTTGAGGAGGTGCAAACTCCTGCCTTGCTGATTGATCTGGATGCGTTTGAAGCAAATTTGAAGCGTATGCGCCAGCTGGCAGAGCGTTATCACGTCCAGCTCCGCGCCCATGCAAAAATGCATAAATCGGTGGATGTATCACGCCGGCAAATGGAAATTGGCGGGGCAATGGGAATTTGCTGCCAAAAAGTTTCCGAAGCCGAAGTGTTTGCCAGAGCTGGCTTTGATAATATCTTGATCACCAACCAGATTATTGACACAAGAAAAATCAATCGAATGGTGTCCTTTTGCGCGCCTGGCCGTCGGGTGATTTGCTGTGTGGATGATATGGCCAATCTGGCTGATTTATCCGCAGCAGCAAGCCGCAAGGGAGTTATTCTGGAATGTCTGGTAGAGCTGGAATGCGGCTCGCAGCGATGCGGGGTGAGTGATCTGGCAAAGCTGGTAGAGATAGCGCGTGCCATTGAAGATGCAGAGGGGCTGAAATTTAGCGGCATACAATCCTATAATGGCCGGGTACAGCATCACCAGAGCTTTGCCGAACGCCAGGCAGTGGAAAGAAAAGTGGCGGCTGTCACCGGGCAAGCTGTTGATGCGCTAAAAAAGGCTGGCTTGGGGTGCGAGATTGTTAGCGGCGGCGGGACAGGCTCTTTTGCCTTTGAGGCAGAATCAGGCATATTTAACGAAATTCAATGTGGTTCCTATGCCTTTATGGACGCTGATTACGGGCGTATTGAAAATGAGAGTGGCCAGCGTTTCGACCAGGCAGAATGGCAAAATGCCCTGTTTTTGCTGACCAGCATTGTCAGTACCGCACAGGATGGCCGGGCTGTATGTGATGCCGGGCTAAAGGTGCAGTCTGTCGATAGTGGCTTGCCGGTGATTTATGGGCGCGAGGATGTGCGTTATATCCAATGTTCAGATGAACATGGCGTTATTGAGGATAAAAATAAATGTCTATCGCTAAAAGACAGGCTGATGCTGGTACCCGGGCATTGCGATCCAACCTGTAATTTGCATGACTGGTATGTCGGGGTGCGCGGCGGCAAGGTTGAAGCCTTATGGCCTGTCTCGGCACGTGGCAAGGCCTGGTAGCTTTTTTAGGCGGCCGGCATTAATTTAGCCTGCCTATCCCGGCTTAAAATCCATAACACAATGCCCAGATTTAGCACATTCCAGGCAATACCATTGATAAAGGCGGCCTGATAGGAACCGGTTAGCTCGTAAATCCAGCCAGACATCCAGCCGCCCAGTGCCATACCGATAATGGTCATCATAATGACAAAGCCAATACGCGCTCCGGCTTCTTTAGGTGGCAGGAATTCGCGTACCACCAGCGCATAGCTGGGTACAATCCCGCCTTGCGAGAGGCCAAAAATCAGACTGACCACATAGAGTGAGGCCATCCCGTCAAAGGGCAAATACATCACCAGTGCTATCCCTTGTGCAAAAGAGCCAAGTAAAAGCGTGCGAATACCGCCAATACGGTCAGCTATCAACCCTGAGGCTATCCGGCTTACCACCCCGCCAAACAGCATAAGCGATAACATCTCTGCCCCCACTGCAGGGCCGTAGCCCAACCCCACGCAATAGGAAACAATATGGACTTGCGGCATCGACATCGCCACACAACAGGCAACCCCGGCAATGCTGAGCAATATTTGCAACCGCAAAGGCGAGATGCGCGTCTTTTGAATATTTTGTGTTACCTGACGGGCGGCGATTTCATGACCTTCTTCAGGTAATCTGCGCCGCAATAGCAATGCCAGCGGCAGGATGATACATAAGGTGATAACCGACAGGGTAAAATAGGCTGCGCGCCAGCCATCTTCAGCCAGAATATCGGATAAAAATAGCGGCCAGATACCCCCTGCCAGATAATTACCGCTGGCGATTAATGCCACCGCAATACCGCGCTGTTTTAAAAACCAGTGGGAAATATCGGTAATCAGGGGGCCAAATCCGGCTGCTGTGCCAAAACCCAGTAATAAATGTATGGCTGCCAGCAGGTAAATATCGCCTGCCAGCGTGGCCAGAAAAAAGGCCGAAGCCGAGCAGATAGCCGCCGCCATCACCGACAGGCTCACCCCGAAACGGTCAATAATCTGGCCGATGACCAGATTGCCCACTGCAAAACCTATCATATTCATGGTAAAGGGCAGGGACGTCACTGCACGGCTGGTCACAAATTCAGCTTCCAGAGCCGGCATAATCGTGATGACCGCCCACATACCGGTATTGGCAAATATTGCAATAATCAGCGTAACAAACAACCTGAACCAGGCATAGGGCGTATCATGGATTTGAGGCATATAGCGCGGCGTTCTTGAAAAAAAGGATGTGGGCGTTCTATGGACAGATAGCTGTTTGTCTTGCCCGTGAAAAACTGACTTCATCATGGCGAAATATATGCCGTCTGGTCAAATGATTTAAATGCCCCGAATAGCGATAATGTCAAAAGCCTATCCCAAAAAAAACATCTGGCGCGATTTTTGCATCTTTTATGTAGTGCATAAAATTTCAAGGAGGCGATAATGACAGAAGGTTTGGGCTCTGAAGATATTGTCGATGTTATTGAAGCAACGGTTCGCGTGCTGGTCGCAACCGGCCTGAGCCGGGAACAGGCCTTGCAGGTAATGCTCAGCCAGATTGCCGTGCAATTACCCCCGGATATAATGAAACTGGCAGTAAAGGTCAGCGAGAAATATGCCGATGCCTTTAATCACGCAGACTGGGATGCAGAAAATATGCAAAAAATTGCCCAGTGCGGGTCTGTTGAACATCCCTTTGCACAGCTATAAAAACTGACAAGCGGAAATTGGCTGTTTTACGCCAAGGCAAACAAGATCACCTATTGACAGGGTAATCCTGCAGGCGCCACCCTCTTTTTTAAGGATGATATGCATGTAACTTGAAAATGAGGGGAAAAATAATGGCGCCGATAAAAGCTCTGTTATTTGATGTTTTTGGAACAGTGGTAGATTGGCGCCGCTGTGTCAGCGCTGAAATCGGCGCTATGGCCAAAAAATATGGCATAGAAGTTGATGCCGCCGAAATGGCTGATGCCTGGCGGGCAGAATATCAGCCGGCAATGGAAGAAATCCGCGCCGAAAGACGCCCCTTTGATATTCTGGATATTTTGCATCGGGAAAATCTGGATCGTGTCCTTGCCCGATTTAACCTTGACCAGATCAGTACAGATGACAGAGATGAGCTTAATCTTGCCTGGCATCGCTTGCAAGGCTGGCCAGATAGCGCAGAAGGGCTGAAAGCCCTGAAACGCCGATTTATCCTTGCCACCCAGTCCAATGGAAATATCGCGCTAATAGTGAATATGGCAAAGGGGGCAGATTTGGCCTGGGATGTGGTATTGGGGGCTGAGGTAACCGGCTATTATAAACCGCGCCCCGAAGCCTATGACAGGGCCTGTGCTGCCCTTGGCCTGCCTAATGAGGTCTGTATGATGGTCGCTGCCCATAATGATGATTTATTTGCCGCACGCCAGCAGGGGATGCGTACCGCCTTTGTCTGCCGGCCGGTTGAACATGGCCCTGGTCAGACAAAAGACCTTAGCCCTGAGGCAGACTGGGACTATGTCGCCGCAAGCTTTACCGATCTTGCCGCTCAATTAAAATGTTAAAAAGTTAATTTTACTTACTGTAATACATAATAAAAACTATATTATTATTGCAGCCTTGAAAAATTTGCTTGCCACTGACCTGCATTTAGCCTTTGCTAATATTATCTCATAAAGGCACAAAATAGGAGTGCAGGGATGATATCGGTATTTTTACAAAATCTTGCGGTTATTCTGGCTAGTCTGCTGGTTCTGGGTAATCACCGTGCAGATTACACGCTTTATATCGCGATTGCGGCGATTATTTTAACCAGTATTCGGCTGATATTTGTAAAGGGTTCAGGCAATCTGAAGATTTCATTATTTCTTGTTCAGGGTTTTATTTTTGCGTTTGCCATGTGGTATATCTTGTTCCCTGAGCGGTTTATCGACATTCTAAAAGCATTTTAGGATAGTAGGATTTAAAGGCAGGTAAAGATGAGTTTATGGAAAGGTCAGGCATTTAATGTCAGCCATGCAGATGGTACAGGCACATCCAAAGGCGGTTTTGAAGGCGGTTTGCGCGCTTTTTTTGAATATCGTGATTTAGGGATTAAAGATGCCACAAAGGGCAAATTTGTTGCCCATGTAATCCGCGCGATACCTGGCCGTCATGCAGAACCCCAATGGCATACCCATGATCTGGATTTTCAGATGGTCTATATCCTGAAAGGCTGGGTGGTCTTTGAATATGAAGGCCAGGGTGAGATTACCTTGCGCGAAGGCTCGTCTGTCTTGCAACCGCCTGGCATCAAACATCGCGAGGTTACCCATAGCGATGATCTGGAATTAATCGAGATTTGCTCGCCTGCCAGTTTTGAAACAGAGCTGACAGACGCGCCGGTTACAGAGTAAAGCTGGCCGGGGCAAGGCTGCAGACCAGCAAGCCTGCCATCGTGAAATTGAATATTCGCAAATGCTGGCGGTTTTTTAATAGCTGGCCAAACAGGCTGCCTGCATAAGCCCATAACAGGGTTGAGGTGATGGTCACAAACGCAAAAATCAGCGTGATAAAAGATGTTGCGATAAACAGGTTTTCTGCCTGGCTGGCATAGGTTGTAACAGAAGAGATGATAACTATAACCGCCTTTGGATTGATGGTCTGAAACATCATGGCTTGGGTAAAGCTGATTGGGCTACCGCTCGCCTCTACCCCTTCCGGGGGTGCGGCTGTGGCAATTTTATAGGCAAGAAAAAGCAGAAATAATAAAGAAAACCATCTGGCCGCTTCCATGACATTCGGCAGCGCAGCAAACAGGCTGGCCAGCCCGAAACAGGCCAGTAGCACCAGCAGTAAAAACCCTGTTGTTATCCCGAAAATATGAGGCAAAGTGCGGTTCAGACCAAAATTAGCCCCCGAAGCGGCCAGCATCAGATTATTTGGACCAGGCGTAAAGGCCGCGATGGTGGCAAACAGGCTAAATCCAAGAATTGAGGCAATATCCATCGGCTTTTAAACGCTCACCCTTATATGGGGCAGGGGCGCGCAAGCTTGCCTGAACACCACTCCCCTTTAAAAATGCGAGACAAAAACTAACTGCTATAACGGACTTTTACAATACAGCTAATATTATGAGGCCATAAAAGGGTGCAAATTTCCTGTGCCAGCGTGGCCTTGGCAAGACTATCTGTTTGCAATCGATAGGCAGGTGCTGTGGCCGGCTTGTTTGGCTGGATATCCTGATCTGGTAAATCATGGGCAGTAATGCGCAGCTGATACGCGGCAAATAGCCTGGCAAAGCGTTTTTTCAGTCGGTTTTTTTGTTTTTCAGCTGCGGCAATATCGAGATAATCACCAAAGCTGACATAGATTTCAGCCCTTTGATTTTCTCCTTCCGGCAGGACAGGCAGAGCCAAGCTGACCGGCAGGATAAGCGGCGTTGCCTGTTGCTGGGCAAGGCTTAATTCAGGGGCGCGTGGCACTGGCTTTTGTGGTGGGACGGCTTTTGGCTTCGTCTCTGCCATAGATAGTTGCGTAGCTGGCTTTGCTGCCGGGGCAGGGGTTGGTTTTTCACGGGCTGGCTTGGCTGGAGTGGAGAGGGCCGGAGAAGATTTGGCCGGAGAAGATTTAGCCGGTGAAGATTTAATGGGCGCTACCGTTTCTGTGATTTTGGGGTTTGTCGGCCGTTTAGGCGGCGCGACAGGGGCAGGGGCATTTTTTGCCGGCTTGGCAGAAGCGCGCGGCATATTGGCAGAAAAGCTAATCCCGCCACCAAGGGCAAGGGTAATGGTTTTATTCTCTGATAGGTCTGGCTGCGTGTCGTCTTGTGTATTTGATTGCGGTCTGCGGCTGGGTTGCGGGGCATCTGCTTTTTTGGTCACTGGTGCAGGCTTTGGCGCATTAGCCACAATTTGGCTTGCCTGCTCTTTCGGGGCTGTTTGCCGGGCAGGATTTGTCCCGGGCTGGACAGGGCTTGCCTTGGGCGCGATAAGATAGGCCAGTTCGGGGAATTTCTGGCGGATTTGCTCATCGCCCTGTTTAAACAGCATCGCACATTGTGTTTTAATCAGATTGGCGATTTTTTCCTGACCAAGGGCAAGGCTGTTTTGGGGACGTTCTGATGGCTGGCCATCCGAACTCATCAAGGCTGCCAGTACCCAATCGCGGTAACCGACAATAAAGGCCTCAATATCTTCAGCGGCAATCTTTTTATTAAATTCCAGCATCACCGCCTTGTGAATGACCGCTCCGGAAAATTTCCGGCGCTCCTGCCAGAGCCGGCCCATATCCGGATTCAGCACACTCTGGGCTTCCATCAGGGTAGAAAAGCTGGCACAAATCGCGCCCTGTTCGGCCAGATTTGCATAGTTTTTCCATGTTTTCAGGTCAATATTTGCCCGTGCGGATGCACCCCAAAACGACATACCAGCAACCAGAAATATTACTAACCATTTGTTTTTCATGGCAAAAAACCTATCAAGACGCGTCAGCTTTAATCTAAAGCATCTGTTTTTTTGCAAGATTGATGCCTGTTTGGCGTTATGTTAGCTGAACTGCAAGGCATCTGCGGCTGCCCGAACCAGGGCGCGTGCTTTATTCTGGCATTCTTCAAATTCGGATTGCGGAACAGAATCATATACAATGCCTGCCCCGGCTTGAATATGCATCTTGTCGCCTTTTAGCACGGCCGTGCGAAGGGCGATACAGGTATCCATCTCGCCTGTTGCCGAAAGATAGCCAAGTGCCCCTGCATAAATGCCGCGCCTGTCCGGCTCCAGCTCGTCAATAATTTCCATTGCCCGAATTTTTGGTGCGCCCGATACCGTGCCAGCAGGAAATCCGGCAACCAGCGCATCCAGCATATCACATTCCGGCCGAATCCTGCCGCGCACTTCCGAAGCGATATGCATCACATGGCTGTAAAGCTCAATCTGGAAATTGGATACCACCCGAACAGAGCCGGGTTTGGATACCCGGCCAACATCATTTCGCCCCAAATCCAACAGCATCAGATGTTCAGAACGTTCCTTGATATCCGCCATCAGGCTTTGTGCATTGGCAGCATCTTCTGCTTCATTTGCCCCTCTCGGGCGGGTGCCGGCAATTGGCCGGATGGTCACTTCCTCATCACGCAACCGCACCAGAATTTCCGGACTAGAGCCAACGATTGCCAGATCGTCCAGCTTGAAGTGGAACAGGAAAGGCGAGGGGTTCAAACGGCGCAAACTGCGATAGAGCGCCAGAGAGGGCAGGTTGAAAGGAATCGTAAAACGCTGGGACAGAACCACCTGAAAAATATCGCCAGCACTGATATATTCCTTTGCGCGGTTCACCATCTCGAAAAATCGTTCTTTTGACAGATTGCTTTTCGGCTCTGGCAATTCAGATTGCGCCGGAAGAGAGACAGGAGAGGGTAAGTCGCCTCGCAAACAGGCTTCTGTTTCATCCAGGGCAGTTTGCGCGGCCTTCCAGCCTTCTTCTGCTGCATCAAACGCATTTGCCCGAATTTGATAGGCAAGGGTGATGGTATCTTTCAAACGGTCAAAAATCGCTACCACAGAGGGGCGCATCATCGTGCTGTCATAAACATCCAGCTGATCAGGGTTATTGTCGGGCAATTTTTCCATATGCCGGATCATGTCATATCCCAGATAGCCAAACAGCCCGGCTGCCATTGGCGGCAAGGGGGCGGTATTGGGCATGGCGCTTTCTTGCAAAAGCGTACGCAGGCTATCCAGCGGATTGACATCGCCTTGCCGGATAAACGCCTCAGGGGCATTTTCTGGCTGGCGATTGATAAAGACATCACGTCCACGCGAACGCCAAATCAAATCCGGCTTTATCCCGATAACCGAAAAACGGCCGCGTACTTCCCCTCCTTCTACTGATTCCAGCAAGCAATGATGGGTCTGGCCTTCTGCCAGTTTCAGCATTGCGCCCACAGCTGTCTGGGTATCGGCAACAAAGCTGCGATAGATGATTTGGTTCTGCTGGTCTGCAAATAGCTGCTTGCATCTTTGCAATTCATTATGGGCAAGCACTAAATCGGGGCTGGTCATGGATATTTTCATCCCTTTAAAAGGGGGGTAGCGCTCCCTGATTAGCGTGATGTCTGGCCAATCAAAAGCTGTTCTACCCCTGCTGTGTTAATCTCCAGCGCATGGGTTTCTGACAAGGTGATAATCAGCGCAGAGGTTAAGTCATTCTGCACCAGATTATCGAGTGTAGCCGATATTTGTGCCTGAAGCGTATCACGGGCTTCACTATCGGCAGTCAAAATTTCATCAGTTTGCACCAGAATAACTGCCTCGCCTGTCTCTACTAATACCGCTTCCCCCTTATTTTGGGCAAAGGCGGCATCGGCGATCAGGCTGGCCGCTTCATTATCCAGACCCGCGCCTGTACGGCTAAATGCCGGGGTAGGGGAGATATTTGCCAATGTTGTCTGGACATTTTGCAAGCCATTATGGGCGGCCGCTTTTGCCGTGGCCAGGGCTTGTATCTTTGTCCAGTCAGCAATCAGGCGGGCGCGCACCTCTTCTATGCCGCGCGGACGTGCCAGCTTTTCCTCTATAGGCTGCAGCACAAAAAAGCTGTCCTCTGCACTGGCGATAACCTGGCTAATTTCTTCTGTCTCCAGCTGCCAGCCCTGTGCCAGAAATTGGCTGTCACTGGCCAGATCAGCAAAAGCATCTTCCATCAAATTGCCATCAATATCCCGGCCATTTGCATCTATATCCGTAATAATATTTACCGATAAATTTATGCTGGCGGCTGCTTCGGCCAATGTTGCGCCTGTGCCAAGCATATCTTCCAGCTGATTGACCAGGTCATAGACAAGGTCTATGGCTTTTTCATTTCGCAAGGTTTCTTCTATCTGCGGGCGGACATCGCCAAGGGTTAATTCTTCGCCTGGCTGAATTTCTTCTACCAGCAATAAATGATAGCCAAAGACAGAGGCAACAGGCCGGTTGATGCTGTCTTTATCAGCATTAAAAGCTGTATTGGCCAGCTCGCCATCCAGATCCTCTTTTGTTACCAGCCCCAGATTGGTGTCATCCTCATTCCAGCCAAGTGTGGCCTGGGCAACCTCTGCAAAGCTCTTGCCGGATTGCAGCTGGTCATAGGCGGCATTGGCCGCTGCTTCTTCGCCAAAAACCATTTGCCGGATTTGCCGGCGCTCAGGCGTGATGAATTCATTCCGGCGCAGATCAAAGGCTTGTGAAACCTCATCTTCTGACAGGCTGACCTGATCCATCACCTGTTCGGGGCTGACCAGAACCACCTTGAAGCTGCGCAAATCAGGCGCATCATAGCCTGTTTTCACCGTTTCATAAAAACTGGCCAGTTCAGCTTCGGAAGGCGGAGTAATTTTTTCCGGCTGAGCGGGATAGATTTTCAGCCGGGCAATGCGTTGTTCCAGCTGATGCTCGGCAATAATCTGCGCCAGATGATTGCCACCCTTTGCCCCGCCAGCAATCGCAGCTTCGATTTGTTCCTGCATCAGGATGAAATTTAAACGGCGCAGATAATCTTCTTCTGACAAGCCAGATTGCGCGAGTGTTTGTACAAACCGGCCTTGCGAGAATTGACCGACCTCGTCTTTAAAGGCTTGTGTATTGGCAATTGCGCGGCGCTGCATCTCTCTGGTAGCGGTTACGCCCAGCTTGTCGGCTTCGGCGGCAAACAGGGTGCGACGTGCCAATGCGCCCATTACTTCATTTAACAAACCTGCCTCGATAGCTTCGCCAGCTGATAAATTCAGCCCCAGCCCGCGGCGCGAACGCTCAAATTCGGTGGCGGCTTCTGCCAAAGGCACAGACCGTTCGGATGCTTCGATTGCTTTATTGCCCGAAGAAAACAGGCCGGTAGAGACATCGCCAATCCCCCAAAGCGCAAACCCCCCTGCCAAAAATAGCAGGAAAAATTTCATTACCGGCTTTTTTGCCCCTTCACGCATTGAACGTAGCATATCTTATCCCTTATGACATGGTCTGTTGAACAATCTGATAATCCGTCTATCATCAAATTTGTTCCATTGTTCGAAAATCAGCCACACTATAGAGAATAGAACAGGCGAACTGCAAATCAAAAACGAAGAAAAAGTGGGATATTTTATGATTATTGCCGGGAATTGGAAAATGAACCCAAATCATGCGGCTGCCATTGCCTTGCTAGAGGCATTTGCAGCGCAAAAGGATATATTTCAAAAAGGCTGTCAGGCTGTGTGTTTTCCCCCAGCATCCTATCACGCAATCGCCGCACAAAAACTGTCAGGCTCGGATATGGAATGGGGCGCGCAAACTTGCCATCAGGAACTGGCTGGTGCCTATACAGGCGAGATATCGCCGCAGATGATAGCAGATATGGGCGGCAGATGGGTGATAATTGGCCATTCCGAGCGACGGCAATATTTTGGTGAGACAGATAGTCTGATTACGGAAAAAATCGATGCCGCGCTGGCAGCTGGCTTGCGGCCTGTCTTGTGTGTAGGCGAGCCAGAAGAAGTGCGCCAGATGGGGGGGCAGGATGATTTTGTGCAAGGCCAGATGTCAGCCGGTCTTAAAAATATTGCAAATATGGCTCTGTCAGATCAGAAATCAGCCCTTGGCCAGCTTGTTATTGCCTATGAGCCGGTCTGGGCAATTGGTACAGGCAAGGTGGCCAGCTTGCAAAATATCGCTGAGATGCATCAGGGGCTTTGCGATAAATTAATCGCTCTGTTTGGTAGCGCCCTGCCAGAAAAAAATGTGCCAATTTTATATGGCGGGTCGGTAAACAGGGATAATGCCACAGAAATTCTGGCGATAGACCATGTATCTGGTGCGCTGGTGGGCGGGGCATCGCTGGAAGCAGAGGGATTTTTGGCCATTTATCGGGCGGCAACAGAAAATCACGCCAATTAGCAAATGATTGCATTTTTTTCTTTACCAGCAGGGGCGCAATTTGCTAGTTAAAGCCATCTGGTCGCAAGGCTGGGTCAATCTTTAAATTTCAAACAGACGATAGCGTTATGACAACCATCTTGCTGACGATACATATTATTATAGCTGTTGCCTTGGTCGGGACAGTGTTATTGCAGCGCAATGAAGGCGGGGGTCTTGGCATTGGTGGCTCGGCTGGCGGCGGCTTTATGACAGCCAGAGGCACGGCTAATTTGCTGACCAGAACAACCGCTATCCTTGCCGCGCTGTTTTTTGCGACCTCTATCGGTCTGGCTATTATTGCTGGTGCGGGCAGCAAACCTACCTCTATCGTGGATGAGGTGTTAAGCACAACACCAGCGCCTGTGACTGCGCCTTCTGGCCCAGCTGTCCCAACAGGGAATTAGAAATTTTCATGTCGATGCTGTTCTGCCCCCACACCGACCAACGTTTTGAGGGGTAGCGGTGACTCGTTTTATCTTTATTACTGGTGGGGTTGTGTCGTCTCTTGGCAAAGGGCTGGGGTCTGCTGCGCTCGGGGCGTTGCTACAGGCGCGCGGCTATAGGGTGCGTCTTCGCAAGCTTGACCCCTATTTAAATGTCGATCCCGGTACCATGTCACCGACCCAGCATGGTGAGGTTTTTGTCACTGATGACGGGGCAGAAACCGACCTTGACCTCGGCCATTATGAGCGTTTTACCGCCGTTCATACCCGCAAAACAGATAATGTGACCACGGGACGAATTTATTCTGATGTGCTGGCAAGAGAGCGGCGCGGCGATTATTTAGGCGCTACCATTCAGGTGATTCCCCATGTTACCGATGCAATCAAGGCGTTTGTTACCAATGATTTGGATGATGAAGATTTCGTTTTATGCGAGATTGGCGGCACGGTCGGGGATATTGAATCACTGCCTTTTCTGGAAGCTATTCGCCAATTGGGGAACGAGATGGGCCGCGATAAGACCTGTTTTGTTCATGTTACCCTGATCCCCTACATCAAGGCAGCAGGCGAGCTGAAAACAAAACCCACCCAGCATTCGGTCAAGGAATTGCAGTCAGTGGGTATCCAGCCTGATATTTTACTGTGTCGTACCGAGCATGAACTGCCAAAGGAACAGCGCGATAAAATTGGCCTGTTCTGTAATGTGCGCCCCGAGGCGGTGATATTGGCAGAAGATGTCAATAATATCTATGAAGTGCCGCTGGCCTATCATGAACAGGGGCTGGATAGCCAGGTCTGCACTCATTTCGGCTTGCAAGGCAAGGCCCCTGATTTAAGCGCATGGCGCGATATTGCCCATAATGTTTCCAATCCCGAAGGCGAGGTTACCATTGCGATTGTGGGCAAATATACCTCGCTACAGGATAGCTATAAATCGCTTGGCGAGGCGCTGGCACATGGCGGCATTGCCAACCGGGTAAAGGTCAATATCAAATGGCTGGATTCCGAACTTTTTGAAGTGGCAGATAAAAAAAGCTATATGCATCATCTGGATAATGTGTCTGCTATTCTGGTGCCGGGCGGGTTTGGCCAGCGCGGCTCGGAAGGCAAGATAGAGGCTATCCGTTTTGCGCGCGAGCAAAAGTTGCCTTATTTTGGCATTTGTTTTGGTATGCAAATGGCGGTACTGGAAACAGCGCGCTCTCTGGCCGGGTTAAGTGCTGCCAGCTCTACCGAATTTGGCCCTTCTTCTGAACCGGTTGTTGGATTAATGACCGAATGGGTGTCTGGTAATGAGGTCAAGACCCGTTCCGATGACGATGATTTGGGCGGGACGATGCGATTGGGTGCCTATCCCTGTACATTGGCAGAAGGATCGCTTGCGAAATCCCTTTATGGCGAGGAACATATTGAAGAGCGGCATCGTCACCGCTATGAGGTGAATATCGCCTATCGCGAAAAGCTGGAAGCTGCCGGATTGAAAATGTCCGGCCTGTCACCTGATGGGTTGTTGCCAGAGATTGTCGAGCGCGAAGATCATCCATGGTTTGTTGCAGTGCAGTTCCATCCGGAATTGAAATCAAAGCCATTTAGCCCGCACCCGCTTTTTGTTGGGTTTGTGGCCGCTGCCAGAGAAAAATCACGCCTTGTCTAAAGACAGGCTATCGCGTTAGATAAACGCCTATCGAATCCTGTCGGATATCATCCTATTGGGGGGGCATGAATATGGAAGATGTTACCATCAGAAAGGTTGTAGCCGGGGCAGATGCGCCCTTGTTGCTAATCGCCGGCCCCTGCCAGATTGAGGGGCGCGATCATGCGTTGATGCACGCCGAAAAACTGGCGCAAGCCGCCATGCAAGCCGGATTTGGCTTTGTGTATAAATCCTCTTTTGACAAGGCCAATCGAACCTCGCTTGGCGCCCAGCGCGGGGTCGGGCTGGATGAGGGGCTGAAAATTTTAGGCGCGGTGCGCGATTCTATAGGCTGTCCCGTTCTGACAGACGTACATTTGCCAGAACAATGCGCGATGGTGGCAGAGGCGGTGGATATCCTGCAAATCCCTGCCTTTTTATGCCGGCAGACAGATTTGCTGATCGCCGCTGCCAAAACAAAGGCGGTGGTAAATATCAAAAAAGGTCAGTTTCTTGCACCATGGGATATGCGCCATGTTGCAGAAAAGGTTGCCCAATCTGGTAATAAGCGGATTTTGCTAACCGAACGCGGAACCAGTTTTGGCTATAATACGCTTGTCTCGGATATGCGCGCCTTGCCACAGCTGGCCGATATCGGCTTTCCGGTGATTTTTGATTCTACCCATTCTGTTCAACAGCCAGGCGGGCTGGGCGGGGCATCTGGTGGCCAGCGCGAATTTGTGCCGGTTCTGGCCAGAGCGGCTGTAGCGGTTGGTGTACAGGGGCTGTTTATGGAAAGCCATATCGACCCGGATAATGCCCCGTCAGATGGGGCAAATATGATCCCGCTGAATGAAATGCCTGCGCTTTTAACCTCCCTTGCCAGAATTGCTGACGCCAGCAAAGGCTAGATAGTCTTTAAAAAAGAGGAAAATATGTCTGAAATTATCGATATTCATGCCCGTCAAATTCTGGATAGCCGTGGTAATCCAACCGTAGAGGTGGATGTTATTCTCGAAGATGGTAGTGCTGGACGTGCAGCTGTGCCTTCCGGGGCGTCCACCGGCGCCTATGAAGCGGTTGAGCTGCGCGATGGGGATAATGGCCAATATGGCGGCAAGGGGGTGATGGGCGCGGTCTCTGCTGTTAATACCGAGATTTTTGATGCGCTTTCCGGGGCAGATGCGCTGGATCAAAAACAAATTGATGCAGATTTAATCACGCTGGATGGGACAGAAAACAAATCTAGGCTGGGGGCAAATGCAATACTGGGCGTTAGCCTGGCAACGGCCAGAGCCGCTGCCATGTCGTGCCAACTGCCCTTGTGGCGGTATCTGGGCGGGGTGCACGCCTATCTTCTGCCGACCCCGATGATGAATATCCTAAATGGCGGGGCGCACGCCGATAATGCGCTGGATGTTCAGGAATTTATGGTTATGCCGGTAGGAGCAGGTAGCTTTAGCGATGGTTTAAGAATGGGGGCAGAGATTTTTCATGCCCTGAAATCTGGCTTGGGCAAAAAGGGTCTTTCGGTTGCGGTAGGCGATGAGGGCGGCTTTGCCCCGGCCATTAACAGCACCAAAGAGGCCGCAGATGCCGTCGCAGAGGCAGTAGAGGCAGCTGGCTATGGGCTGGGGCGTGATGTGGTCATCGCGCTGGATGCGGCGGCGAGCGAATTTTATCAGGATGGTAAATATCATCTGCAAGGCGAGGGACGCGCCCTGAGCAGCGAGGAAATGGTTGCGATGTGGCAATCTCTGGCAGATGACTATCCAATTGTCTCTATCGAAGACCCGCTTTCAGAAGATGACTGGCAAGGCTTTACAGCACTGACAGCCGCAATCGGCGATAGGGTGCAAATTGTCGGGGATGATCTATATGTTACCAACCCGGTGCGCTTGCAGCGCGGCATTGCAGAAAAGGCCGGCAATGCGATTTTGATTAAAGTAAACCAGATTGGCACATTATCGGAAACTATGGACGCGATTTATCAGGCCAAACAGGCAGGCTTCGGGGTGATTATCTCGCACCGTTCCGGCGAGACAGAAGATAGCTTTATCGCTGATTTGTCTGTAGCAACCAATGCTGGCCAGATAAAAACCGGCTCGCTTTCCCGTTCTGACAGGCTGGCCAAATATAACCAGCTCTTGCGTATAGAAGAAGAGCTGGGGCCAATGGCTGTTTATGCCGGCAATTTGTTTGCCTGAGGGTAGCCGGCCAGCTTTAGGCTGACAAAATATATTAAAAAAACCTTAATGAATCCAGCGATTCGCTTTTTACTTGACCTCGTGATTCGGATTTGATTCACTGATTTTATTATCGGCTAATTTTGGCCGTCAACACGCTTTAAGGTAGGCTGGATATGCAGGCATTTATGCGTCGCCCTTTTTCCTATGCGGGCAGTTTTTTGCTGATCGGAACCCTCATTGTATTTTTCGGATTTCATACCATTGCCGGAGAGCGCGGCTTGCTTGCGCGAAGTGGCCTTGACCGTGAGATAGTGATGGCACAGGAAGAGCTGGCCTTGCTGAACAAGCAAAATAATCTGATGG
>CBFIAD010000044.1:0-17240 GCA_965660495.1 Puniceispirillaceae bacterium (SeqCode)
CCGCCCCGACCCCGGTTTTTTTCAAGGCGTCATATTCAGCCCTGATGTCGAAATCAGCTTTGCTAATCAGAATTTTTTGCATCTGTTTCTAGCCCCCTGTGACAGGCGGAAAAAAGGCAATTTCATCGCTATCTGTTATCGGACTTTCCAGACCAGCATATTTGCGATTAATCGCCACCCGCACCGTTTTCAGATTACGTAAAGCTGTATCATGCCCAGCCGAGCGGCCGCGCAAATATGCTGCCAGTTCTGAAATAGTGGTCACATTTTCCGGCAGCCGGATTTCTTCTGTACTGCATTTGGTGTGTTCGCGCATCCATGCAAAATATAAAATCTTCATAATGCCTGTTCCTGAAACGGTATGAAATTCAGCATATCACCTAGCTCTACAGCTATAGCGTCCAAGGGGATTTCAACCAGCCCGTCCGCCCCTGTCACAGAAGATATCACGCCTGCCCCTTTGCGGCCATGCAAGGCTATCTGTTGCTGGCCTGTACTATCTGTCTGTATCACCGCGCGCAAATATTCTGCCCGCCCGGCCTGTTTTTTATGCTGGAAGCCGGATTTTATCTTTACAACCAAAGGCTGGCGCGGGATGCGGCCGGATAGCGCATCTATCGCAGGGGCGACCAGCAATTTAAAACATACAAAAGCCGCGACAGGGTTTCCCGGCAAACAGAAGATCATTTTACCCTCTTTATGGGCAGCGGCCATCGGCCGGCCAGGCTTCATCGCCAACCGCCAGAATAACAGCTCTGCGCCAATTTCGCGCAAGGCATACTGGCTATGGTCTTCGATCCCGTCCGATGCCCCGCCGCTGGAAAGGATAATATCGGCACGTGCCAGCCCGGATTGATAGGCTGTAACCAGCGCCTCTTTTTTATCCGAAATAATGCCGCCATCTATTATCTGAATATCTTCTTGCTGCAACAGGCCGGCCAATATCGGGCGATTACTATCAAAAATCTGTCCTGTTTGCCGCATCCGTCCAGCGTCTATCACCTCATCGCCTGTGGAAAATATCACGGCTTTTAACGGGCGATACACGCGCAGCTCTGCACAGCCGGATGCCGCCAATTGCCCCATATCCGCAGCCGTGATGCGATGCCCTTTTTTGCCGACCACTTCGCCAGCACTTAAATTCTCGCCCCTTGGCCGAATATTTGTGCCAGCAGACAGGCGCTTGTGACAGATTACGCTATCGCCTTTATCGGTGCAATCTTCATGCATGATGATACAATTTGGCCCTTTGGGCAGGATAGCCCCTGTATAGATACGCAGCGCCTCGCCTGTTTTAACCTGCCCGTCAAAAGGATGGCCAGCGCGTGCGCTTCCGATAATTTTCAATGGCCGCTCCGGACTTACTGCCAGGCTATCTGTATGAAAGGCAAAACCGTCCACAGCCGCATTATCTGTTTGCGGCAAATCAATCGGGCTTTTAATATCCTCTGCCAATATCCGTCCATAGGCTTGCATCACCGGACAGTTTTCTGTCTCGCGCTTTTGCTTGCTTGCCGCCCCCAGGATCAGCGTTAGCGCATCTTCCAGTCTGGTGGTTTCAGGATGCCCCATCGCCTTACCGCCTCTCCAGCCCCACATGGGCAAGGATGAAATCGGCCATGCCGGCAATATCCTCGCCGGCAAAACAGGGCAACGCACAGCCCGCCAGCTCATCATCGCTCATCACCGCGATAATATGGCTATCTTCTGGATATAAAGGCGGCATATCCAGCTCCTTTCGATAGATTTCCAGCTTCGGGATCGCCTCTTTTTTATAGCCCTCCACCAATACCAGATCGCATGGCTTCAGCTGGCTAACCAAATCGTCTAATGTCGGCTCTTCTTCTGGATGCTCGATAAAATGCACCGAACGCGCCGCAGAGGATACCAGCACCTGACCTGCCCCTGCCTTTCGATGCCGCCAGCTATCCTTGCCTGGAACATCTGCATCAAATTTATGATGGGCGTGTTTAATGCTGGCTACCGAAAAGCCGCGCGAGACAATATGGCGGATCAGCTTTTCTGCCAGCGTTGTTTTGCCAGAACCAGACCAGCCTGCCAGCCCGAATACAGCCTGTTTTGCAATCGTCATCTGTCTGCCTTATCCGCCTGTGACATTCATCATTCGGCCAACATTTACAGCTTTTCTGCGGCTGATGACAAAATCATGTCCTTTCGGTTTGCGGCCAATAGCTTCGAATATGGCCGCTTCCAGTGCGGCCTCGCCGCCGCCGCGCAATGCGGTTGCCAGATTGGCATTATCCTCCTGACCAAGACACATATAAAGCTGGCCAGTACAGGTGATACGCACCCGGTTACAACTCTCGCAAAAATTATGCGTCATCGGGGTGATAAAGCCTAATTTTCGGCCTGTCTGTGCAACCTCTACATATCGGGCAGGCCCAGCGCTAGCATGGTCAGAATCTGTCAGGGTGAAGCGTTTTTCCAGGCGCGAGCGCACCACCGATACAGGCAAATATTGATCGACCCGATTTTCATTACCGATATCGCCCATTGGCATCACTTCGATAATGGTCATATCAAAGCCCTGATCGCCGGCAAAGGCAACCATATCGCCCAGCTCATCTTCATTCACCCCTTTCAAGGCAACGGTGTTCAACTTTATCTGCAAGCCGGCTTTTTGTGCTGCTTTTAGCCCCGCCAGCACCTTATCCAGCGACCCCCATCTGGTTATCAGCTGGAATTTATCTGCCTCCAGCGTATCTATCGATACATTAATCCGGCGCACGCCAGCCTCTGCCAAATCCTCCGCCATTTTTTCCAGCTGGCTACCATTGGTGGTGATAGTCAGCTCTTCCAGCTGACCGGATTTTACCTCTGCGCCCAAATTGCGGATAAGATGCAGGATATTGCGCCGCACCAGAGGCTCGCCCCCTGTCAGCCGGATTTTTTTTGTCCCCAACCGCATAAATTGACGGCAGACCATTTCCAGCTCTTCCAGCGTCAACAGCTCGGATTTCGGCAAAAATGTCATTTCTTCTGCCATGCAATAAACGCATCTGAAATCGCACCTGTCCGTTACCGAAACGCGGATATAATCTATTGCACGACCAAAGGGATCTATCAGTTTGGATGGGCTATCTGGCATCTGTTTGTTATCAAGGCTATTCACAAAATCGACTATCCGAAACAAGAGCAAAAATGGCGATCTGGCCAGCTTGAAGGATACGCGAAAACAGGCATATTTAGCAAGCAACTCTCAGGCGATAGGCGTAATCTGGCAGGCAGAAATTTACCCGGCCTGTTTCTGGCCTATATGCCGACCTGCCCCCACAGGCATCCCCATCCCCTTATGCGCTTCATATAGGCCAAGCATTCTATCGCGCAAGGGCTGGCGCATCGGCACAGCGCGCCCTGCCTTCATATCGACATGCAGCCACATTTGCTCGCCTGTGGCAACTTCCAGTCCGGCATCGGTTTTCAGGCTATGCCATAATCTGATCTTTTTTTCATCCGCATACAGGATTTGCGTAGATACCGTAATATGTTCCCCCAGCTTGGCTTCGGCCAAATGGCGGATATGGGTTTCAACAGTATAGATGCTATAGCCAGCACTGACATACTCAGCCGACAGACCCAGATAGGACAGCAAACAATCGGCAGAATCGCTCATCACCTGCAAATATCGAAATTCTGTCATATGGCCGTTATAATCAATCCATGCAGGCAGAACTTCTGTACGATGCCGGGCAAAGGGGGTTTCGGGCTGCCAGCTTTCCTTTTCTGCCTGTTCTGGCAGAGGGGCTGTTTTCAGCCAGTCTGAATAGATTTTTCCTGCCCCCCATTTATGGTCTTTGAGTACCTTTAGAAAGCCAACCAGATTTTTATCGCGAATAGCTTCCAGCTCGCGAATGGAATAACGTCCCGACTGGGCATCTGACTGGCTGGCAATTTTTTCTATCAGCGCCTCATCCAGTTCCGGCACATCCATCAAACGGGTCCAGGGCCAGGCTAAAGCCGGGCCAAATTGCGCCATAAAATGGCGCATCCCTGCCTCGCCGCCTGCCACGCGATAGGTTTCAAACAGGCCCATCTGCGCCCAGCGCAGCCCAAAGCTATAGCTGATGATCTCGTCTATTTCGGCGGTAGTGGCCACATCATCTTTTACCAGCCATAAGGCCTCGCGCCACAGTGCTTCAAGCAATCTGTCCCCGACATGAGCATCTATTTCCTGGCGCAAGGTGACAGGCTTCATACCGATTTCTTTTAATATCTGCTCGGCTACCAGAATAGCGGGGTTGTCTGTACCGCCAACCAGCTCAACAGCCGGCAGCAAATAAACAGGGTTATAGGGATGGGCGACAATAATCTGTTCCGGCCGCAGCGCCCCCTCACGCAACTGAGCGGGGCGAAAGCCAGAGGTAGAAGAAGCCAGCACCGCATCCTCGCGGCAAGCGGCCTGAATATCGGCAAAGGCAGATTGCTTTATCGCCAGCTGCTCAGGGATAGATTCCTGTATCCACAGCGCATCACGCACCGCCTCTTCCAGATGCGCACATATCACCAGCCGGCCTTCTTTTGGCAGTGACTTGTCGGCAAGCAACGGCAGGCTGGCACGCGCATTTTGCAGCACTTCATTGACCTTGCGTTCTGCCTCCGGATCAGGGTCATACAGATTAACCTGCCAGCCATTTAAGACAAAGCGGGCTGCCCATCCACCGCCAATAACCCCGCCTCCGACAATGGCTGCCTGTTTATCTGTCATTTATTTTTCCTAATGTTCATATCTGTTGGAGCTAGGCAAGCGGGGCGCGTTTTTCGAGGCGCAGTTCCTCGCGCACTTCTTGCGGGCTCATCACCTCTACGCCCATTTTCTGAATGATGCTGGCCGCTTTTTCAACCAATTGGGCATTACTGGCCAGCACGCCACGTTCCAGATACAAATTATCTTCCAGCCCAACCCGTACATTTCCACCTGCCAGAACAGAGGCAGCCACAAAGGGCATTTGATGCCGCCCCAGCGAGAAAGCAGAAAACACCCAATTATCGGGAACATTATTGACCATCGCCATGAAAGTATTCAAATCATCCGGGGCACCCCATGGCACACCCATACATAGCTGCACCAGCACCGGATCAGATATCAGCCCTTCTGCAACCAGCTGTTTGGCAAACCATAAATGGCCGGTATCAAAAGCCTCAATTTCCACGCGCACGCCTATTTCCTGCATCATCGCGGCCATGGCACGCAACATACCAGGCGTATTGGTCATCACATAATCAGCTTCGGCAAAATTCATTGTGCCGCAATCCAGGGTACAGATTTCTGGACGGCATTCACGAATATGGGCCACTCGCTCGCCCGCACCAGCCATATCGGTTGCCCCGGCACGCAAGGGCAAAGGCGCATCGCTGGAGCCAAATACCATATCCCCGCCCATCCCAGCGGTAAGATTAAGCACAATATCGGTTTTGGATTGCCGTATCCTGTCTGTCACTTCGCGATAGAGTTCTGGCAAGCGCGAGGGCGCGCCTGTTTCAGGGTCTCTGACATGGCAATGCGCGACCGCTGCCCCTGCTTTGGCAGCCTCTATGGCGGCATCGGCAATTTGTTGCGGGCTGCGCGGTACCAAATCGCTTTTATCCTGGGTACCGCCCGAGCCGGTAATAGCGGCGGTGATAAAGACTTTTTTACGCATCGATAGGGGCATATCTGCGCCTCCAGATAATGGGTTTATGGCTTGTTCTACCCTGCCTTGCGGGAAATGAAAATAATATCCGTTTTTTTTCGCCCTATTTTTATCCTATCGGCCTGTTAGGGGATTGTCTTTTGCCAAATGGTCAGAAGACAGGTAAAATCTCAGCTATCTTTTTTGAAGGATAGATCAGGAAACAGATCCATGTCTGAACAACCCCGAACACCCCGCCCGAGCGCGAACGAGCTGTTCGCACAATTGCGCTTTACTGCAGATGGGCTTGTGCCGGCCATCGCCCAACAATTTGATACAGGCGAAGTGCTGATGATGGCCTGGATGAACCGTGAAAGCCTGACAGAAACACTGGCAGGCGGACGGGTTGTTTACTGGTCGCGTTCGCGTCAATGCCTGTGGCGCAAGGGCGATAGTTCTGGCCATATCCAGCTTTTGAAAAGCTGTCATTTTGATTGTGATGGCGATACGCTGCTATTATTGGTCGACCAAACAGGGGCGGCCTGTCACGAGGGCACACGCAGCTGTTTTACCCGTCAGATACATTCGCCCGACAAAACCAGCTGTCATGATACATTGTTGCCAACCAATATACGAGCCGGGCAAAAATGAGCGGAACAGAAAAAAAATCCATTATCCGCGTCCAGAGGGAAACCATCTGGCATATGAGCTGCGGGGCCTGTGGCTATTACTGGACTGTCCCGACCATGAACAGCCAGGATAGCCCGGCACGCCGGGAATGGACTTGTCCATTATGTGCGACCAAAAGCCCGGCAGAAGAGGCAGAAGAATAATGGTCTTGTGCCGAAATCGTGATTTTACCAGGCGATTTTGCTAGGCCGTTTCGACCTGTGTGAGCGCCTTTTCAAACAGGCTGACCGTGCGGTCGATATTCATCAGCTTGTCCAGACCAAACAGGCCAATGCGAAATGACATATATTCTTCGCCCTCGCCCACCTGCAACGGCACACCGGCGGCAATTTGCACACCTTGCTGCATGAATTTTTTGCCCGTTTTCATATCCGGATCATTGGTAAAGCTGACAATCACGGACGGGGCTTGAAAGCCTTCTGCTGCAACAGAAACAAAGCCATGTGATTCCATCAGAGCGCGCATTTGCCTGCCCAGTTCAATTTGTGCCTGTCGGGCTTGTTCAAAACCAAAAGCGCGGGTCTCGGCAATCGCATCGCGGAAGGTTACCAGCCCGTCTGTTGGCATGGTAGCATGATAGGCATGACCGCCATTTTCATAGGCCTGCATAATCGCGTGCCATTTGGCCACATCACATACATAAGACGAACTATTTGTATCTGCCAGCTTTGCCACAGCCCGGCTGCCCAGCATCACCACACCGGCACATGGGGTGGATGTCCAGCCCTTTTGCGGAGCTGTTAGTAATATATCAACCCCCAGCTTTGCCATATCCACAAACAATGCGCCTGATGCCACACAATCCAGCACAAACAGGGCGCCTGCTTCATGGGCGGCATCGGCTATCGCCTGGATATAGTCATCTGGCAGCATCATGCCAGCGGAGGTTTCCACGTGCGGGGCACAAACAAGGCCTGGCTGGAAAGACTTTATTTCAGCGACCACCTCTTCTATGGCAGCAGGGGCGAAAGGCTTATAGCTGTTCTGGCCTGAAACAGCGCCTGTCTGGCCAGCGCACAACACCTTTGTCTGTTTGGCAAAACCGCCCTTTTCAAAAATTTCTGACCAGCGATAGCTAAACCAGCCATTGCGAACCACTAGACAATCCTGACCGCCGCCAAATTGCCGGGCAATCGCTTCCATTGCGAAAGTACCGCCGCCGGGTATCAGCACACACGCCTCTGCCTGATAGGCTTCTTTCAGCCCGGCCGAGATATCGCGCATGACCTGTTGAAAGGATTTGGACATAGAATTAAGCGAACGGTCAGTAAAAACAACCGAATATTCCAGCAACCCGTCCGGATCGACATTCTCAACAATTCCCATCAGACCTTCTCCCTGAAATCTCTGGTTCATGGTAACGCGATATGGCGCAAACAACTCGCCGCACACCTCATCTGACCTAGCATGATATTCGGGGTTTTAAAAGCCGAATGCGCGATTTTGCCTCAGGGTGAAAAATTACAGCAAAACCGCTTTGCAAGAAAGCCTAGTCATCTTTCTTGCAGCTATAGGTGCGCTGGCAATTCAAAGAAGGCGATATCGGCACGGTTACTTCTGCATCGCCCCGCCCTTGTGCGGAATAGATACATAATTTTTGCCCTGTTTCTGCATCCTTGCCGACTTTTTTCAGCCGGCAAACTTTCGAGATTGCTGTTGGCGGTACAGCCTTGCGCCGACATTTTGTTTTTTCCCGCCCCATAGAGGTTTGCGGCCAGCGCAAACGCTGGGTATCCCATAAGGTACAATGAGCCTTTTCTTCACTGCCCTCATAAATCCGCCCCTCACTATAGGCAGCTTTATCGCTGAGCAATAACAAGGACAAGGCCATCAGAACAAGCCCGATACCTGCCTGTTGCATTTTTATCAAACCGAAAAATTTCGCCCTAATCATCAAAAAAACCGTAACATTCTGACTTTAATTTAACCTGACGAGCCTTGCCTGGCCGGCGCCGGGAAACCGATCCCTAATCTCATTATAACGGCGCGACAGCCAGCTTGTATAGCATCGATATCCGCCCTAAAAAAAATCTGTCTCTTGCCGTTATATCCTGTCACAAGCGCAAACGGGCAGGCACAAGAAACCAGCCCAAATCCGGTAGGCTGTGCGCGGGTGACGAAAACAGGAATAATGGGCATGAAAAAACATCTCACATCACTATTGCTGCTTTTAGGCGTGTTATTCAGCGCCACAGGATGCCAGTATTTTTACGATGGCCGCGATGAGTCTCTGATGGTCGTCTCGGCCGCAGAATGGGCAGAGTTACATCAATTTAAAAAAGAACAGCGCGCCCGGCAAATCGCAGCTGCCCGCCCAACTCCGGTTGAAGGGGCAGAAGCTATCAGCCCCTCATTAGACGAGCTGTATCTGCTAAAGGAGCGTGGCATCTGCTCTATCGGCCCTTTATGGTCACGGCCGAATATTTTTGGCCAGGGCGTGCCTTTTTCTTTTCCGGGTAGCCCTGATCAGGGTAGCGGGCTCACCGGTCATGGCAAGGCATTGGTGAAAGCCTGTGACGAGACGGGGATATTGCTGGATGTTTCACACCTCAATGAAGCCGGATTTTGGGATATTGCCAATCTTTCTGACCAACCCCTGATCGCCAGCCATTCCAATGCCCATGCGCTTTGTCCCAGCCCGCGCAATCTTAGCGATGCCCAGCTGGATGCTGTTGCCGAACGCGGCGGTCTGGTCGGGGTCTGTTTTGCCACTGCCTATTTACGTGCCGATGGTGCGCGCGATCCAGCTACAGAAATAGAATTTATTTTACGCCAGTTTGACTATCTCATCACCAAATTGGGCGAGGACCATGTCGGTTTTGGTTCTGACTTTGACGGGGCGGTATTGCCTGCCGGCCTGGCCAACCCTTCAATGTTGCCACAGCTACTAGACGCGATGCAGGATTTTGGTTTTGGCCAGCCTCTTATCCACAAATTATGCTGGGATAACTGGCTTGGGCAACTTGCCTGATGCCAATAATTTAACCCTCAATTTTTATCGCAACATATCTGGCAAGCTGCACATAGAAAATCCGGCCTTAATCAGCCCTTCTTTGATATGGGCAGCCGTTTCCAGTGCGGTTGGCCCATCGCCATGTACACAGACCGAAACAGCCTCTACGGCCAGCTTTCCACCCTCTACATCGATAATGACGCCTTCTTCGAACATCCTCAGACAATGCAAAAGGCTGGCCTCTTTTTCATGCATCATCGCATCAGGACGGCTACGCGGTACCAGCTGGCCATCCGGCATATAGGCTCTATCAGCAAATACTTCTGCTGCCACTGGCAAGCCTGCCTTTTCGCCCTCGCGCACCAGCTCGCTCATTACAGGGGCCAGCAGGATCAAATTTTTATCCACCGCCTTGATAGCCCGAACAATTGCCGCAGATAGCCCGGCATCCACACAGGCCATATTATTTATCGCGCCATGCGGTTTTACATGGCTAACCTCTACCCCTTCTTGTGCTGCCACCCCCAGAGCCGCGCCAAGCTGATAGGCAATAAGCCGCTCGACCTCTGCCAGTGGCAAATGCATCTGTCTGCGCCCAAAACCATGCAGATCATAAAAACCCGGATGCGCCCCGATAGAGACATGATTATCAGCTGCCATGCGCATTACCTGTCCCATGATATTATAATCACCAGCATGGAAACCGCAGGCGATATTGGCAGAGCCAATAATGGATAACAGCCCCTTATCATCACCCATCTGCCATGGGCCATAGCCCTCTGCCATATCTGCGTTCAGATTAAAGCGCTTTGCCATATCTCATCTCCTGAAATTTTCCTGCAATTCAATTTAGCCAGGGCTTTTGCCTCTTGTCTTTATATCATGGTTGTTTCTATAGTTTTTATCTGAAATCATCGGGCGCGCAAGCTGAACCTTCCAGGATAAATATTCCATGAACAGGGCTGAAGACATAACCGCTTTTATCAAACCTGTCTGGTTTCCGGCAGGCGATAGAGGGTTATTGCTGGATTTAACCGGCTATGGGGCGCAGCTGGGCGGTCTGCCCCCGGCTGATAAACGCCAGCCCCTGACCCGTTATGCCCGCACCCTCAGCCAGCAAATCGAACAAATGCGCCTGGCTGGCAAGCTGGCAGGGATAACCGATATTGTGCCTGGTCTGGCCAGCCTGCTGGTACATTATGACCCGCTTCATATCACAGCAGAACAGATTAAATCTGCGGTTGCAATGCTGCTGGAAATTTCAGATGACAGCCCGCCCCAGCCTAACCGAAAATGGTGTTTGCCGGTTTTATATGGCGGGGCAGCAGGGCCTGATCTGGAAGAGGTGGCAAGGCGTTGCCAGATGACAACAGATGAGGTTATCGCCCGTCATTGCCGGACAGAACTGGAAATAGGCATTATGGGATTTTTACCCGGTCTTGCCTATATGACCGGCCTGGATAGTGCCTTACATTTACCGCGCCGTTCCGAGCCGCGAACCCATGTACCGGGTGGCTCGGTCGCTATTGCGATGGATCAAACAGTGATTTACCCCCTGGATAGTCCGGGGGGGTGGAATCTTATCGGAAAAATGCCGATACCCTTATTTGACGCAAAACGACCAGAACCTGTCTTGCTAAGCGCAGGGGAAAAAGTGTCTTTTCGCGCGATAACGCCAGCAGAATATGACGCCCTGCAATATGCGTGTGCAGATGGCCAGCTGCCTGTTACCGCAGAAGAGGTATAGCCGATGTCTGGCAATCAAACGCGCCTTCATATTCTGTCTGCCGGACCTTATACCACTATCCAGGATGCAGGGCGGCCGGGCTATCAGGCCTATGGCGTGCCGGAAGGTGGCACAATGGATGAAGATGCCCGTTTATGCGGCAATTGGCTGGTCGGCAATGATGCAAAGGCCGCTGGCCTGGAATGCTATATTGGCGGCTTGCGCTTTCAGGTAGATGGCAAGCTTCTCATCGCTCTTACCGGCAGTTGTTCGGATGTCTTGCAAATCACCGACCCTAGTGGCAATGAAAGACAGGCAGAGCCGGGATGTGCGATAGAATTATCCCCGGGCGATAGCGTTTACCTGCCACCCATGCGGGGTAGCAATCTTGCCTTTATCGCCCTTTCCGGTGCAATAGATTTACCAGCTGTTTATGGCTCTTTATCCACCTCTTTAAATGCCCGGCTGGGCGGCATGGAAGGTAGGCGACTGGCCGATGGGGACAGTTTTTTGATTGAGACCAGCCCTCTGGCCCATCTTCTGCGTACCCTGCATCAGCCAGAGGCCTTATTCCATCCGACTGAAAATTTGCGCCTTGTGCTTGGCCCGCAAGATTATGCCTTTCCCGACGAAGAGGTGGATAAATTGCTCACCACCCAATGGACATTAAGTGCGAAAATGGATCGCATGGGATTACGCCTGACAGGGCCGTCTATCCAGCATAAAAAATCGGCTGATATTCTCTCGGACGGCATTGTCAAAGGCGCAGTTCAGGTGCCAGGCGATGGCCAGCCTATTATTATGATGGCCGACCATCAAACCACAGGCGGCTATACAAAAATCGGGTGCGTTATTTCGGCTGATTTGGGCAAGCTTGCCCGCCTTCATGCCCATAAAAAAATTCGCTTTCAGCCGGTTACCCAGAAAGAAGCGGAAACACTGGCAAAACAGCATCAGGCAGAGCTTGCCCGAATTATGCGTGAAGCTGAAGAGTAAGTGAAGAGAGCAGATAAAGATTAAAGGGAAATAATAAGACGATGACACAGGAAATGCGGGAAGCAGATTATATTATTGCCGGGGCTGGGTCAGCTGGATGCGCCCTTGCAGCTCGCCTTAGTGAGGATAGCACCAAGAAAGTTATTTTGCTGGAAGCAGGCGGTAATGACCGTCACCCGCTTATTCATATACCGGCAGGCTATATCAAGCTGATGAATAATCCGGAAATGAACTGGATGTTCAAAAACGAGCCTGTTGAAGGGGTAAAAAACCGGCAAATTGATATGCCGCGTGGCAAGGTACTTGGCGGGTCATCCTCTATTAACGCGATGCTGTATATTCGCGGTCAGGCAGATGATTATAATATGTGGGCACAGCGCGGCAATCCTGGCTGGTCCTATGAAGAGGTTCTGCCCTATTTTCTGAAATCAGAATGTTCAGAAGTTTTAAAAGATAAAAGCCTGCGTAAAGATACCGATCAGCTAGACCCTGCCTATCACAGTACAAGCGGGCCATTATATGTATCTGATCTGCGTAATAATTATGAAATACTGGACAAGCTGACAGATGCGGCCGAAAGCTGCGGCTATCCGCGTAATACAGATTTTAATGGCGCATCCCAGGAAGGGTTTGGCTATTATCAGGTTACGCAAAAAGGTGGCAAACGCTGGTCGAGCCGCCGCGCCTATCTCAGCCCGGCAGAAGGCCGGCCTAACCTTACAATCCTGACCCATGCCCATGTCACCAAGTTGCATTTTGATGAAAACGGCAAGCGCGCGCGTGCTATCAGCATCCAGCATAGGGGCAAGCCCGTTACCCTGAAGGCCCATAGAGAGATAATCCTGTCGGCCGGGGCAATACAATCGCCGCAAATACTGGAATTATCCGGCATCGGCCAGGCTGACAGGCTGAAAAAGCTGGGAATTGAGGTGGTGCATAATTTGCCCGGCGTTGGCGAAAATTTCTCTGACCATTATATTGCTCGCCTGTCCTGGCGGTTGCGGCGCAATGTATCGCTGAACAACCGAGCTCATGGTCTGAACTTTATTAAAGAATTACTGGATTATGGCTTGCGCCAGCGCGGCATACTGGCTTTGCCAGCCGGGGTTCTGGGCGGGTTTGTGCGTTCCAGCTCTGCACTGGATACGCCTGATATTCAATATCATATTGCCCATGCCAGCTTTGAAAATCCGGCAAAACGTGTTTTTGATAAATTTCCCGGCCTGACCTTTGGGGCGTGCCAGCTTCGCCCCCATTCCACCGGCTATATTCATATCACTTCCAAAGACCCGTTTGCCCACCCAACAATCCAGCCCAATTATCTGGATTCTGAAATTGACCAGCAAGTATTGATAGCCTCTATGCGGATTGCCCGCGATATCATGTCGTGCGAGGTCATGCGCGACGAGGTAGTGCATGAAACCAAACCTGGCCGCGATATTCAAAGCGATGCAGAATTATTGGAATATGCCCGGCAAACAGGCGTCACGCTCTATCACCCTGTCTCTACCTGCCGGATGGGAGATAATCCAAAAAATGGCGATGTGGTGGATAGCCGATTGCGGGTTTATGGCATAAAGGGCTTGCGGGTGGTTGATGCCTCTATCATGCCGACCCTAATCTCTGGCAACACCAATGCCCCGACCATCATGATAGCAGAAAAAGCAGCTGATATGATAAAAGAGGATAATCGGTAATGGGTAAATTGTTCGAGGGCGCGCCCCGTATTTTTGAGGTGAACGGCACCCATATTGCCTATCGCAGCGCTGGAAATGGCCCTGCTCTGTTACTGTTGCATGGCTATCCGCAAACCATGTTTATGTGGCATCTGGTAGCCGACCGCCTGGCCGAAAATTACACCATAGTTTTGGCGGATTTGCGTGGCTATGGCGATAGTGGCAAGCCGCCAACAGATGCCCGGCACAGCCCCTATGCCAAACGCGAAATGGCCGCAGACATGGCCGCGCTGATGACCCATTTAGGCCATCACCGGTTCGCGGTAATGGGCCATGACCGGGGCGGGCGGGTCGCCCATCGCCTGGCACGCGATCATGAAAAACGGATAGCCGGTATGGCGGTTCTGGATATCGCCCCGACATTGAGTATGTATGAACAAACCGACATGGTCTTTGCAAAAGCCTATTATCACTGGTTTTTCCTGATCCAGCCTGCCCCCTTGCCAGAAACCCTTATAGGGGCAGACCCTGAATTTTATCTGCGCCGGAAAATTGGCAACGGGGGTGCATCAGGCGGTGTTCATAGCGATGATGCCATGACAGAATATCTGCGCTGTTTTCAGGGCGATACCATTCATGCCTCTTGCGAGGATTATCGCGCGGCTGCTAGCATCGATCTGGAACATGACCGCGCCGATGCGGGCAAAAAACTGTCCATCCCCGTTCTGGCCTTATCCGGGGCAGATAGTTTTGTTGGCAAAACCATTGATATTGAAACTTCCTGGCAAGCGGCCTGTGAAAATCTTTCTGTTGCACACGTACCTGGCGGGCATTTTCTGGCAGAAGAATCGCCAAAAGAATTACTAGAGCTCTGCTTGCCGTTTTTTGCGAAATGCCTTGATAAGGCCTAGCCTGTCTGGCAGGAGCAATCCAGCGCTTGAAACTCGCTAAAGGCGTGGTATGGTTTTTATATCCTTTTTCCGCGAAACAGGGTTATTCCGGTGCGCGGGCTGAGCGTAAGCAAGCATTGATGAATAGTTAAGCAAAGGAAAGAAAATGCGTCATTTTCAATATCCCGGCCGTTCCCCTGTTATGAGCCCTAATGCAATGGCAAGCACCTCGCATCCGCTATCCACCGCGGCGGCACTGGATATTCTGCGGCAAGGCGGCAATGCGCTGGATGCGGCTACGGCTGCGGTTGCGGTACAATGTGTGGTAGAGCCGCAATCAACCAGTATTGGCGGGGATTGTTTTTGCCTATATGCCCCGGCAGATAGCGATGAGGTGATCGCCATTAATGGTTCGGGGCGCGCGCCGGCCGGGCTGGAGGCAAGCTGGCTGCGCGACGAGGGCTTTAGCAAAATTCCCCAGCAATCTGCCCATTCGGTAACGGTGCCGACAGCTGTGGATGCATGGGTGACGCTAAACCGTGATCATGGCCGGATGAGCCTTGGCGATATCCTTGCCCCGTCCATTGGCTATGCGCGCGATGGCTATGCCATTACCCCGCGTGTAGCCTTTGATTTTTCCGGCTGTTTTGATCTGTTAAACGGGGATGATGACGCCCGAGCAGTTTTTCTGCCAGAAGGGCGCTCGCTTGTTGCAGGCGATGCCCATCGCCAGCCAGCTTTGGCCGCGACCTTGTCTGAAATTGCCGAAAAAGGGCGCGACGGCTTTTACAAGGGCTGGGTCGCAGAAGATATGCTGGCCAAGCTGAACGGGCTGGGCGGCAAGCATACTCAAGGCGATCTGGATAATGCGATTGCCAATTATGTTACCCCCATTAAAACCAGTTATCGCGGCTATGATATCTGGGAATGTCCGCCAAATGGGCAAGGTCTGATTGCCTTGCTGTTGCTGAATATGGTGGAAGGGCTAGATACATTTGGCGATCATCCGATTAATCTGCAGCGCATCCATCACGAGATAGAAGCTGGCCGCCTTGCCTATCGCGACCGCTCTTTATTCCTGGCAGATCCCGAATTTGTAGATGTGCCGGTCGATACGCTTATCGGCAAGGATTATGCAAATCAGCTGGCCGGCATGATTAACCCGCAAGCTGCCTTGCATCCGCTACCGGATTGCCCGCTGCCACGTCATAAAAGCACGGTTTATATCTCTGTTGTGGATAAGGACAGAAATGCCTGTTCTTTTATCAATACAGTTTATCATACCTTTGGGGCCGGTCTGGTCGCACCAAAATCCGGTGTGCTGTTCCAGTGTCGTGGCATGGGCTTCACGCTGGAAGAAGGCCATCCAAACTGTATTGCCCCCAATAAGCGGCCATTACATACCATCATTCCGGGCATGGTCAAACAGGCGGGGCGCACCGTAATGCCCTTTGGCGTGATGGGCGGGGAATATCAGGCTTTTGGCCATATGCAATTCCTCAGCCGCCTGTTGCATTACGGCATGGATATTCAGGAAGCGCAGGATTGCCCGCGATTTTTCCCCGATCCCTTTTCCACAGAGGTGGAAATCGAAGCCCCTATCAGTGACGAGCTGTTTGAGGGTTTGCGTAAAATGGGTCATCATGTGGTGCGGGCAGCAAAACCTGTTGGCGGCTCGCAAGCGATATGGATTGACCCGCACAGCAATATGCTGATAGCTGGCTCAGATCCGCGCAAAGATGGTCAGGCCGCTGGTTACTAGCCGGCGCTCATGCACGCCCAAAGCCTGTCAAACACGCAGCGGCCTTATCAAAAAGGGGAGAAATGAGAAATGTCAGAAAAAACAGCCTATATTGTGGTAGATGTACGCATTGATGACGCAGATGCCTATGAAATTTACAAACAAAAAGTTGTGCCTATCGTTACCAAATTTGGCGGCGAATATCTGGTACGTGGCGGCAATATGGATATTATTCAGGACGAGCTTTGGTCGCCTACCCGAATGGTTTTATTGAAATTCCCGTCCCGTGCGCGCGCACTGGAATTTATCAACAGCCCGGAATATGCCCCTGTTAAACAAATGCGGATGGACAATTCTGCTGGCAGTCTGGTTATTCTGGAAGGGATATAAAAACGGCTATCTGGCCATTTTAAATAACTAAACAAAAAGGGCTAAAAATAGGCTAAATAGTCCTGACAAACATTAAGCGGGTAAAAATTGAGGGGAAAAAGCCGTGTCATCAACCGATATCTCAGCAGCATCTATCGAAATTCTAAAAAAGGCATCTGTGGCCACTCTGGCGACGGCCTTATATAAGCGCGGATTGCGTAATCAGGTGATACAGGATGTTCATCCTGTTGGCCGGGATCATGGCAAAAAATCTGTTCCGGATGCGCCCAATATGGTGGGCCCTGCTTTTACCTTACGCTATATGCCTGCCCGCGAGGACAGAAATACACTGGCAGAGTTTCAGAACCCGCAACACCCGCAGCGCCAGGCCATTGAACAATGCCCGGCAGGTCATGTGCTGGTGATGGATAGCCGCAAGGATGCCCGCGCCGCCTCGGCAGGCGATATTCTGATTAACCGTTTGATGATGCGCGGGGCAGCCGGTGTGGTCACCGATGGCGGTTTCCGCGATTCAGACAGTATTGCTGAATTGGATATGCCGGCCTATC
>CBFIAD010000045.1:0-17232 GCA_965660495.1 Puniceispirillaceae bacterium (SeqCode)
CTATTGGTGGAAGGGTGAGTTAAAGAAATTTACCTGGACGATATGGCAGGGGTTTGAATCGATACGACAGGTACGTGACACCTATAAGATACGGTTGCATGATAAGGATGATCCGAACAAAAATCACTATCTTGATTATGCCATCAATATCGAAGAAGGTGGCAAGCTAAAGGGCGATAATGACGATAATGTTATTGTCGGTACGCTGGGCGATGACAAGATTATCGGCAAGGCAGGAGATGATATCCTGCATGGCGATGGCGGCAATGATAGTCTGGATGGCGGCGACGGTAATGATGTGCTGGATGGCGGTGCGGGCGCTGATGTGCTGATTGGCGGGTTGGGCAATGATATGCTAACCGGCGGCCAGGGCAGTGATATTTTTGTTCTGGAAGACCCTTTATCCTATGCTGCCAATTTCTTTACCCATATGACAGATACCGTTACGGATTTTGACATTGGGGTGGATAAAATCCGCGTCTATCAGGAATGGATAGATAAGGGATGGGTATCTATTGGCATTTCAGAGACGGGTTCAGGCAAGCAGCAGCTTAGCGTGACGATTAAAAAGAACTTGTCAGATGCAGAATATCTCTATCTGCAAGAACATGGCGAATTACCCGCTCAGGCAGTAATTTCCGCATCCAGCAAAATGCTGCTTGCGAATATCGCGGACGCAGATTTTATCGACTATATGAGCGATGGCGGAGGTCTGGGCATCGCGGATAGCAACAATATGCTACTGGATATTGTCTAGAGCTTTCTTTTTTAAAAAACAGAAATAAAAAGGCCGCCTCTCAGGCGGCCTTTTTCATTTTGCCCACACAACAAAACCAGTAAAAAATTACATGACGGGACACGACCTTATTTTGCTTCTATCGGCGCAAAGCTGTCCGGGGTGACGCGGTACCAGTAAGAGGCAAGGCGCGGGTCTTCGACACTCTCGCCGCGCAATAACGCGCCTTCGGCCACCTTTGGATAGATCTGGTCAGCCAGCTGAATCTGGCTGGCGGACAGGCGCCGGACAATATGGCGGCGGCTCAGCTCATGCGGGCCGTTCAGGCCGGCTGCCTCCAGCATCTCTGCTACCGCCTCGGTGGTTTGATGCTGGAAATTAGCAACCCGTTTTGCGCGTTCCTCCACATCCACCACGCGATAGCGATGCGGGTTCATGGTGGCCAGCCCGGTCGGACAATTGCCCGAAGCACAATCGCGTGCCTGAATACAGCCCAGCGCAAACATAAAAGGCCGTGCCATATTACACCAGTCTGCCCCCAGTGCGATATGGCGCACCACATCATAGGCCGATACAATTTTACCAGAGGCGGCAATTTTCACCCGCTTGCGCAAGCCCGCCCCTTTAAGGGCATTATCCACATAGACCAGCGCATCGCGCAGCGGACAGCCCAAATGGTCGGTAAATTCAACCGGTGCGGCCCCTGTACCGCCTTCTGCCCCATCAACAGTGATAAAATCAACCGCAACATCCATCTCGACCATCGCTTTGACAATCGCGGCAAATTCCCAGGGGTGGCCAATACATAATTTGATGCCAACAGGCTTGCCACCGGAAAGCTGGCGCAGGCGTGCGGCAAATTCTATCAGCCCGCGCGGGGTTGAAAATTCAGAATGATGCGAAGGCGAAATACAATCCTTATAGGGCTCTATGCCTCTGGTCTCGGCAATCTCAGGGGTGACTTTGGGTGCCAGCAACATACCGCCATGTCCGGGCTTTGCCCCTTGTGATAATTTAATCTCAATCATCTTTATCTGGGGCTGGCTGGCGGTTTTGGCAAAGATATCTTCATCAAACCGGCCATCTTTGGTACGACAGCCAAAATAGCCGGTCGAAATTTGCCAAATCACATCGCCGCCGCCAGCAGCATGATATTTTGAAAACGCTCCTTCGCCTGTATTATGGGCAAAGCTGCCCAGTCTGGCTCCGGTATTCAGCGCCTGGATTGCCGGCGGGGACATCGCTCCGAATGAGGTGCCGGATATATTTAAGATCGCACAATCATAGGCCTTGTCGCCTTCCCCCACCCGAACACGAAAATCCTTGTTTTCAATATGGGTAGGTTGAATGGAATGGTTCAGCCAGTTATAATCCTCTTTATAAATATCCAGAACCGTGCCCAACGGACGGGCGGCCAAAATGCCCTTTGCCCGCTGATAAACCATTGCCCGCTGATTGCGTGAATAGGGCAGCTCATCTGTATCGGCTTCCCAGAAATATTGCCGCAATTCCGGGCGGATAGATTCCAGAATATAGCGCATCCGCCCAAGCAGGGGATAATTGGCGACCACCCCGCGCTGTTTTTGGCTGTAATCCATCCAGCCCAGCAAAAATAGCGCAAAAGCTACTGCCCCGATAATCCAGAAAGAGGGGTGAAAAAACAGCCCCAAAGTTGCACCGGCAATGCTGGCCAGCCCCATAGCCGCCCAAAGCGTAAACCGTCCCCAAATCACTGACATCATAAACCCCTCCCCCGATGCATTTCAGACTGTCATATTTTTAAAAACTTTTTTACTTATTCTTTATTTTTTTACCATAAAGTTCAAGGTTATGGTCAATCAGCTCATATCCCATTTTATGGGCAATCTCTTCTTTCAGGGCTTCCAGCTCTGCATGAAAAAACTCTATCACCTCGCCTGTCTCGACATCGACCAGATGTTCATGATGCTCGCGTGCCTCTTCATAGCGGGCACGACCATCGCCAAATTCCAGTTTTTCAATGACCCCGGCTTCTTCCAGCAATTTAACCGTGCGGTAGACAGTGGCAATGGAAATGGTGTTATCTTCGGCAACCGAACGCAAATAAAGCTGATCCACATCCGGGTGGTCATCCGAGCCTTCAATAACTTTTATGATGATCTGCCGCTGTGCGGTCATGCGGATATTCTTTGCCAGGCATTTATCTAGAAGTGTTTCCGTCATTCCCGTCTCTTGTGCGCTTATTGGTTAGTTTTTTATTCTGAAACTTTCCTGCCCCAGCCAGACAGATATCCAGATAAAAAAGGCTAGCACAAACTCTGTGCCATGCCTATTGCCCATAACTATCTTGTAGCGAAAAAGGTTAAAACAGGCTTTATTCCGAGGTCGCCTGGCGTTTGCGAAAATTCTGGCGACGGCGCAGATAGGCCAAACAGGATATCGGCAAGCTGGCAAGATACAGCCCAGCCAGCCCCAGATATACCGCCCAGGGCCGCATCGCCACCATCGCCCCCAACAGGGCAATAAAGGCCAGAAAGGGCAAGATGGCATGGCTGGGCACTTTGAGGGTTTTGCCATTAAAGGTGGGCAATGTGCTGACCGCCCCTGCCCCAACCGCAATAAGCACCAGGGACACGGTTGTCTCGTCAATCAGCCATTTTGCCTGAAAGATACGTTCCGCCACAATCGGGGTTAACACCAGAAAAGCCGCAGCAGGGGCAGGAATACCGACAAAAAAGCTTTGTGTATATTCCGGTCTGTCTGGCAGCTCCGAATTAAATCTGGCCAGGCGCAGCAGGATACATACGGCAAAAAATAGGGCCGTCCCCCAAGCAAAATTGCCCGAGCTCTGAAGGGCCCATAAATACAGACATAAAGCAGGGACAACCCCGAAAACCACCGCATCTGACAAGCTGTCCAGTGCCGCGCCGAACGCGCTGGTTGATTTCAGCAAGCGGGCCATGCGCCCGTCCAGCGCATCAAAAATAGCCGCCAGAACAATCAGCGCAACCGCTGCCATCCATTTTCCATCCAGCGCATAGCGCAAAGCGGTCAGCCCGGATACCAGCCCGCCTATGGTCAGCATATTGGGCAATAGCCAATTCATCGAAACCGAACGAAACGCTCTGCGCTTCACCGGATTTGGCTTTTGGGTATTTGCCTTTTTTTCTGCCATGGCCTTTATCTATCCCTTAAGCCTTTTTTACAGCTTTTTTTGCCACCTTTAATGTTGGCTTTTTAGCTGTTTTTACCACTGCCGGGCTGGCCGATTTTTTTGCCTTGGCCACCGTTTTATTCGCGCTTTTCACCACAGATTCTCGCACTGTTTTGGCTTTGGCCTGTTTTGCTATAGCTGGCAATTTGGCCAGAATAGTCTCGCCGGCCAATGTGCGTTGCCCGGGCAATACCAGCGCATCTATCGAGGCAGGTATCCAGATGTCGACCCGGCTGCCAAAACGAATAAGCCCATATACTTGGCCTGCGGCCAGCTTGTCGCCAACATCCACATCACATAAAATCCGGCGCGCAACCAAACCGGCAATTTGCACACAGCCAATTTTCGACACAGAGGCATGATCGGTTTCAAGAGTAAGAGCCAGGCGTTCATTATCGATATTGGCCTTATCCAGGCTGGCATTAACAAATGCGCCTTTTACATAATGGCTGTCGGCTACCCTGCCGGCAATAGGGCTGCGATTAACGTGCACATCAAACACATTCATGAAAATCGAAATACAGCGCCAGCGCCCCTCCGGCAAATCCAGCTCGGGCGGCAATTCAGCCTCGCCCACAGACAGGACACGGCCATCTGCAGGGGCAATAACAGCCAGCGGGTCAGGCGGGGTCACCCGCTCTGGATTGCGGAAGAAATATAAACACCACAGGCTGGCCGGAATGCCTATCCAGAAAAATGGCTCAAAAACCAGACCAACCATCACCGTAATCGCTGAAAAAAGGGCTATAAATGGCCATCCGGCAGGGTGAATAGGCACCAGCATTTCTTCTTTAATGGCACGATAAATATTCATAAAAGACCCACTTCCTTTTTTGGCATTCTGTTAGCTCGCCTCATGCACAGCCAGCAAACCCTGACCATTTTTTACCCTGTTGCTAGCAAATATGACGCCAGAGTGACAGGCTAATTTACATTCCCTGTAAACGCTTTTAAATGCCAGTATTACGCACCTGTATCGGCTATCAGCCCAGCAGCCTCAATGCCGGCAACGGCTGCTTTTTCATCATTATCGGACAAATCGCCCGAGATTCCGACCGCACCTAAAATTGCGCCTGTGCTATCTTTTATCAGCACACCGCCCGGTACGGGGATAAAATCACCATCCATCATCCGGCCAACCGCATCAATGAAATAGGCCTGCACCTCTGCTCTGTCGCCCAGCGCCCTTGACCCCATGCCCAGCGACAGGGCGGCATTTGCCTTGCCATGGGCAATGCGGTGACGGTGAATAGAAGTGCCATCCTGATTCACGCACAGACGCAAACTGGCCCGCGCATCCAAAATCATCACACAAATCGGCTTTAACTTTAATTCTCCGGCAGAAGCGAGTGCCGCATCTGCGATTTTTTGACATATTTCTAACTTTAACTGGCTCATATTTTTTCTCTTAACTGATGAATATTGCGTAAATCCAGGGCTTTTCCCATTCAGGTGAAATTGTCTGACACACTGCATTATCGCGTGAAAAACCACAAAAAGCACCCAAATACGGTAAATTCAGCCTCGCAAGGCCGCCAGATTAGGGTGTAAATCTATTCTATAGCTTACAATTCAATGCGGTGGAAGCATTTGGATGATCCAATTCTTGATTTTTCATGCAAAATAAGAGAGAGTGACAAGGATTTTAATAGTTTGTTAATAATATTAAGAAACTGTATGATCCTAGTCGTTTAGAAGTTCGGTCTCTTGGAGCAAGAGATTTAAAAGTCTCTAAAGAACAAGTCTGAGTTGAGGAGCAAAGAGATGTTGAAGCGCGCAGGCCTGTTAATCATGGGTGCCAGTTTTATTGCTGCAGGCAGCTGCCTGGCAGGCGGCGACCCCGATATCAAGGCAGAAGAAGTAGCCGCCTCAACCCCAAATGGTGCGGCCACCGCGACCAGCAACACAAATTCCGGGACAGCTACATCTGGCGCAGCATCTTCTGGCACAAGCGCATCCGGATCAGCCACAAACACCGCCAGCAATAATGCCAGCAATGGCAGCGGCAATGCCGGCCAGCGCGATGACAGCTTTGATGCGGTCGAAAATGACGAGCTGGTAATTGATGTTGATTCGCTGGCTGATGGCGACGGGCTCGGCTCTATTCAGGTACAATGGCAAATATCAGAAGATGGCAGTAACTGGATGATTATTCCAGGGGCTATCCAGTCCAGCTTTACCCCGCGTGATTCAGAGGTTGGAAAATATCTGCGCGTGCAAATCTCATATGTTGATGGTCAGGGTAATGCCGAAATGATGATCAGCCCGGCCTCAAAGCCGGTGCTGAATGTGAATGACCGTCCTATCGGTATGCCTGAAATTCAGGGCGAGGCAAAAGAGGAAAGCGCCCTTTTTGTAGATACCAGCCGTATTACAGATGAAGATGGGATCGGCCAGATGGCGCTGATTTGGCAGCGTTCTTCCCAGCGTACCAATTGGGAAAATGTGCCTGACCAGTTTGACAGCACCTTGATGCTTTCTCAGTCCGATGTTGGCTTCAGCTATCGTGCGGTGGTAAGCTATATTGACGGCTTTGGTACACGCGAAACACTTGTTTCAGACCCGTCTGAAGCGGTGGCCAATATTGACAACCCATTGCAGGGCGAGGTTGTGGTGCGTGGCCGCGTGGTGGAAGGTGCAGAATTAACGCTGAACACCAGCACACTATCTGATTTTGACGGCATTGCCAGCATGGCCTCTATCTGGGAGCGTTCAACAGACGGGCGAACCTGGGAAGCTGTTATGGGTAGCGAGAGCCAGCGTAGCCTGCAATTATCACAAGCCTTTGTTGGCAACCGTATTCGCGCGCGCGTAAATGTGGTGGATAATTTCGGCGTGGAAACCGTTGTATATTCGCAAGCAACCGAAACAGTGCGCAATGTGAATAATAAGCCGGCTGGCCGGGTGATGATTCGCCGGATTACCAACTAGGCAATATCTCCAGCCTCTATTTTTTTATAAAAAATCACTCAGCCAGCGCGGGATATTTTCCTTAAACGGGAAAAAGCCGCGCTTTGCGTGTGGCCAACATAACCGGTCATAGTTCCTTATAAGCTGGTCAATATGGATATTTGCTGGCGTCAGGCTTTCGGCCAGCATGGTAAAATTTTGCCGCCATACCCCTACTGGCAGGTAGGAGGTAACCAAATTTTGCACATCATGCTGGCTGGCCAGTTCCGATATCTGCCGGGCCAGCATGGCCCTATCCATCTTTTCAGCTGCGCCTTCTTCTGCTGACGCAAGCATATGAACCGGGCAATCAAAATGGGCTTTTGCCCGGTTGGCGGTATCGGCCATTGCGGTATCTTCCAGCCTGTCTAGACCTCTGTCCCTCAGCCAATTCTGGCTATCCAGTTCCAGATTACCCATCCAGCCAGGCAGAATTATCACCGCTTCTGGCGCACCGGGCAATTTCCAGCTTTCCGGATGACAATCCTCGCCATGTACCAACAATAAATAACGTTTTTTCGCTGGCGGCTCTGGCCAATGCGGCTCTATGGCCGGGGGTGGCTCAGCCCCCATAAGGGACATGGCATCTTCATTTAGCTCACCATAGGGAGCAAAGCGGTTTTGGGTAAATTTTTCGATATTCTCGGCGCGTGCCAGATAATGCTTGCCCCGGCTATGCAAGCCGGCCACCCAGCGCCAACTCAATGTATTGCAAGCCGGATCGCCATCGCGCAGCCATTGCATAAAAAATGCCGCCCCCCACTGCCAGGGCAGATTCAGGGTAAAAATCCAGATAGAGGCAAACCACATCCGTGCATGATTATGCAGATAGCCTGTCTCGCGCAATTCTTCTGCCCATTCATTAAAACAGGCAATATCTGTCTTGCCCGAACAGGCGTGCAAATATCGGCTATCAGACAGGCCAGCTGGCATCTCTGCCAGCCATTGTGACCAGATAGATGGGCGCATTTCCAGCCAGCCCTTAAAATAGGTACGCCAGAAAACCTCTGATATAAATTTCTCTGAAGCGGAAAAATTATGTTGTGCCTGAACAGCTTGTAAAATCTCTGTCTCGGTAATCAGACGCCTTCGAACATAGCCAGACAGACAGGAAACAGATAGATGCTGGCCGCGCCCCTTGTCAAAATTACGCTTGGCCGCATAATGTGCCCCGGCAAGCGGCAGAAAGGCTTTTAGCGTTTCAAGCCCAACTCTGCGCGTCAGCTCCTGGGGTGTGTCGGCTGATATTTGGGCAAATAAATCCATTTCACCGCTTTCAAAAAAATAAAAAATTTATAGGTTTGTAACAGATACGCGCCGAAAAACCGGGCTGGATTGGTAAAAATCGAGATTTCTTTACTTTACCCTTCACGAAAGTGACATTTTAGCCCTATACTGTATCTAGTATGGAACACCGAGCTTGTAACACAACTTGTTGGGGTTTGCGCCAGACGCGCCGTTCCAGACTTTCCGTCCATAATTCGTCGATATTACTGTGCCAACCGCAGCTGGTAGCAGAGGCTATCGGCCGGATTTCTAGCAGTCATTCAGCCAAGAAGGAGCATAAAAATGCAGCCATCTGACCGTGATTTACCCGCCCGTGCAGATATTATTCCTTTCCCTGCACACCATCCGAAATCCACTGGACTGTTAACCACCACTATCGCTGCGCTGGTAGCGGTGACGGTTTTACATGATGAACACACCTCGGCAGAAGACAAATTGCTGGAGCTTATCGAATTTTCCGGCGAGGCAGAGGTGATGGATAGTGCAGAGGCACTTGATCTGCTGGAAGAACCCGTCTTTATTGGCGAGCATCAGGATACGCCAAAGCCGGCAAATGACAATTTCTAGATAGCTGATTTTCGCAACTCAGAGTAAGCCAGCCTTCCTCTGAGGCCATGGCTTGCCGCGCACAAAAAAAACACGCCCTAAAAGGCTGGTCAGGATTTGTTCTTTGACGCCCTGTTACCGCAAGGCGTATATATTTTTTGTACCAGCTCGTCTATATCATAAATAGCCTTGCGCCCATTTCATCTTTTTGACATCACAATAGCGTTTTCATGTACGAAATTCTGTCTCTTACCATTCCGTTTTTTGCCGCTATTTTGCTGGGCAGCCTTGCCAGCCTGAAAGGATGGTTTTCCTGGTCAGATGGCCGGATTTTATCGCGCTATGTGTTTTTCGTGGTATTGCCGCCTTTTATGTTTGTGGCGATCACCTCGCGGCCAATGACCAATATCCTCAATCTGGAATTTCTGCTTCGCTATGAGGGTGTGACCATCTTTGTCTTTTTAATCGCTGTCTTTCTCGGCCGGGTATTTTTAAAATTAAAGCCGGCTGAATCCGGCCTGTTTGCCCTAAATGCAGCCTATCCGAATTTTGGCTATATTGGCGTTCCGATGGCCTTGCTGGCCTTTGGGCCAGATGTGGCGGTGCCAATGGCGCTTATTCTGGTATCAAATAATATTTTATTACTGGTGCTTACCAGTATTTTCACCCGTGATGGCCAGACAAAAGGTCTGGGCGTCCTTTTATGGACAAATATTGTCTCGCTGGCCAGAAACCCCCTCTTGTTATCTGTTTTGGTAGCGGTTGCCTTTTCTGCCAGTGGTTTGAATTTGCCAGCCATGCCCGATATTTTCCTGAAATTTCTGGCAGGGGCAGCCGCCCCCACGGCTCTGTTTGCCCTTGGCATCACCCTGGTTGGCCAGCCCTTGCGCGAGGCCTGGGCTGAGTTAAGCCTGCTGGTTTTGATGAAGCTATTTTTGCACCCATTGCTGATTATCGCGGTATTTTTGCACGCCCATCTGGCCGGTAATGGCGCGATTGATATTTTGTGGATAAAGGTAGCGGTTCTGTTTACCTGTTTGCCGATTGCTGCCAATGCCTTTGCGATGAGCGAATATTACGGCGTCTATAGCGGGCGTTCGGCCACCGCTATCATGGTGACAACCTTGCTGGCCAGTGTCACAGTTCCGGCCTTTTTATATCTTATCACCTTAATCTTTGGCGCATAAAAAAGGCGCTGTTTCCAGCGCCTTTTTCCCTGTCATTCCAGATAGGCTTTATTTTCTAGCTGTCAGCTTTGCAACCAGCTTCCACATAAAAGGAACAGATACTGCTGCGATAACCAGCTTCAGGATATCGCCATAAATAAAAGGTATCAGGCCAAACTGGATAGCTTTGTCAAAACCGATAAGCTGGCTTAGCCAGGCAATCCCCAGCAGATAGATAATGGCTGTGCCTATAACCATCGCCGCAGCGGTAGTTTGCCAGTTGCGTGTCCAGCCTCTATCAGCCAATCCGCCCAGCACGACACCGGATGCCAGAAAACCAGCCAGATAGCCGCCTGTTGGCCCTGCCATATAGGCAAAACCCGCCCCGCCGGCAAATACAGGCGCGCCTAAAAATCCGGCCAGCAAATAGCTGAACAGGGTCGCTGTGCCAAGCTTGCTGCCATAGGCCATGGCAATCACCATCACCGCTAATGTCTGCATGGTAACAGGGACAGGATAAAACGGTACCTGAATACGCGCAGATACGGCCAAAATCCCCACACCCGCTGCCATAAGCGCCAGAGACATAAACAATTCGCCCAGCCAGCCATTAGCCATATGGCGCGAGATTTGCCCGGCCATCGCTGGCGCAGGGGCGCTAAGGGTAAACGCAGAACGTTGCAACATTTTTTATCTCCTCTATCGGATAGCGCGGGCGCACCTTAAAAAAAATAGCGCGCTTATTATAAAGCTATAGCCAATTAATAATCGCAATTCTGGATTATTGCCAGTATAAAGGGGCAGTTTTATAGGCAAATGACATATATTTTGCACATAACCCTTTGACAGGACAAAACAGACGGCTTTTATAGACATCCCTCATAAAAGGATATTTACGTGTTAGAGCGCTTTTTCCATCTAAAAGAACATAAAACCTCTTTAGCAATAGAACTCTCTGCTGGCTTGAGCACTTTTTTGACCATGTCCTTTATTATCGCGGTTAATCCGGGCATCCTGTCCGAGGCGGGAATAGATTTTGCCGCCGGCTTTATCGCTACCATACTGGCCACCATACTGGGCACGCTGATAATGGGGCTTTATGCCAGATGGCCGGTGGCGGTTGCACCGGGCATGGGACTTAATGCCTATTTTGCCTTTGTGGTTGTTCTGGGATATGGCTTGAGCTGGCAACAGGCATTAACAGCTGTTTTTGTCTCATCACTTTCCTTTTTTCTGTTTTCCATCACGCGCATTCGCAGCTGGCTTATTTTATCCATTCCAGCAGAAATGCAGATTGCCATTACCGCAGGGATTGGCCTGTTTTTAGCCATGATAGGACTGCAAGGGGCGGGGCTAATTATTGATAATCCGGATACGCTGGTCGGGCTGGGCCGGCTGGATAACCCGCAAACCATGCTGGCACTTGTCGGGCTGGTTCTGATGGCCGCGCTGGACAGGCTGGGCATCAAAGGCAGTATTTTAATCACCATTTTGGGTCTGTCTGTTTTTGGCTGGCTTACCGGCATGGCCAGCTTTAACGGGATAATTTCCAGCCCGCCTATGGCCAGTGCGGCTTTTTCATTGGATTTTTCGGCTCTGACGACCACCGCCTTTTTATCGGTGGTATTTGTGATGTTCTTTGTCGATTTCTTTGATACTACCGGCACATTAACCGCCATTGCCGAACCGGCAGGCCTGAAAGAAAAAGATGGCAAAATTAAAAATCTGGATAAAGCCGTACTGGCCGATACTTCTGCCAGTATTTTTGGCAGTCTGCTTGGTACATCGAACATGACGACCTATCTGGAAAGTGCGGCCGGGCTTCGTTCTGGCGGTCGCACCGGGCTAGTAGCGGTAACCGTAGCGGTATTATTTGCGGCCTGTTTATTTTTTGAGCCGCTTTTTTCCTCTATTCCGGGCTTTGCAACCGCCCCTGCCTTGATCTATGTGGCAATAGGGTTTTTTGGCGGATTGTGCCAGATAAACTGGGAAGATATGTCGGTTGCCCTACCGGTGGTTTTGACTGTGTTTCTAATGCCGCTTACCTTTTCGATTGCGGCCGGTATCAGTGTGGGTTTCCTGACCTATGTCGCCATCCGCATTTTAAGCGGGCGTTCAAACACCCTAAGCCCGGGCCTAATGATGATTACCAGCTTTGGTCTGATTTGGATTGTGCTGCAATATGCGGTATGAAAAACTAGTAGCGGCAATTTTTTTGAGATACAGGTCATAAAGATATGCAGCCAGCCGAAGAAATGACAGCGATATCCAAAATAGATGCCCATCCTATTTTTTCTTTTGCAGACGGGGAAATGGGGCCGCTAGCCAATTCCTTTATTCGGGCAATGGAAAAGGTAACCGGCCAGCCAAAAATTAAAAAAATCTATTTTGATTATGTCGATGATGCGCGCCCGCGCGAGCTGTTCTGGTCAGATGCATTAGAGCGGCTGAATATCACCTATAATATCACCAGAGAGACCGCTATCGATATCCCCAAAACCGGGCGGCTATTGGTGATCGCCAATCATCCTTTCGGGGTGATTGACGGGCTGATTTTATGTTCAATTATTGGCAAAATACGCCAGGATTATAAAATCATCACCCACCAGGTGTTACGCCAGGCACCCGCGGTAAAGGACAAAATTCTGCCTATTGATTTTTCTGAAACAGAAACCGCCCTTCAGACCAATCTGGAAACCCGCCGCGCCGCACAACAGCATTTAAAAGAGGACGGGGTGGTGATTATTTTCCCGGCAGGCGGCATCTCGCTTGCGCCTAATTTTATCGGCCCTGCCTTTGATTCTGAATGGAAGACCTTTGCTGCCAAGCTGGCGCAAACCAAAGACACCACCACTCTTCCATTTTATTTTAATGGCCGTAATTCTGTGATTTACCAGATGGCGCGCCGCTTATCGGTAACGCTGGGCTATTCCTTGATGTTTCGGGAAATCTGCAAACAGATGAATGGCTGTGTAGATGTCACTTTTCGCCCACCCATCCACGCTTCGGAACTGGCTGGCTTTCCCAATCGCACCGAAATTACCAATTTTCTGCGCCAGCGCACCTATGGCGCATCCGATGGTGATGACACGGCCAGCAGGTAAGAAAGCATCTCTTCCAGATAGTGATTTTCCGCAAGGATAGCATAGGCAGCCTGCCGGCTATCGGCGGGCTGTATTTCCACCATTTCTGAAGCGGCCTTATTGGAGGTGCCGACCTGTTTATCGGGCGCCATCGCCAGCCCATCCAGCGGCCAGTGCAAGCCAGCGGAATGGGCAAAATTCACCTGCCCGATAGGCCAGACAGACAGCCTGTCACCTGTCTTCATCGCCATTTTAAAGCGGCCAGAGGTAATATGCAGCACATCATCACTGCCTACTAGAATCACCCGATGCTGGTGTGCATATCTAGCTAAAACGCTAAGGGCGGCCAAGCTATGATCGAGGCGTTTACCTAAAAATCCGAAGCCCAGAATAGCCGGGGCGCGAATATGGCGAAGGGCTTTTTCAAGATCGGTACTATCCTGTTCTGCCAGCGGATGTACCCGCATCCTTGTTCGGGCATCGATTAAATCTTCTGCGGCAACCGAATCCATGTCCCCGATAAGTAAATCCGGGGTGATGCCCGCAATTCGGCATCCATAATAGCCACCATCCACGGCCACCACCGGGCCAAGCGGGGCAAATTTTGCCAGCATGGCAGTATCATATGCCCCGTTGCCAACCAGAATAAGCGGTCTTGCCGGTTCATCAATTAACGGGGTGGGCATATCTGCGTTCATACCCCCCAAAATAGCCAAAGCCTGTCAATCGGACAAGCTTTGGATTTAAACAGCGCGTTAAAAAAGCACTAGGCTAACTTTGCTAATTCTCTCTAAAGGCTACCGAAGTCGCTTTATTAATCGGGGTTAGAATATAATCCAGAACGGTGCGCTTGCCGCCAATAATATCTACCACCACGGTCATGCCGGGAATGATTTCCGCTGACTGGCCGGTTTTTGTAAAAACCGGATTCGGGACGGTGATAATGGTTTCATAAAAAGGCGGCTGACCTTCACGCTCGGTCGTATTGCTGGCCACATTTTCCACCACCCCTGCCAGACTGCCATAGCGCGATACATCATAGGCTGAAAGGGATATACGCGCCCCTTGCCCCAAATAGACATCCGCCACATTTTCAGGGCGCAGATTTACTCTTATGGTCAGCCCCTGTTCTTCGGGGACAATTTCTGCCAACACAGAACCTGCTTGCACAACCGCCCCTTCTGTTTTCAGATGCAAAGCAGAGACTGTGCCATCTTGCGGGGCGCGGATTTCGGCATAGGCCAGCTGTTCGGAGCGAATCCGATTATCGGTGACATGCCAGTCCCATATTTTATGGCGCAGATTAACCTCGACATCATAGACATTCAGCTCGCGCTCGGAAACGCCTCTGGCTTCGGCACTATCCTTATCGGTATTGTTAGAGGATTTATAATGTCCGAATAATTGACGCTGACCGGAAATAGAGCCAGAAATTTGCGGACGCGCCTCTGCTCTGTTCAATCCCAGACGATACAGCGCCTGACAGGTGCGCGCGCGCCCAGCCTGGATAGCCGGATGATCAAACAGGCTGCGCTGTACCGCCACCGAAACGGCAACCGGCCGGGCAATCACCGCCCCCTGACGGACAGATAATCCAAACGGGCTGGCAAGATCTGGATTTACCTGCGTATTTTGGGCGGCGGCACTGGTCGCGGCCAGCCCCGTCAACAGACCCATAAAAATAACAGATATAACTTGTCGCGCTATCTGCGATAGAGGCCAAACAAGGATCGCCAGACTATTTCGCAAAAAATAGAGCAGCAATAACGGGCTTCGATACATAAAAACACTCCTGCAAGAAACTTGATTCAGGCAGGCAGTGTAGGCACAATAATCCTAACATTCGGTAAACAGACCCGGAAAAAAGTGAAATTTCTTCGTTCCGGGGCTAAAAATTAATTGTTTGTTAGTCTTTCATTCATAATTTGGTTGCTAATCATGTTTGATTTGGTTTTGCACCAGCCACAGATTCCCCCCAATACGGGAAACATCATTCGGCTATGCGCAAATTCGGGGGCAAATTTACACCTGATCGAACCTTTGGGCTTTCGGCTGGATGAAAAATCCTGTCGGCGAGCCGGGCTGGATTATAAAGAGCTGGCAAAGGTCAAAAGCTGGCCGGATTTTGATAAATATAAACACCAGAAAAAAAGCGGCAAAATTTGGCTGGTCACAAAATATGGCGAAAGCTGTTATGGCCAGAACGCCTATCAGCTGGCAGATAGCTTTGTTTTTGGCTCGGAACAGCATGGCCTGCCCCCGCATATTATGGATTCGGTGCCAAGCGAACAAAAGCTGGCCTTGCCAATGCGTGCCGGCTCGCGCAGCCTTAATCTATCCAATGCGGTAGCCATCATCCTGTATGAGGCCTGGCGGCAGCAAAATTTTATCGGAAGCATGAACTCGGAAAAGAAATAAAGACAAAACAAAAACGAAATGCCACGCCCGAAAAGACCTGTCTGTAACATAACTGTCACATATTTGTAATATCCATGTCATTAATGCGAACAATATTAGGCCATCAAAAAAAACTGCCTATTGGAGAGTTCCATGAAGAAATTATTGTTAACCCTTACAGCTGCATTGCTGGTATCTGGTGCGGCCTCAGCGCGTGACCAGCTCAGTCTTGCAGGTTCATCCACTGTTCTGCCTTTTGCGACCATCGTCGCCGAAGAAATGGGCAAGAACCCCAATTTCAAGACTCCTGTTGTCGAATCAGGCGGCTCTTCTGTAGGTAAAAAGGGCGTATGTGACGGTATCGGTACAGAATTTATTGATATCGGCAATGCGTCTTCGCGGATGAAGCCAGCCGAGCTGGAATATTGTGACAAGAACGGCGTGACGCTGACAGAGATTAAAGTAGGCTATGACGGTATCGCAGTGGCCAACTCACTGGAAGGAGCAACGCTGGAGATCTCAAAGCATGATTTGGGCATGGCGTTAACAGCTGAAATCTCTGCTTGTGACGGCGTCAAAGGTCGCAATTTTAATTGTGAAGAGTGGATTGCCAACCCTTTTAAGAAATGGAGCGATATCAACCCGGCCTACCCAGATGTAGAAATCCGCGTTTATGGCCCGCCAACAACCTCCGGCACCCGCGCCTCTTTTGCCGAAATGGTGAATGAAAAAGCCTATTGCGGCAAAAGCAAGAACGCCAAAGCAGCATTGAAGGCTATCGGTGCAAAGGCAAAACATTGCCGTCCAATGCGTACTGATGGCGCCTATGTAGAAGCGGGCGAACGGGATAATCTGATCGTACAAAAGCTGCAGGAAGATAAAGACGCTTTCGGAATTTTCGGCTTTTCCTATCTGGATCAAAACCGCGATACACTGCAAAGCGCCGTGGTCGATGGCACACCAGCAGATTTTGAACTGATCGCCAGCGGTGACTATGCCATTTCGCGGGCCTTATGGTTCTATGTAAAGCATGAACATATGAATGTTATTCCAGGCATGGCAGAATATATGAAAGAATGGACAAAGCATTGGGGTGACGATGGCGCTCTTGCAGATAACGGCATGGTTCCAATGCCGGAAGCAGAGCGTGAAGCCTATGCCAAAGCCATGGTAGAGCTGCCAAAGTTGACAGCCGATATATTAAAGAAGTAATGAACTTCAGAACCAATTACGCGTGTCGCATTTTTTATGATGCGGCACGTCTTTTTTAACTGGTGGACGGTAATGCAAAATTTTCAATTGATCGCTATTTGTGTTTGCATCGCCATTATCGCGTATTTTTACGGCCGTTCGCGCATAATAAGGCAGGCAAATATTGCCCAAAGCCGCCCGAACTCTCTGCCTGTTTTTTATGGTCTTTTTCCTGCCCTTCTTGGCCTGATCATTCCCTTGCTCATCATGGCTGCCTGGCTGGTAAGCGAGAGCATAATCCTAGATATGATGCTACTTAATTCCCTGCCGGATGCCCTAACCCTTTCAGCAGATTTTTCCGCTTCTGTTGCGCTGGCCCAAATTTACAATCTGGCAGATGGCATCTCAGTTGGCGAGGTTGAAGGGTGGGTAACAGAGGGCGCTGCCCAGTTTATCAGCTGGAAATCATCGTCAAATATGGTTTTGAGCCTTGTGGCCATTGCCAGCTCATTGCTGTGCAGCCTTTATGGTATTCGGCTGATCGAACTGAATTTCAGAGCCAGAAACGCGGTAGAGCGGATCATTTTTATCGGCCTCATTGCCTGTTCCATAGTTGCGATTTTTACCACAATAGGCATTGTTTTTTCGGTGATTTTTGAATCTATCCGGTTTTTCCGCCTGATC
>CBFIAD010000046.1:0-16845 GCA_965660495.1 Puniceispirillaceae bacterium (SeqCode)
GAAACCGGCTCACCTGAAACAGATATTAAGACTGATGCGGATACACCCGCAGAGGCAATAGAAGCCAGCCCGGAGGCAGAAACAGCAAAAACAGCAGAAACAGAGGCTGGTGAAGAGACAGAAGATGATGACCGCGCGGATGAACAAAAATAGACAGGCTAAAAAAGCAGCACGTAATCTGCGGCATAAAATCCTCTCCAGCCTTTTAGGCGCGGTTATCCTGACCAGTCTTTCCGCTTGCCAGCTGGAGCGATTTCGCCATGAAAAATATAGCTGCCAGAACAGCCAGCTGAATATTGCCGAAATCATTATCCGCAGCGCCAAAAAGGGCAAGGAAGTGAAAATTTTTGGCTATGATGGCGAGCGCACCGGCATTATCGAGGAAATTTCCAGCCAGATTGCCCTTATCCGCACAAGTGACGGCACGCTAAAGCTGAACCGCAAAACAGGTGCATTATCTGTTCAGCTACAAAACCGCTATAGCCGCGCAAATTGCAAGGTCTCTGTCTTTACCCTGTAGGGTGAAAGCCAAAAATCAAGATCGGTAAAATTACGCCCGATGAAACCGGGCAATCGCCTCGGCTTCTTCTTTTGGCAGGTTGGTGGATAGCATAATTTCAGAAGCCGACGCCCCGCTTCGTGCCAGCTCGATTGCCTTGCTCATCTGGCTTTGGGAATGAAAGCCGTCTGCAAGGCGAATAATTTCCTGTTGCTGGCGGGCAGCCGCATCTTCCAGCTCTTGCAATCGATTATCCATCTCTGTCAGACGGGTATTAATCTGGTCGATAGAATTGGTGACCCGTACCAAAACCGTTTCAATATCATTATAGGTCGAGGATAAACGACCCAATATATTGAGCGATTTTTTCTGGAAATTATTGATCATCAAAATGATCGCCAAAATGGCCAGCAATATCAGACCTGCAAATCCAAAATTTGATAGAAAAAGGCTTAGGCTCACCACAGCAATCCTTAAGATTTCGTTAATGACAGTATCTGCTATGGAAAGGCTTTTTGTCAATTGGCCGGCTGAAACCGGTGTCTGCCTTTTTTATCCCGCCTGCCCTTTTGTTTCCGGCTGTTATGTACCCGCATTATTTCCGGCCGGATTATTACCTGTCAGTTTTTTGGTCAGGTTATTTTTGGCCAGCCTGCTCTATTGCCTGATTTTGCCGGGCATAAATCTGTGCAGCGGGGCTGCGCAATCCCAAACCAGGGGAAAAATCAGAAGCCGGGCGCAGATTATCCTCTGCTGGCAGATTTGCGCCCTCATCAGCTGTGTGTTGCGTATCTGCCGCCTCCGGGTTCTGCGTTGCATAGGAGGGCATGGCGCTATCTGCGTGCAGATATTTTTGCATATCGCTTACCAGACTGGCATTATGGCGCGCCTGAAGCTCAAGACGCGATAATTGGCGCAGGATATCGGCCACCTCTTTACGCGCATGATAATCCAAATCTGCTGCATGAGAGAGGGTTTCGCGCTGGCCTTCCAGCCAGTCATCAAATTCTGTAACGGCACGGGCAAAGGCTCTGGAGTTGTTCAGACATGACGAAACGCCCCCAAGCTTTTGCCTGGCGGTTTCCAGAAATTCGGATATTGAGAGAGATGAAGTCATAACCTGCTCCTTTTTATCTGTGAGGCGATTATGCTTTACGTCTTCATCTCTCTGTAGGCATCCATCAGCGCGTCAGAAATCTTATCGATATCGATTGGATAATTGCCCTCTTTAATTGCTGACTTAATCCGGTTGACCTTGTCCATATCAACTGGTGCAACAGAGGCCATATCGCGCGCAGCAGCAGCCATTTCAGCAGATTTAAGCTCTACTGAATCGCTATCTGTTTTGCCGCCCGGCTTTGGCGCAGTTGCCGATGCTTGCGATCCTGCAGCATCCGCCCGGCGCATTTTCACCGTTTCCATGCGACTGATGGCGCTTTTCACACTATCAACCATTGTTACCTCCTAACACTACCCATAACGACATATCTTTATAATTTTTTAGCCCCGATAATCACTTTTTTTTCAGAAATCACCGTTGCAACAACTTCTTTGCCAGAACGTACATTCAAGAACCGTGCCATCTCGCCCCACTGGGCATTTTCCAATGCCCGGCCCTCGCTAAGCACCTGCACCTGACCAAACTGGCTTTCCAGTATGACAGGCTGGCCTTCACGCACCATCCAGTCTGCCTCTAAATGGCTGGCTCTGACCATCTTACCAATTCCAAGCCGACGTTTCAATTTACGTCCCACTAGCGCTTCTATGGAAGTAAAATAATCTGAAAATCCGGATGGGCTACCCTTGATGATTTCTATATCAGACGCGGTGATCACATCCCCGCTCTTCAGGCTTTGACGCACAGCCACATAGGCAATATTTTCGTTTGGCTTTGACAGGCTGGCAGTATGTTCTGCTATGGCTGTCGATGGCAAAATATCTGCTTTTGTGCGGATAGCGATTTTCCAGCCCGAACTATCGGGGCAAGAAATTTCAACTGTCTGAAACTTGCCAAAAAGCGGGCTATAGGTCAAAGGCTGGTAGCATGGACGGAACAGACGGTCAGGATTAATAACCGGATCGGAAAAATAGCCCTGTTCGGCCAGAAAATCTGTCAGGCCAGCGCGAAGCTCTGCCCCGCTTAGCATTTTTTCCGCAAAACCAGAGCTGGCGGATAATAACCATGCGATAGCGCTTGCACAAATTATCCAGCCACGCATCTTACCCGCCAAAAAAGAAAATATGATCGCGATTATCCCCGCCCGCCTCGATAGTGGTATCAGAGGCAGGCTGTTTGATGATCATCGCCCGAATTTCATTTAACGAGGGCAAATGCAATAATTTATCGGCATACAGGTAATTTGGATTGCCCCGCACAAAGGATGATCTGTTTTTGCGGATAATCGCCATCTGGACAAAGGCGCGATCAATCCCGCTGCCGCCATAAAAATTGGCGATGATATGGCTCAAGGTTTCATTTTTCCTTACCCGATGCCGGGTTGTATAATCGGGGTCGAGGCGAAAGGGATGGGTGTTCACCTCGCCTTGCTCTACGCTGCCAGAATTGCGATATTCCAGCACCACCATTGGTTCGGCTAGTGCCGGCAAAACAAGGCTACTAGCAAGGCAAAATGCCGGAATAAGATGCTTTTTCACAGAGATCATGGCCATGATTTAAACTCCAGAAAGGTCACTTGTGTACCGGCAAGATCAGCAAGCGCCTGTCTTCTGTCCAGCGGTTCCAGAATAACCAGATTATCCCCTGCTTCGGCAACCCGCAGGATTTTGAATTTTGTGGTTTTATCATCTGTAAAGGCCAGATGATCTGCCCCCAGCCCCTGACGCGCGCCCAGCCGGGCTTGCAATTTGCCATTCACCAGTTCCAGCCGGGCTTTCATGGGTGCACAGGTGATAGTCTCGCCTAGTTTTTTTGCGTGCACCATCGCGGCATTTTCTATCAGCTTTTGGATGGCTTCACGGCTTTCGCGGCTAAAGGTTTCTATTGTGTAAAAGGGGCTTTTTTTTCCCAGCTTAATTTTGAAATCATTTGAAATTTTTTGCTCGCCCATCGAATGACCCGGACGCCTTACATAACTATCTAAGTTGATAATGGCATATCGGGTTTTGGATAAAAGCTCTGGCTTGCTCTGGGCGGTGAGTGAAATATGAGTTTCAATACCCACATCCCCATCGCGCATTTCTATCCGGCCGGATGTTAAATGGCGATAATCATATTGATTAAAGCTGTTTGCCGATGTGGTCGCAGCGGCAAAATCTGTTGTCCGCGCATCCTCTATCCGCAATTTGGGTTGTGCAGCCAGTGCCAATGCCATTTCATTAGACAGGCTGGCAGGTATCTGTGACATCCAATGCGGCAGGTCATACCCCAGCTGGATGTGCGGACGAAACAGGGTGACATGGCTCACTGGTCGGTTCTGACAGCCATTAGCCTGAACATCGCCTATCACCGCCTCGATAGTCACTTCATAATGGGTATCATCGCGCAGCTCATCGGTAATGGCATAATCCAGGATGCGTGAGGCCGGACGGACAATAAACATTTCCTGCAAGCTGGTGGTCTCATCTACCGCGCTATAGCCATTCACCTGGGCTCCGCCCTCTAATGCGGCATAATAAAGCGCATCTTCCAGCGCCAGATTGCGCGCCTCGTCAACGGCCTCTTCATGCTGAATAACAGCACGTCCTGTTACCGTGACCATCTGAACAGAAGGAAAGCCTGTTGCCTGCACAGCTTTTGAAAAGGCCAGCTGCGGCAAAAAGATAGTCATGATGACTGTCCAGACAAATAGCGCAAAGATGCACAATCTCATCTTTTTTTCCTTCTTTATCGCCTGTTTTAGCGCGTATATGCGCCGGTTAGGCTGCCTGACGGGCTGTTTCGATCAAATAGCCGATCATTTCACGGTCGATTTCCAGCACCACTTCATAAGTATCTGAGCCGGTCGGGTTAATCCGCACGGTACGTGCCCCGCGAATAGTTCCGGAAACCACGCCGCGGAACGTATCATTTTGCACCATTAAATCGATAACGGTTGTGTTCGAATCCACCTGCAGGCCATGTATCTGTTCGGCAAGATCGCGCATCGCTGCCATTCTGGCAGAACGGATAGCCATCAGCCTTTTCTGAGCTTCACTACGCCCTGGCTGAGAGGAGGTGACCGCATAACCAATCGCGGTAAGGGTTGGAATATCCTGACTATCCGCGTCCAATACATCTTTTAGCGTCACAACAGATTGTGTTTGCGAGGCTTCGACCATCGCCATTTCTGCTGCCGCATTTTGCGATTGCAACATATCCATCGAGGCGCTGGTCATATGACCGCAACCACCTAATAGACTAAACCCTGCTAGGGTGAGTAAGCTTTTGCTTGTCCAATTTTTCATTTGCGCGCTCCTGGCATCTTTTACCATTTCACAGACCTCTTTTCGGGAGCCAGGCAGCGCATTTCTGCCTCGCCATCCTTATTAAGGGTCAATAGATATCTGGCCATCCATCATGCATCATCCATGCCAAATCAGGCGATAGCCCCGGCTTTATGCCGATTGGCCTTCTTTGGCACGTTATTTGCCTTGTTTTTGGAGGGGCATTTTGTGCCTGTTAGGGAATTTTAACGGTAGATACAAAAATGATGAGCAATATCAATATTTTGAGAAGCCACAACCAGTACCAGGACTGGCATAAATATTCTTTATGTCTGATTTCTGACATCAGGAGCCTGTCATGGAAATGACGCTACAAAGGCTGGGCATTACCAGCATTCGTTCCCTGTTTGGCAGCTTTGTCATGCCTATCGGCATTTTGGTGCTGGTGGCAATGATGGTATTGCCCTTGCCCTCATATTTGCTAGACACTTTTTTTGTTACCAATATTTTATTATCTTTGCTGATTTTGATGGTGGCGATGCATACACATCGACCGCTTGAATTTTCCAGCTTTCCAACCTTGCTATTAATTGCAACGGTGTTGCGGCTGGGGCTGAATGTGGCCTCTACCCGTATCATTCTGGGCAGTGGCCATGAAGGCTCGGATGCGGCAGGACGGGTTATCGAGGCCTTTGGTGAATTTGTCATTGCCGGCAATTTCGCTGTCGGTATTTTTGTCTTTATTATTCTGGTGATTATCAATCTGGTTGTGATTACCAAGGGCGCCGGGCGTGTATCCGAGGTATCGGCCCGATTTACCCTGGATGCGATGCCGGGCAAACAAATGGCGATTGATGCCGATTTAAATGCCGGTATCCTTTCCAATGATGAAGCCAGACAACGCCGCGAGGAAATCACGCAGGAAGCCGATTTCTATGGCGCGATGGATGGTGCGTCCAAATTTGTAAAAGGCGATGCCATTGCCGGTATCCTGATTTTGGCCATCAATATTATTGGCGGGCTTATTGTCGGGCTGGCCCAGCATGATTTATCGCTGGAATCAGCGGGTAAATCCTATGTACTTTTATCTATCGGTGATGGTCTGGTTGCCCAAATCCCGTCCTTATTACTGGCGATTGCAACAGCGATTATTGTTACCCGTGTTTCCAGCACCCATGATATGGCATCCCATATTGGCAAGCAGATTGGCCTGTCACGTGCATGGATACCTGTCACTGGCGTGTTGATGCTGATAGGCTTTGTACCGGGTATGCCGAATTTCCTCTTTATTTCGGCCGCGCTTGGGGCAGGCATTACTGCCTATCTGGTTAGGCGGGCAGAACTAAACCCAAGCGATGATAAATTGCCCTTGGGGGCAGGCACGCCCCCTGCATTGGGCGGGCCGACTGGCACCAGCGCCCCTCATGCCGCAGCAGATGGTACAGATACAACTGCCCCTGACAGGATTGATTTATCAGATATAACCGATAATTCGCCTGTTTCCATTCAGTTGGGTTACGGGCTGATCGAGATGGTAGATGAAGAGACAGGCGGGCCATTGGTCAACCGCATTACCAGTATCCGAAAGCAGATATCGCGCAATCTGGGCTTTGTTATTCCCGCTGTTCGGGTGCGTGATGATATGAGCCTGAACGCCAATCAATACAGGGTGCGTATCGGCCAGACGATTGTGGGCGAGGATGAGGTGTATCCAGACAGAAAGCTGGCCATTCCAGGCGAGCAATCTAATCTGAAACTGCCCGGCATTGAGGTAAAAGAACCTACCTTTGGCATTGATGCGGTATGGATTGAACAGCATAAACAGGCCGAAGCAGAACGCAGCGGCTATGTGGTGGTAGAGCCGGAAACCGTGCTGACCACCCATGTCAGCCATCTGATGAATAAATTTGCCGGCGAGCTGCTGGGACAAGATGATGTACAAGCCCTGCTGGATAATCTGTCAGCCTCTGCCCCCAGCCTGGTACAGTCTGTTGTACCAAAGCTGATCCCCTTGCATTCGCTTACAGGTATCTTGCGCGAATTACTGGCAGAGCGGATGCCAATTAGCGATTTGCGCAGAATTTTGGAAACTTTGGCCAATCTGGCGGGCAAAAATTTAACCATTGCTGAATCGGCCGAAGCCTTGCGCCCCGGTCTGGCAGGTCTGCTTATTCAGCAGCTTGCCCCTTTAAGCCAGCCCTTGCCGGTTATCACGCTCAGCTCCGAGCTGGAACATATGCTGATCCAGATGGCACGCCAGTCAGGTGAAGCAGGGCTGATGCTGGATAATGCGCTGGCAGAAAAGCTGATTACATCGGTTACACAAGCCTCTGAGAGGGTATCAGCAGAAGGCAGAACAGCGGTGATGGTTGTATCGCCGGCTATTCGTAAACATCTTTCTGCGATTATTCGCCATCATATTGATGACATGGTGGTACTTGGCTTTACCGAATTACCGGACAATCGAAAGATTAATGTTGTTGCCACCATTAGCGGTGAAGACACAGATGCGTCCTGATGCCCGTCCCTGACAAATGGCATGACGCAGAAATAGAGGAGAAAAAGAGATGACAACGCTGACTGTACAGGCAGAAGATACCGCCACAGCCATGGAACAAATCGCCGAACAGCTGGGGCCGGATGCGTTGATCCTGTCCACAACAAAGCGCGATGGCAAAATCATCATGCGTGCCTCTAATGACAGCCCGATGCAAGCTGGCAAAAAGCCGGAAAAAGCAGCTACACCGGAATTCAGCTCATTATTTGCGGCAGCCTCGCGGCCAGTGCCAACCGGCCGGCCAAAGCTTGCAAGTGAAGGGGTAGAACTTTCTGCCTCTGCTGCTGCGATGAAAGCCAGCCGATCTGCTTCTAAAAATATGAACGGCCAGGCAAGCGAGGCTGTCTCTGCCTCTGCCCAGCAAGCGATGATGCAGGCTATCTCGCTTATCGCTGATAGAATGGAAATGCTGGAAGCCCGGCTATCAGGGATGATGCTGACCCCAGCTGATGGGCTCAATAGCAGCCTGCAGGATAGCACCCCGATACAGCTGATGCGTGCCGGCTTTAGCCAGGCTAGTATTTTTGCCCTTCAGCCTGCCTATGCCGGGCTTGGCTATGAGGCGGGCGTGACCGGCTTTCTGGAGATGCTGGCAGAAGATTTAACTCTGCCCCGTGCAGAAGAAATCCTGACCAAAAGGGTGATTTTTGTGGTTGGGCCATCTGGCTCTGGTCGTACCACCCTTGCAGCCAAGCTGGCCGCCAGTTTAAAAGAAACGCATCGCGGCAGGGAAGTTGCCCTGGCCTCGCTTGGCGGCTCGATGAATGAGACCGATACACGTCTGCGTGGTCTAGCGCGGCTGTTGAATATTTCGGTAAGCCCCCTTGCCAAAGAGGTCACCGGCCAGGATTTTGACAAGATGACAGATTTTGACATGATGGTGGTGGATGTCACGCTGGGCGCAGAAGATGCAGTCGCCAAACTGGCAGAATTAACAGAATATCTGGGCATACAGGATAGCGGTGTGGTGCTGACTATCCCGGGCGGCAGCTCGGCAAAGATGATCGATGTAACCTTGCACCAATTTGCTGCCCTAAAACCTGTTACCGCCCTGACAAAGCTGGATGAATGTGAAACAACAGCTGCAGAATTTTCAGCCCTGCATAGCGGCCAGGCGCGCATCGGGATGCTTTCCGGCACAAAATCGGTGGTCGGGGCTATCGCCTTTGCAAGCCAGAAAATATTATCGCAATATCTTAAAGAAAACTTCACATTGCCTCAGTAAATAACGGCACGGCCAGATCGGATAAATATCTATGACTGTATCAATTGCCATCACCAGCGGTAAGGGCGGCGTCGGGAAAACCAACTGTGCGGTCAATATGGCGCTGTCCCTGTCAAAGGCCGGGAAAAAAATTGTGCTATTTGATACTGATTTTGGCATGGCCAACGCCCATATCCTGTTGGGTCGCAATCCCGAACATAACGCGGCTGAATTTCTGCAAGGCGATGTCAAGCTGGAACAGATATTATCTGATGGGCCGGATGGATTGAAATTTATCGCCGGCGGCAGCGGCCTGATAGAAATGCTAAATCTGGATAATCAGGCACGCTATCGGATGCTGCAATCTTTATCGGATTTGAAAGACCAGATCGATTATCTGCTGGTTGACACCCCTGCCGGCGCTTCGGACAGCACCCTGTTTTTTGCCAGTGCCTGTGCTATCCCGGTTGTGGTTCTGGTAGCTGAACCGACAAGTTTTTTAGATGCCTATTCTCTGATAAAAGCAGCCCATATTGACAAAAATATAACTAATTTCAGTGTGTTAGTTAATATGGCGGATAATTCGACAAGCGCTAAAAAGAATTTTGATAAATTTTTTGAGATATGCAGACGCTTTCTGGACGTAAATTTGCATTATGCCGGTATGGTACCGCTTTCCAATGCCATCAGACGGTCAATTGTAAAGCGGACACCGATTGTATCTGCTCAGCCTGGATCGCCGGAAGCACGCGCTTTTCAGGCGGCCGCAAAAGAGATTGTCAAGGCACCGCAGAACGAGCCAACAGGTATCCGATTTTTCGGAAACTGAGACGGGAAGATGAAGGTCGCATGAAACATTCCTATGCTGAAAAACAGCCCGATGTGGATGAACTGATAAGCACTCATTCAGAGCTGGTTCGTAAAATCGCCTGGCAAATTCATGGCCGTGCCCGTCATATCACCGAAATTGAGGATTTGGTGCAAATTGGCTATACAGGTCTGATTGTGGCCGCCCAGAAATACACCCCGCTGGAAGGGGCGAGCTTTGCCTCTTATGCCAGCATCCGTATTCGCGGCGCGATCGTCGATTATTTGCGAAAAAGTTCTAATTTGTGCCGGACAACCATCCAGATTAAGAAAAAATATAATGAGGCGACCGAAAAGCTGGAGCGCAGTCTTATGCGCCAGCCTGACCGCGAGGAAATCGCCGCTGAAATGAAAATGAGCGAGGATGAGCTGATAGAATGGGAAGCTGCCTTTCAGGCCAATACCCATCAATCTATCGACTCTGTCTATGACCAGTTTGCTATCTGGTTCACCTCTTCTGAAAACAACCCTGAAGAAGAATTAAATGAAACAGAGCTGCACAGCCTGTTAAAAGAAGCTCTAAAGACATTGCCAGAGCGGGAAGCCCTTGTCATACAGCTTTATTATGTCGAGGAAATGAACGTCTTTGAAATTGGCGAAGTGCTGGAGGTGTCAACCGGCCGCGTATCGCAAATCAAAAAGGCAGCGATAACCCACTTAAGAAACTTTATCCAAAAGGGGCAATAAACCCCTTTTTTTCTGTTTTCTCCTATTATTTAGCAAGATAGCAGAACCGGCCAGAGGCAATCAGGTAATGTCCTGTTTTGCGCCTGTATCCGCCATAGTGATAAAAAATACCGGATGCTTCCACTTGCCGCCGCTAGCGGCTGGCAAGGCCAGACCGTTTAGCCGCCGATCAGACGACGGGTCATATCGGTTTCGCTCTGCATCAGTCTGGATGAGCCGGAAAAGGCCTGCTGAGCTTGAATAAGCCCTGCCAATTCCGAGGTCATATCCACATTTGACAGCTCTATGGCACCGGAAATCATTTTGCCATAGCCATTTTCAAAAGGGCCGCCAATTTCAGCCGCGCCTGAAGCGCCATTTTCGGTAAACTGGTTATTGCCTTGCGGTGTCAGGCGGGTAGGGTCAGAAAAAAGCGCCAGCCCGACCCGGCCAACAATCTGTTCCTGGCTATCACCCATTTGCGCAATCACCCGGCCAAATTCATCAATATTAATATCATTCAGATAAAAAGTGCGTCCCTGAATCACAGCAGAGCGCGGCACCTGGATAGGTTGTTGCAGATCAGAAAGCAAATATTGACCATCACTGGAGACAATAAATCCATCATTATCGAGCGTGAAAGACCCGTCACGTGTATAGCTGTTGGTCGCCCCGGCAGCGGCAGCGGCACGCTTCAGGACAAACATCCCCTGCCCTTCGATAGCCAAATCCAGTGTCTGGTTGGTTTGCTTCAATGGCCCTTGCGAGCGAAATTGACGAATAGTATCCAGAGTCGCACCATGCCCGATTCGCCCCGGTGCCAGAAAGCTTGCCTTTTCTGCATAGATATCCTGAAAGGAGGCATCTGAGCGCTTATAGCCTGTGGTTTTTGCATTGGCGATATTGTTCGACAATACATCTAGCTGCTTTAGCGAGGCGTCCAAACCTGAGCGAATAACTGAAAACATTCGTGATCTCCTGATAATCCGATAAGAGTTCAACGCAACAATCATGCCAAATCTGGCTGCCCATTTTAGTTAGCAGAACAGGTGCTCTATTAAGGGGGAGATATCTAAACTACTTGTTAAGACTAAAATAATTTAGCATTATATATTCGACCGGATTGGAAACTCTGGAGCCTTGCCATTATGAAAAATAGTGATTCACGCTCACTTATCCCGATGCCCTCGCGCGAGGTGGTGGTCAAATCGCAAAAACAGGATTTGGTGCCAGCTACGCTAAATAGCGAGAAGCATGAGTTCCATACTAGAGAAGATGTTCGCAATTTACTGCCTGATATTCTGGGCAAAGCGCTGGCACGCATCTGGATTGACCCCGCTTTTCACCATGAATTTGCGACAAACCCGATCACCGCTCTGGCTAAAAACGGGGTGCGCTTGCCGGAAAATATCGTGGTGGAATTTCAAAAACAGGATAGCCAGCGTCCACGTGTTGTGGTGTTTGAACAAAAGCCAGGCTCCAAATTCAAGCTTAGAATTTTTTATTTGCAGCTGGTTATGATGGCAGGCCGATAATGGCCATGCCTGTTTGCTGCTCGGCAAAACGGCCAGCCGCTCCGCTGTTTCTTGTTACGAGTTTTATCCTTTCTTTTTTGCTGATAGCCCAGCCGGTTCACGCAAACGGGCATCAGGGCGATAGCACGCAAATAAGCGATTTTGCCCGCGCGGTTCAGGCGGTAAAAGATAAGGATTATCAGCAGGCGTTGAATTTATTTGAGCGCGAGGCCGAAAAAATAGAATTTGAAGCCATGTATAATTTGGCCGTCCTGCTAAAAGCGGGCAAAGGCAGGCCGCAAAATTATATAGATGCGCTTTATTGGGCCTATCTTGCCCATCTGGGCGGGATTGAGCGGGCGCAAGATATCATAGATGACCTAACCGATATTCTGGATGAAACACAGCGCGCGCCTATCTTGAAACGGGTAGAACAACAGCTATTAGGCCGGATTAATACAGGTGATTTTGACGCGATACCACAATATGCGGTTTATTTCACGACCTTGCTGGAAGAGCCGGATTACGCCAGAGCCTATCAATGGTATGCTATTGCCGCCGCGCTGGGTCTGCCGGATATGATAGAATTGCGCGATGAGATGGAATCCGAGCTTGAAACAAAAGATATCCCGGCATTTCAGGCAAAAAGTACCGAGCTATTCGCCATGCTGATGAATGGTCAGGCAATAACGATAGAGGAGAAAGCCGTTGAAAATTGACGTACATTGGATCATTGACGGGGTGATGAGCGTTGATGCCAGCTCATCTGAAGAAGCCGAAAAATCTGTTTCCGAATTATTGACAGCCTTTATCCAGTCTCACCCTGAATTAACCAGCCTTTTTGGCGCAAAGGCAATACAGGGTCAGGCGATTGACGAAGATGGCCAGCTGCTGGCCAGGCCGATACTGGATTCCTGACAGGAGTGAGGGTTGTCTGCTTTGCTTCCCTAATTAAAGGTAGCCAGCAAATCAGCGATGGTTTTTTCCAGTTCTTCATTATCGCGCTCAATATCGGCGATTTCCTGGCGCAACGATTCAATGCGGGTTTTGCGCTTTTCCATCACTTCGCGAATTTCATCCAGAACCGTTGCCAAACGCTTGCTTAAATCTTCTTCATCTTCTGCCATATTTTTCCTGCCATTCACCGCATCAATGCTTTCAGCATCATAATTTCGACAAAATTTCGCCTATTAATAATTTAAGGGATATTTACCCAAAACAGCGGGTTTCTACCCTATTTTAATAATAGATGCCGCATTCCGGTCGTTATTCTTGCAAGAAATGCGCCGTTTATCGCGGCAGGAGGAGAATTTTTACAAATTTTAACTGATGCCTTTTAGCCAGCCCGGCAACATTTTATCTTCTGGACGGGCAATAAATGGCGTTTTTACCCCCTTTTTTCGCATTCGGCCTGTTTCTTGCAGTCTGATCAATAGAATTGATTAATCTATTGGTTAAAAAAAACTGGCCAAATGACAGAGCTGAGTATGAAAGACGAGCAGGAAAAAGAACCGCTATCGCCTATCCGGCTGGCAGAAATCGATGCCCAGCAAAAAATAATGGCACGGGTAGATGAATTAATGAGCGAAGCGGCCCAGACTAGGCGCAGCACTTCTGATGGCACAAATCGGCCTTTTTGGGCACAATCCACCATTGATATTCCGCCATCAGAACAATTTGGAAAGTTGAGACAGATGACAGAAGAAGAACCGCCAAAATCAGAACAGGAAGCCGCAGCAACCGCGCCAGAAACAGCCCTTGCAGCCCCTGCCCGCCCAGCTGAGACAGACACAGGCGAAGCAATCGCCCTCTCGGCTATTCGTGACGAGGTTATCAATAAAATGTCCGCCCAGCCAGCTGTTCTGCCCTCTGCCGAGATAGACGCCCTGCAGGCCCGTATCGAGGCGATGGAAGGCCGCATTGACAAGCATCAACAAGATTTGACAGCCCTTTTAAAGCTGGTGCGCCAACTGGCCGCCAAAAAAGAAGAAGAAAAAACAGAACCAAAGAAAAGCAAAAAATCTGAATCCGGCGGCTGGGGATTTGGCCTGTTGGTCACTATCTTGCTGGTTGGCGGTATAATTGGCTGGCTGTTCTGGATGGATCCTGCCTTTATGATGGAGATGATGAGCAATCTGATACATGAAGGGCTGGCGATGGCCATTCAATTATTAGCCCAGCTTGGCGCCGTATAATCTGTTAAAAAATCACTATCTTCTTCTTTGTTTCAACAGGTGAAATCAGGATATGGCTGAAACAAAAGACAGCGCAGCACAAATACAGGAAAACACCCCGCTATCACGGCGTGCCAAAATTCTGCTTGGCGCTGGCCTGTTTTGTGTTATTGCGGGCATTGCCGGGCTGTTTTTTTATGGCATAACCCATCTTACCGCCCCTGCCCCCCTTTCAAATAGCACGTTGCAGGAAAGGCTAGAAGCCGCGCGGATTAACCCGAAAATGCTCGAAAATAGCAGCGATAATTTGACAGAAGACACAGCAGATGCCGGATTGGCCGACAATGCTGACCCATCCGGGGCTATGGAAGATTTGGATGGGGACGGGATAATGGATTTTAACGGGCCTGATTATCGCTATTATGCGTTTGAAACCCCCTTTGTTTCCAATCTGGATAGCAGTAAAAAACTTATCACGCTGGAATTATCCCTGCTTATCAAACGGCCTGCCTTTTTTGTCGATAGCGCGCTGGAAGATTTAATGAAACTCTCGCCTGCCATGCGCTCTCGCATTCTGGAATATCTGGTTACCCTCTCACCAGACGTGCTGAAAACACGCGCGGACAGAGAGGCGCTGGCGGAAAATATTCGCCATCTTCTGAATGACTATTTAAAAGCAGATGAAAGCAATGAAGAAGAAGGTATTTTAGCTGTGCAAATATTAAAGCTGGTCGTTGCCTGAGGGGCGTTATCTGCTTTGTGGCTGGCCGGCAAAGGCAAACACCACATTGGTAAAAGCGCTAACCTCTTCTTCTGACAGCACCCCGGATGCCGTCGCCTTATTTGTGATAGCCGCACCTTCATTCGCATTGCGTGCCAAAACAGGTTGAGGCGGAAAAACCCATGTCATTTGCAAACGCTTCTGACGGCTAAGGCTGAATTCTACCGTAATGCCAAACGGGGCAAATAGCGCATTTACCTGTCGTTGAAACGCGCCAAAATGCGGTATCGCAATATGTTTGGGAAAGGTAATGGTGCGTTTTAATTGCGGGGGCTGTCGGTGCGGGGCAGGCACAAAAAAGCCATCTGAAAGATTAAGAGATAGCTGAGCGGTTTTATAATCTGCGGTAGCCTGCGCCTGCATAAAGCCGTTTTTCGTTAAATCAGAATTATCTAAATTATAGCGGATATTGCGGTCAGGTCAAATGCCAACCCCTAAATATGGTCATTTTCCGCTATTTTAGCTGTACTAGCTGTTTTCCTCGTCATCATCCTCCTCTTCCGGGTGGCGAACCGCGCGCAGCCTGTCCACAATAGCTTTGACATCATCTTCTGCCATATTCAATTCCCGTGATAATTTATTGATTTCCCGCCGCTCGGCAGAAGAAATATGACCATCTGCCAGTGCCCGGCGAACCTCGGTTTCCATAATGTTGCGTTTTTTCGTCATCTGATTGGAAAAGCCCGAAGCGACAATACCGGTGAGCAGAGCTACCACACACACCCCCATCAGCGCGGTAAAGCCGGCAACCAGTTTGCCAGCTACCGACATCGGCACTACATCGCCATAGCCAACTGTTGTCAGGGTGATAAAAGACCACCACATGGATTGCGGGATAGAGCCAAATTTTTCCGGCTGCAAATCATTTTCAAACACATAAATCAGCGTACTGGATACCATCACCGCCAGTACAAGCAGATAAATTGTGGCAAAAAAGGAATTGCGCTCATGTACAACCGCGGCGACCAAATCTTCCAATGCAGAGGTGTAATGCGATAGCTTGAACAAACGCGCCAGGCGCAAAATACGCAGCCAGCGCAAATCCATCCCGCCAAACAGCAAGGGCAGCAGGCTTGGCAAAATCGCCACTAAATCAATAATGCCAGTGGGGCTCAGGATATACCGAAGCCTGGCCTTATAGACAGGGATATGATGGTGGCTGGCCACCACCGCGGCCGCCTTTATGCGCAAGATATATTCCAGTGAAAACAGGGTGACCGATATCGCTTCAATCCACCAGAACAGCGCGTGATATTTTGCATAAAAATAGGGAACCGTCTCCAGACAGACAGCTGTTAAATTGATAATAATCATGGCAAAGAGAACAATATCCACCCACCAGCTGGCTCTATCGCCTGGCTCTGCTTTTTCCAGCAATCGATAAAGCTGCTGATTAAGGCTTTGCGAAGAGGATTTTACCACCATTTTATCCCTAATCTCTGTCCGCCCCACTCTATTTGTTCAGTAAATGACACTGGCCTGGCAGATTAGAAATTATCCTTCCGGCTTCTGATTTCTGCAAATACATCACTGTCACTGGCATCTGCCATGTTTAAATGCGCACGAATAGCGGTATCAGATGCGCGCAAAAACGGGTTGGTTGCCAGCTCTTCAGAAAGCAGGCTAGGCACGGTTGGCTGGCCTTTGGCACGCTTTTCTGTAACGCTGGCACAACGCGCTATCAGTGCGGCATTATCCGGATCAATCGTTAGGGCAAATTTCGCATTTGCTTGGGTATATTCATGGCTGGAATAGATGGTTGTATCTGCCGGCAGGGCGATTAGCTTGCTCAAACTATCCCACATCATTGCCGCATCGCCTTCAAAAATTCGCCCGCACCCCAGCGAAAACAGCGTATCGCCAGTAAAACAGACTTTTTGTTCAGGCAGATAGTAATTCAGCATATCCAGCGTATGACCGGGCGTGGCAATCACCTCGATAATCGTGCCGCCAAAATCCAGCCTGTCCCCTTCTTGCAGCGTTTTTGCAATATGGGCATGACCATCCTTGTCCCCTTTCGGGCCATAGATGGTTGCCCCTGTGGCATCGGCCAGCTCTTTTACCCCGTCTGTATGATCCCAATGGTGATGGGTCAGCAAAATATGGCTAAGCTGCCAGCCGGTTTCAACAAGTGCGGCCTGATAGGCAGAACCATCGCCTGCATCAATGGCGGCTGTCTGGCCGGTTTCCGGGTCATGCA
>CBFIAD010000047.1:0-15619 GCA_965660495.1 Puniceispirillaceae bacterium (SeqCode)
AAATGGAAGGAAAAAAAGATGGACGTCGAAGCTGCAAAGATGATTGGTGCCGGTCTGGCTGTGATTGCTCTGGCAGGTGTGGGTGTAGGTATCGGAAGTATCTTCTCTTCACTGGTTAGCTCTATTGCACGTAACCCTGCTGCGCGTGATACTGTTTTCGGTATCGGCATTCTGGGCTTTGCCCTGACAGAAGCGATTGCGCTGTTCGCACTGGTTGTTGCATTGCTGATGCTGTTCGCACTGTAATTTTTACAGGCGAGGCAAACTTACCGATATCAGCATAGACAGCCAGCGATAGCGAACAGGCTATAATGGGGTAGTGCTGATATCTGTTTAACCAAGTTTTAAATCTGAATGACGCTGGTACGGGCAATGATGACTTTCAGAAAATATCTGGCCTTTGGGCTTGTCGGCTTTATGACAGGCGGCACGACATCTGTTCTGGCAGCAGGCGGTGAAGCTACCGGTCTGCCACAACTTGATATCACAACCTGGCCAAACCAGCTATTCTGGCTGGTCGTCACTTTTGGTATTGGCTATATCATCATGTCGCGGATGATTACCCCGCGCATTGGCAATGTTCTGGAACTGCGTGGCCGGACAATTGAAGATGATTTGAACCGTGCCAAAGAGGCCGAATCCGAAGCACAGGCCATGAAGGCGGAATTTGAAGCCTCACTGGATGATGCCCGCGCCAAGGCTGCAGATGCCGCGCAAAAAGCCATGTCAGAAGCCAAAGCAAAAGCAGAAGAATCAGAAGCCGAGCTGAGCGCAAAACTGGCAAAGAAAACAAAGGCAGCAGAGGCCAAATTAGCGAAAATTCGCGATGAAGCGCTGGCAAATATTAATGAAGTGGCCAGCGAGGTTGCGCAAGATGCGGTCAAAGCGGTTGCCGGAATGACCGTCACAAAGGCCGAAGCCACCAAGTCGGTTGCAAAACTGGCTAAGGTCGGCGCAGGACAGGAGGCTTAAATGCAGTTAGATGAAGGTGCATGGGTTGCACTTGGTTTTGCCATTTTTGTTATTCTTGTCTGGAAAAAGGCCGGGGCAGCCTTGCGCGAAATGCTGGATGCCCGTTCCGATAAAATTCGCACCGAGCTGGAAGAAGCCGAAGCCCTTCGCAAGGAAGCCAAAGCACAATTGGATAGCTTTAAAGGCTTGAAAAAAGAAGCCGAAGAAGAGGCAAAAAATATCATTGCTAATGCCAATCTGGCTGCCAAACGCATCCGCGAAAATGCTGCTGCCAAGGCTGAGGAAAATATCGCTCGCCGCGAAGCACAGGCCGCAGAAAAAATCAAAGCCTCTGAAGCAGCAATGGTTGGCGAGATCAAGTCGAAAACTGCCCATCTTGTCGCACAGGCCGCTCGCCAGATTATTACCGACAAGCTGGATGAAAAAACAGCCCTGCAGCTGATTGACCAGTCTGTGGAACAGATTGCCGCACATAAATAATTATTTGCTATAAGCTGCTCTGGAAAATTTCAGATAGAAAATTTAAAAACCACCTCTCCCATTGCGGAAAGGCGGTTTTCTTTTTGATCTGATCTTTTTTTCAAAATCCCTAATTAATTTCAATCCGCTCTGGCACGAGAGTTATCACTAGCCGGCCGCCTTTGGGGATATTTATCTTCTCGCGCACCAATGGATAGAGAATATCGATATTTTTGGCAAAGGCCATGCGATAGCTAAAGCTCTTATGTCCGGCAACCTTTTCTGCTGCATCTATTCTGGCGGCCACAAAGGGGACTTCCAGTAAGGCAGATTCAGCATTATTGGCCAGAGAGCGTGTCAGCTTCAAGCCTATAGCCAAAGCCACTTCCACCTCATCACCATCATCCTGACAGATAGCTTCCACCCCATTCAGACGCACAATACTTGTTTGGCCGGTTTCAGCCGCCAGAGAGATACGAGAGCCAGCAGCCGGAGCAGACACCAGATCAGAACAGGCATAGGTAACGGGCTGGAGCGTCTCACAGGCGCCAAGCGCGCCAAACACCCCGGCAGATATCAAAGCGGTTAAAAAGCGTTTCTTTATCATCTTCCTATCCATTTGCTAGGGTGCGAGCTAAACCGGCTGGCTGTTCTGCTGACCACCTCTCGCCCCACCTATCTGAAACTCTTATATAGCAGTCTTATCAAACTTCTGCTACTCATATAGGCAGCAAGCAGACAGATAAGCCAATGCGGACTTGGAACAGCAACGGGTACAAGGCGCGTCAAACAGGCGGATAATGGATAAAGTGCAACCTAAAACCCTGATACTGGCCTCACCGCGCGGATTTTGTGCCGGGGTGGAACGGGCAATTAAAATTGTGGAACGTGCGCTAGAGAAATTTGGTGCGCCCATATATGTCCGCCACGAGATTGTCCATAATAAGCGGGTGGTCGATGATCTGGCAGCCAAAGGGGCGGTTTTTGTCAAGGAGCTGGATGAAGTGCCAGAAGGCGGTCATGTCATCTTCTCTGCCCATGGGGTGGCAAAGGCGGTACATAAACGTGCCGATGCGCTAAAGATGATAGCGATTGATGCCACCTGCCCGCTGGTCACAAAGGTGCATCTGGAAGCTGGAAAACACGTAAAAAAAGGCCGGCATATTTTGCTGATAGGTCATGCAGGCCATCCCGAAGTGATCGGTACCATGGGACAGGTAGCCGAAGGCGAGATGACCCTTATTGAAACAGCCGAAGATGCCCTTGCCTTCACTCCCCCTGGAGATAGCGCAATTGCCTTTGCGACACAAACCACTCTGTCAGCCGATGAAACAGCCGAGATTATCACTATCTTGCAGCATCGCTTTCCTGAAATTTCTGGGCCAAAGGGCGAGGATATCTGTTATGCCACAACAAATCGGCAAAATGCGATAAAGGCACTTGCCCCGGATATTGATTATCTGCTGGTAATCGGGGCGCAAAATTCCTCTAATTCCAAAAGGCTGGTGGAAACAGGACTGAATGCAGGGGTGGAGGCAGCCATGCTGGCAGCCGATGCTGCTGCGCTGGATTTCGATGCGCTGGACAAGGCAAGCCATATTGGCCTGTCTGCCGGGGCATCTGCCCCTGAAATTCTGGTTGAGGAAGTGATAGAAGCCTTGCAAGCACGCTATCAGCTGGTCATACGACATCAGAATTTTATTCAGGAAACCATGCATTTCAAACTGCCCGCCATCCTGGCTGAATAAGAGGTGATATCATAGCTGTCTATACACAAATTGATGATCAAGCGCTGGACGATTTTCTGGCACAATATGCGCTGGGCAACTTATTGAGCTTTGCCGGTATCGCCGAAGGGGTAGAAAATTCCAATTACCTGTTGCGAACAGACAAGGCACATTACATCCTTACCCTTTATGAAAAGCGGGTAAAGGCAGATGATTTACCGTTTTTTATCGGCCTGATGCAACATCTGGCTGAGGCCGGGCTGGACTGCCCGGTGCCGGTAGCAGATAAAAAAGGCCGGATTTTACAAAATTTATGCGGCCGGCCAGCAGCGATTGTTACCTTTCTGGATGGCACATCGCAACGATTCCCGAATGTGGAGAAATGCCGCGCGCTTGGCCGGGATCTTGCCCGCTTCCATTGCCTGTCAGAAGGCTTTGCAGGCGTGCGTAAAAACGCTCTTGGCCCGGAAGGCTGGACGCCCTTGCTGGCCTCTATCGAAGGTGATTTGCCCGATATGCCGGACGCCATTCTGGATCAGGCTGGGGATAGTTTGGAAAAGATTTTGCAGAGCTGGCCAACCGGTCTGCCCTCAGGGCATATTCATGCCGATATGTTTCCCAATAATGTGCTATTTGTGGGCGACAGGCTGACCGGTATTATCGATTTCTATTTTGCCTGTCAGGATATCTATGCCTATGACATTGCTGTTTGTCTCAATAGCTGGTGCTTTGATGCCTATGGCAGTTTTAATGTCACAAAATCCGGAGCGATATTGCAAGGTTATGAAAGCCAGCGACCGCTTCTTGACGCTGAAAAACAAGCCCTGCCCATCCTAAATCAGGGTGCGGCGATGCGGTTTTTCCTCACCCGCCTTTATGACTGGATCAATACGCCAAAAGATGCGCTAGTAAAGCCGTTAAACCCGCTGGAATTCTGGTCACGCTTGCGCTTTCATCAGCGTGCAAAAGGGCCTGAATCCTATGGCTTGTGGCATTAGAGGCAAAAGATGAACGCTCCGGCTGCAGATGTTTTCCTCTATACAGACGGGGCCTGTCTTGGTAATCCCGGACCTGGTGGATGGGCAGCCATCCTGAAATGGCAGGAACAGACAAAAGAGCTGTCAGGTGGCCAGATAGATACCACCAATAACCAGATGGAGCTGACAGCCGTTATTCGCGGTCTGGCTGCCCTGAAACGGCCAGTAAGGGTGCATATTGTAACAGATAGCAAATATGTGATGAACGGTGTTCAAGACTGGATGCCGCGCTGGAAGCAGAATAATTGGCGTACTGCTGCAAAAAAACCTGTTGCCAATAAAGAATTATGGCTAGAGCTGGACGCGCTCTGTCAGACACATCACACCAGCTGGGAATGGGTAAAAGGCCATTCAGGCCATCCGATGAATGAACGCTGTGATGAATTGGCCAGCCGCGAGGCGGCAAATATCACAAACAGGGATGAAGATTAGGCGATAGCTGCCAGCACATGGTCAGCACTGGATACTTCAAACATACCTGGCTCTTCGATAAAGACATGGGTGATTGTGGCATCTTCCACGACCAGGGCGCAACGCTGGGCACGCTCTGCCATGACATCGCCAAAATCAGCAGCAATGCCCAGAGCACGGGAAAATTCTGCCCGCATATCAGCCAGCATATCTATCTGGCCTGTAGCGTTTGTTGCATCGCCCCAGGCTTTCATTACATGGGCATCATTGACCGATAAACAGGCGACCGCATCAAAACCGGCTGCCTTTAGCTTGTCCATATTTTCCAGATAATTTGGCATATGTTTGGCAGAACAGGTTGGGGTAAATGCCCCTGGAACAGCAAACATCACAATTTTCCGACCTGCAAAATAGCTGGCTGTTTCCAGCTCTTCAATGCCTTCTTCAGTTTTGGTGCGGATGGTAATTGCTGGGATTTTCATTCCGGCTTTTGGTAACATGGCTCTGTCTCGCTTTATGCCCATTAAGTGAAAAATATAGGTTTTTCAAAAAGAAATAGTCCTGCTAGTTCAGCTTGTCCAGTGCTGAAACTATCTTTTCTTTTGTTAGTAGCTCATCAAAAATGACCGGCTGTTTTCCATCTGGATAATATAAAATATTAAACGGGATGCCAAACCGGCCAAAGCTGGCCAGATAATCAGCAATTTCGCTGTCTGGCAAGGTCCAGTCGGCCTGTAGCATCACACTATTTTTAGCCTCGAAAGCGGCTCTTATCTCCCCGGAATTCAGAACCAGCGCTTTATTCACCTTGCAGGTAATACACCAGTCGGCTGTTACATCCACAAAGACAGGCTGGCCTTTGGCTAGATGGGCTTCTATGGAGGACAACTGCCAGGGCTGCCATGCGGGCGTGCCATTACCGCCAGCTTTATTATCCGATGCTAAAATACCGCTTGCCCCTGCCAGAAGCCAGCCAAGCCACAAGATGGTTACGACCAGCCCTGAGGCCAATAGAGGCTTTACCCATTTCATCCAGGCACCCGGAGCAGGCATCGCTGCTATCCAGCGCGGAAAGGCCGCCAATATCAACCAGGGCAGAGCCAGCCCTGTCCCCATTACCAACATCACCAAAAATAACTGCGGGGCAGAGGCGGCAAGGGCAAAGCTGACCGCTGTTCCCACCAGAGGGGCAGAACAGGGCGTTGCCAATATCGTTGCCATAAATCCGGCGGCAAAGTCGCCTAGCAAACCGCGCGCGCCGATCCGCCCGGCAAAAGCCGGTATCGGAAAGCGCACAATATCCAGCAAGCCAAGGGTAAATAACGCCATTATCAGCATCATGACGCCCAGAAACCACGGATTTTGAAATTGTATACCCCAGCCAAGACGTCCGCCTGCCAGTTTCAGCCCCACCAGAACCAGCCCCAACAGGGCAAAGCTGGTCAGAATACCGGCTGCCCCTGCGATTAGACGGGTGCGTATTTGTGACGGGCTGGCACCGCCCATAGACAGGATAGAAGCCAGTTTCAGCGATAATACCGGCAAGACGCAAGGCATGATATTTAAAATCACCCCGCCTGCAAAAGCAGCCAGCAAAATAAATAACAGCGAGGCAGATACCCAGCTGCCAGATGGCACAGAAGAAAGCTTGGGAATAATGCTGCCTATTTCACGAAACTGGCTATCTGTTTTAATGGTCAGCACCGCCTGCTGGCCGGCAAGGGCGCTGATATCGCCTGTTCCTGTAATCTCTATTGCATAGAGTTGGGGGCTTTGTGCGACAGGCTGTGCAAAGCCCAGCCCCTGTACAGGCGTTTCGATAAACACATCTATCACGGGCGGCGTACCAGATTTCATTTCCATCATCAGGCGGGGCGGGTCAGATATAAAGGCCAGTTTTTCCAGCCCTATATCAGGGCCTGTCTGAACTTTTGGTACCAGGGCGGCATAGCGGGCAATATTCTGGGCATCCGCACTTGCCCGGCTCTGACCGGCCGGAATATCAAGGCTGAGTGAACCACCGACCGGAATACAGATATCGGCGCAGACAAGGGCGCTTGCCTCAGCCTCAAGGCGCAAGGGCTTGCCGGTATCATGTCCGCGTAAAAAAACAGGAAAAATAACTTCTTTTCCATAGCCATAGGTATCCAGCCCAAGCAGGGAAAATCGGCTGGGGATAGGAAAATCCATCTCTAGTTTTTGCAGGCTATTGGTATTTTCATCCGCAAGGGATAATTCCGGCGGCAAACCCGCATCGCCCGGACTGCGCCAATAGATTTTCCACCCTTCAGCTAAGGTGACTTTCAAGCCAAGCGGTATATCTGTTTTGTCCCCGGTGGCGGTGATAGCCGATATCAGCTGCATCTCCAATTCAGGCGTTTTAACTATTTTGTCCCTGTCTTGTGCCTGTGCGCTGGCAGTGGCAACAGACAGCATTACCAACAGGGTGAAAAAGATGGACTTTGCCATGTACCAGCCTGGTTGTGACACATTATTCAAGATAGGTTTCCTGACCTGTTTTGTTTGATATGGCTGTTATGGTGTAGCCCAATTCATGAAAAACTGCATCAAAATAGCGGCAAAATAGGGGCAAAGATTGGCAAATCAGCCTGTCCAGCCTATCATTAGGGCGGAAGTTTGTTAATCGGTGTATGCTGATACTGCTTGCATAAATGCGGCGGCTACAAAACAAACCTCTCCCAAAAGGAGCAGTTCATGGCGAACCATTCGGTTGATTATACAAAAACACTGGCAGGACAGTTGCTGGTCGCCACCCCGCAAATGACTGACCCTCGCTTTCAAAAACGCGCATTATTTATCTGTCAGCACGATGAAAGCGCGGCTATGGGTTTTATCATCAATCAGCCAAGTGAGGAGATTACCATCTCTACCATTAGCGACCAGCTGGATATCGACCAGCCCCGCTTTGACCCGGATGCCCCTGTCTATATTGGTGGACCGGTTGAACCGCAACGCGGCTATATCCTGCATACCGACGACCAAATGATGCCCAATTCCGTGCCGGTACGCGATAATATTTGCCTGTCCATGCATGTAGATATGATAACCGAAATCTCGCGCGGGCTAGGCCCTTTACACGCAAAAATCCTGCTTGGCTATGCCGGCTGGTCAGCTGGCCAGCTGGAAGAGGAAATGAAGCAAAGTATGTGGTTTCACTTGCCTGCAACCGAAGAAATGCTGTTTAATACAGAAGATGCCCTGATTTGGGATAAAAGCTTTCTGGCCATGGGGATAAATGCCGGATCGCTTTCGCCGCAAAGTGGCTCTGCCTGAGGCTGGCCTGGCTCACGCCACCATTTTTTGCATATCTTCAATAGATATCTGGCTATCTGCCGCCCCGACAATCGACAAAGACGGGGCAGGGCCTGAGGCTATAAGCTGCGCCAGGGTTGCCACATCATCACGGCTGACCCTGTCAATAGCGGCCAGCATTTCTTCTGCATCAAATACGCGCCCGAACACGGCCAGATGACGCGCTGTCATATCCATCATCGATGAAACCGAGTCCCGCCGCATGAGCAAACCGGCACGCAATTGCTGTTTGGCCCGGTCTATTTCTTCTTGTGCCAGATCGCTTTGACAGGCTTTGAAAGCCGTCAGCGAAACCTCCAGCATCTCATCAATTGTTTTATCCGATGTCCCTGCATAAACCCCGAACATACCGGTATCGGTAAACATCTGGGCAAAAGAGAAAATAGAATAGCACAGGCCGCGCTCTTCCCTGACCTGCTGGAACAGGCGTGAAGACATACCCCCGCCATACAGATTGGATAATACCATCAGGGGATAGCGCCATTCAGAACTGGCATCCGGAGCCTGGAAACCAAATACGCTATGGCATTGTTCCAGATCGCGGCTGGCCATATGTCGCGTGGATAAAAATTGAGGGGCAGTGCGGATAGGGCTGGTTGCTTGTTGCAACCCGTCAAAATAGCGGTTTGCCAGTGCCGATATCCTGGCATGATCAATTGGCCCTGCTGCACAGATAACCATCTGTTCTGCCCCGTAATGGCGCTGCATAAAGCCTGACAGAGCCGGGGCGGTAAAAGAGGATACGCTTTCAGTCGTCCCCAATATGGAATTGCCAAGCGTATGCTGGCCATAGCAGCTTCGCGAAAAGCATTCAAAAACATAATCATCCGGGGCATCAATACTCTGGCCGATTTCCTGAATAATCACGCCGCGCTCGCGCTCAATCTCATCGGCTGGCAAGGTTGAATGCAACAGAATATCACTTAAAATATCAAATCCCATTTCCAGATATTCTGGTAGCAGATGGATATAATAGGCCGTTTCCTCTCTGGCGGTATGGGCGTTGATAAAGCCGCCAACATCCTCGACATCCTTGGCAATGGAAAGGGCGGTTCGGCTCTTTGTCCCTTTGAAGGCCATATGTTCCAGAAAATGGGCAATGCCGATTTCATCGCCCCGCTCATCACGTGCACCGGCCTTTACCCATACCCCCAGCGAAACAGAATGAGAGGCCGGCATCGCTACTGATGCGATGGTAAGCCCATTGGCCGTCTGGCTAGTCTGAATAACCGCCATTATCCGAGCTGCCGTTCCAGCAATAATTGCTGAATGGCGGCTATGTCATTTTTAGCCGTCAGCATTTGTTCTTCACGCTCCATTAAGTCTGATAATGATTCTGGCAATGCGGGATGCTGGCCGCTGGCCTTGAATACCGCATCCGGAAATTTGGCCGGATGGGCACAGGCAAGGCTGATGATAGGGATATCGGTATCTATCAGTTGCGTGCTGCGGGCATGGCGGGCTGCGGCCAGACCTACTGCACTATGCGGGTCAATTAAATATCCCTCATCGCGGTAGCAGCGCGCGATCTCCTCGCTTGTACCCTCATCATCCAGGCAAAAGCCGGAAAAATCCTGCAAAGCGGCCTGAAGAACATTTTCAGCAACCATAAATTGGCCTGTCTGGGAAAATTCCTGCATATAGCTGGCTGTCTTTTGCCCATCCCTGCCCAGTAATTCAAATAATAGCCGCTCAAAATTGGAGGATACCTGAATATCCATAGAGGGGCTGAGAGAGGGATGCACATCCCGCCGCTGCATTTTGCCATCAACAAAGAATCGGGTCAGAATATCATTGCGGTTGGAAGAGACGATAAAACGCTGTACGGGCAAGCCCATCTGCATCGCTACCCAGCCGGCAAAAACATTACCAAAATTACCTGTTGGCACACAAAAGGCTACCGGCTTGTCCGGCGCACCAAGCGCTAGTGCAGAGGTAAAATAATAGACAATCTGCGGCATCAAACGCGCCCAGTTAATCGAGTTTACTGCAGACAGCCCTACCTTGTCACGGAAAGGGCCATCATTAAAACAGGCCTTTACCAGCGCCTGGCAATCATCAAAATCGCCTTCTACCGCAATGGCGTGTACCCCTGCATCGCGAACAGAGGTCATCTGTTTTTGCTGGACAGGCGATACGCGCCCCTTTGGAAACAGGATAAATACGTCAACCGCTTGCCGCCCGCGAAAGGCTTCCAGCGCGGCCGAGCCTGTATCCCCGCTGGTTGCGCCCAGAATAACCGCATGGCGGTTCTGACGGCTAAGGGCGCTATCAAACGCCCGGGACAGAAATTGCATCGCATAATCTTTAAAGGCGATGGTAGGGCCATAAAATAGCTCCAGAAAATGAATATCGCCTTTCATGGCTTTTAATGGTGCGATTTCGGGGTGGGTGAAGCTGCGATAGGCAGCGCCGGCCATTTGCGTGATCTGGTCTTGTGATAGCTCGCCCTCGGTAAAGCGTGACATAATCAGACCGGCAATGTCGATATAGCTTTTACCCCGCATCGCGCTTATTTCTGTCTTGCTAAAGGCTGGCCATTCCACCGGCAGATATAAACCGCCATCACGGGCCAGGCCATTTAGCAACGCCTCTTCAAAGCTCAGCGGGCCATCCTGGCCTCGGGTACTGATATATTTCATCTCTTAAACTTGCCTTACCTGTTGCTAGCTATTGCGAAACCCAAGCCGCCCGGCATTTACATGATAGGCGATATATACCCCGATTAACGATAGGGCGATACCAAACCAGGTCAGCGCATAATTTAAATGCGTGTTGCGCACATCGATATTCATGGTCGCAGCGATAGGCAGGGTGATAACTTCACCTTGCCGAATTTGATCGGCATAATAGCTGGTGACGGCATTTTCCAGGCCCAAATGTTCTGCCAGCTGATCCGGCTTTAGGGTGAACCAGAAACCCCTATCCGGTTCATTTTCCGGCACAAAATATCCCTTTTTCTGGGGCAGGCGCAGAACAGCGCGAACAGATTGGACTTTATCCACTACCGAAAAAGGCCGCTTTTCGGGTTCGCGATAGGCTTCGGATACCCAGCCGCGATTGATAAACAAGGTTATGCCATTTTCTGTCACAAACGGGGTGACCACATGAAAACCGGCATTGCCCTCATAGGTGCGGCCGGTTAAAAACCGTTCCTTGTCATGTAAAAACTGCCCCGTCAGCGCCAGATTATGAAACTCCAATTCGGTTAAATCGGCATCTTCGGCAGGGGGTAAAATAGCCTCGGCGCGCGCGCGCTCATTGAAATTATTAATCAGCACGGTTTTCCATGCCAGACGATCCAGCTGCCAAAAACCAAGTGCCAGCAACACTAACAACGCTGGAAGGCTAAAGATTGTCAGCCATAAAAAGGGTCTAAAATACATGGCGATTAACCTTGAAAAGCTGGAAACAAACGCAGACTTTGATGCCGCAGAATAAGAAAATCGGCCTGCAACTGCAAGGGCTGAGGCCGATTTAGTTATAATCATTTATCTAGGGCATTTACCCTTTTTATCAACCGCCCCACCAGTAAACAGCCACAAACAGGAACAGCCAGACAACATCCACAAAATGCCAGTACCAGGCAGCAGCTTCAAAGCCGAAATGCTGATCCTTGGTGAAATGCCCTTTTAGGCCACGGAACAGACAAACGGTCAGGAATAATGTCCCGACCAGAACATGAAAGCCGTGAAAGCCGGTTGCCATATAAAAGACAGATGGATAGATACCATCGGTAAAGCCAAAGGGTGCATGGCTATATTCAATGGCTTGCAGGGCGGTAAAGAGTGCGCCCAGTGCAATGGTCAAAACCAATCCGGTGATAAAGTCACGCCGATTATCCTTGACCAGCGCATGATGCGACCAGGTCACTGTACAGCCGCTGAGCAACAGAACAAGTGTGTTGATCAGGGGCAAATCGAACGGGTTAAAGGTTTCAATGCCCTCTGGCGGCCATACCCCGCCTGCCGGATAGAAAGAACGGTCGAAAAATGCCCAGAAAAACGCAACAAAGAACATCACCTCTGACGCGATAAACAGCATCATACCATAGCGCATACCGACCTGTACAATCGGGGTATGATGGCCCTGATATTCCGCTTCGCGCACAATATCACGCCACCACATAAACATGGTCAGCAGAACCAGACCCAGACCCAGTGCCAGAATATGCGGCCCATAGGCACGTTCATGCATAAACATTACCCCGCCAATAGCGGTTGTAAAAGCTGCAGCCGAGCCAACAGCTGGCCAGGGGCTGGGTTCAACCAGATGGTAAGGATGTTGATGTGATCCACTCATGTTTTTCTCCTCCAGAAAAAGCCTGTCCCCTCCGACTGGCAGATCAAAATTAATTCATAAGAACATAAAATTATGTTCTTGCCTCAAAAAATGTGTAGGACAGGACGATTTCGTCCACATCCATTGTGTTTGTATCCGTTCCTATTTCGCTATCCACAAAAAAGGATACAGGCATATCCATTGATTCGCCCGGCTGTAATGTCTGCTCGGTAAAACAAAAACATTCGATTTTCATAAAATAGGGCCCGGCTTTTTGCGGTGTGACATTAAAGGTTGCTGTCCCGGTTGATGGCGCAGAGCCGATATTGGTCGCCCGATAGATTATGGTCGTTTGCTCACCTGGCTGCAGGCTGACAGGCGCGCTTACCGGTACAAATTCCCATTTTAATTTTGGACTGACATTGGCATCAAACCTGACCGATACGGGCGGCAGGTTTGTGGCAATTTGCGTTGGCAATGTTTCGGCAACTTGCGTTGTTCCGCCAAAGCCGGTTACCTGGCAAAACAGCCGATATAGCGGCACAGAGGCAAAGGAAAGCCCGACCATGCCAGCGACCACCAGCGCAATGACCATCAAGGTGCGCTGATTGCGACCCATTCTGGTACTGTGATAGAATTTGTCAGAGGCGATCTCTGTCATCTTCTGGCTAGCCTTCCATCCGTAAAATTGTGACCAGATAAATCAGTACGCAGAACCCGAAAATAAGGCCAAGCACCCAAAAATTGCGCTTGCGCCGCATCTGCTGCATTTCCTTGCCTGTTTTTGGCTGTGCTTGCGTCATCTGCTGATTATCCAGTTAAACCGCCCGCCCCAAACAGCAGCGTGGCCATCAGCCGGTCTGCGATAAGGGCAGCAAATAAAATAAACAAATAAAAAATCGAAAATTTAAACAGCTTCCAGGCTGCCTTGTCGCTTGGCTTTTTATATAAGCAAAAGGAAAGCCAGACAAAAATTACGCCCATTACCGCTGCCACCACCAGATAAAAAAGGCTGGCCAACGACAGCGCATAGGGCACAAGGCCGGTCGGCGCGAGGATAAGCGCATAGATTAAGATTTGCTTGCGGGTTTCTGCTGGCCCTGCCACAACCGGCAGCATCGGTATATTGGCTTGCTTGTAATCATCATTTTTGACCAGCGCCAGCGCCCAGAAATGTGGCGGCGTCCAGACAAAAATAAGGGCAAACAGGGCAATAGATTCTATTGAAATACTGCCGGTAACGGCCGCCCAGCCTACCATTGGCGGCAAAGCCCCTGCTGCCCCGCCAATAACAATATTCTGAGCCGTACTGCGCTTTAGCCAAACCGTGTAAACCACCGCATAGAAAAAAATCGTAAAGGCCAGCAAGCCCCCTGCCAGTAAATTACTGCTCAGGCTGAGAAGCAGTACCGACAAAATAGAGATAACAATCCCTAGTGACAGCGCTTCGGCCGGAACCACCTGGCCAGCCGGGATAGGCCGGCCGCGTGTACGGGTCATGACCGCGTCAATATCGCGGTCATACCATTGATTTATCGCACCTGATGCCCCTGCCCCTGCGGCAATCGCAAATAGTGCGATGGCTGCCAGAACGGGATGCATCTGACCTGGCGCCAGGAACATACCGGCAAAGCCGGTAAAAATTACCAGACTCATAACACGCGGCTTCATCAACTGGAAAAACGCACCGACTGTTGCAGGATTGTCTGCAACAGCCAGTTGTTGTTCGGCTTGTATGATTTGCTGTGTCATAATAACGGCAATCCTGTTCGCTGTCTGATACCAGCCCTATTTTACCTTCGGCAACGCATCAAAGGTGTGATATGGCGGCGGTGACGATACCTGCCATTCAAGGGTTGTTGCCCCTTCACCCCATGGGTTGTCGGCTGCTTTCCTGCGGCTGATAAAGGCTTCGGCGATTAGCACAAGGAAGATCAATGTGCCGAAGGCGCTGATATAAGAGCCGATAGAGGCCACATAGTTCCAGCCGGCAAAGGCATCCGGATAGTCGATATAACGACGCGGCATACCGGCCAGACCCAAAAAGTGCATTGGGAAGAAGGTTAAATTCACGCCGACAAAGGTGATCCAGAAATGCATCTTGGCCAGCCCTTCGTGATATTCAAAGCCGGTCATCTTGGAGAACCAGTAATAAAATCCGGCAAACAGACCAAATACCGCCCCCAGAGACAGCACATAATGGAAGTGGGCAATCACATAATAGGTATTATGCAACACCACATCCATACCGGCATTGGCCAATACCACCCCTGTTACACCGCCAACAGTGAACAGGAAGATAAAACCAATCGCCCATAACATAGGCGATCTAAAGGTCATGGAACCGCCCCACATGGTGGCAATCCATGAGAAGATTTTTACCCCTGTTGGCACAGCAATCACCATTGTTGCAGCGGTGAAATAGGCACGTGTATCCACATCCAGACCGACGGTATACATATGGTGCGCCCATACAATAAAGCCAACAAAACCAATAGCTACCATAGCATAGGCCATGCCGAGATAACCAAAAATAGGCTTGCGGGAAAAGGTCGAGATAATATGGCTGACAATGCCAAAGGCTGGCAGAATCATAATATACACTTCCGGATGACCAAAAAACCAGAACAGATGCAGAAACAAAATCGGGTCACCGCCCCCTTCAGGGATAAAGAAGGTTGTCCCGAAATTTCTGTCTGTCAGCAGCATGGTAATTGCCCCTGCCAATACAGGAACAGCCAGCAACAGCAAGAAAGCGGTGATCAGCATCGCCCATGCAAATAATGGCATTTTGTGCAAAGTCATGCCCGGTGTGCGCATATTAAAGATGGTGGTGATAAAGTTCGCCGCTCCCAAAATAGAAGACACACCTGCCAAATGCAGAGACAAAATGGCCAAATCCATCGACATACCCGGCGTACCAGCAGAGCTGGACATTGGCGGATAAATCGTCCAGCCAACCCCTGCCCCGCCATCCATCACAGCTGAGAGCAGCAGCAGTATGAAGGAAGGTGGTAACAGCCAGAAAGAGATATTATTCATGCGCGGAAAGGCCATATCCGGCGCACCGATCATAATCGGCACAAACCAGTTACCAAATCCGCCGATCAGGCCTGGCATCACCACAAAGAACACCATGATCAAACCATGGGCAGTGGTAAATACATTCCATACATGACCATCTGCCATATATTGGACGCCTGGCTCCATCAGCTCCATACGCATGAAAATTGAAAAACCACCGCCGATTAATGCGGCCAGAATCGAGAAGATGATATACATCGTCCCGATATCCTTGTGGTTTGTTGAATACAGCCAACGGCGTACAAACCCGGTAGGGTTCGCGTGACCGGCATCTGCTGCGTGTGTCTGGGCACTCATTTTTTATCTCCCTGCTCT
>CBFIAD010000048.1:0-15436 GCA_965660495.1 Puniceispirillaceae bacterium (SeqCode)
TTGCGCGTACATACTGAAAAAGCCTGTCTGGTAAAATCTGCTGCTGGTCTGAACGAAGATTGCGCGCCCGAACAGCCCTGGCCAGAGCTGAAATATCATCAACCTCCATCGCCTCTGATAGCGCAGCTTCCGGCCTTTCTGGCTGGCGCAGTTGCGTTTTCATAATTCCCAGCGCCCTTCGGATCATGGATTTACGAAAATTTTGATGGGCGGATAAATCCGGGGCGATATGGCCATCAAATTCCGCCTCTATCGCGGCTATCAGCCCGGCCAGTTTCCGGCTATCTTGCCTTGCAAGCTGTTTATGTTCTCTTGTTTTATCTCTTGGGGTCATTGGCGATAATCCTGCCATTTATTTTGATCAATTTCCTCTATCAGGCTCAGCATATGATATTCCATTTCAGGCACCATTTGGCCCGACAAGGCCAGCTGTAGGGAATATTCAGCCCCGCTATCATTTCGGTTTGCCTGTTGCAGGGCGATAACCGCCCATCTGATTTCTGCCATCACCTGCCAGCAGGCCATCGCCTGCAGATGGATGGGCTGGCCATAGGCCTTTTCATAGGCCTGTTGAAACGTAGCAAAAGGGGCAAGCCCGCCCACGGTTAAATGTGAATGACCAAAGCGCCAGCATCTGGCACATAGCCAGCCAATATCTTCATGGCGGTCGCTAAAGCCGGCAAATTCCCAATCCAGCAAGGCGGTCATCTCCTCTCCCTCGACCAGAAAATTACCGGTGCGAAAATCGCGGTGGCATAAAACTTTTGCCTCATCTGTTTGCCAGATATCCAGCCTGTCTTCCAACCAGTTCAGCGCATATTCCAATACAGGCTGTCCTGTCCCCAGCGCGTCCAGATAGCCGCGCATTTCACGCAATTGCTGCTGCTGGGGGCTGAGGGAGGAGGGCGCTAGCAACGCTTCCAATGCTGGACTGGAAGGGGCAAGATGCAGTTTTGCCATCTCGCGCCCCAATTGCGCGCCAAGCTGTTTTGAGCCCTGTTTGAAAACAGGGTCTTTTACCAATTTATGCCCGGCTGCCAGACCGCCTGTATGCCGCATAATAAAAAAGACACTGCCCAAAATGGTCGTATCCTCGCACAGACAAATCGGTTCTGGCACCGCAACACCGGCGCCAAACGCATGAGATAAAACAGCAAATTCAACCGCTCTGGAATGCGAGACAGAAACAGCCGAAGGCGCATCTTTACGCAACACCCATTGCTGTGCACCCTCAAAAACCCCGCCTGTGATGTGCAAGGATAGCAGCCAGTTTTCCTGGATAGCCCCGCCGGAAAGAGGTGTAATCCGGGCAATCTCAATATCGCTTGCCCCCAGCGTTTCAGCAAAATAAGCGCGCAAGCGCGAAGCCATAAGGGGGGTATTTTTCTCTACCACTCACACCCCCCAATGCCAGTAACCACTGCCCTGTTCGGCATAATGACGGGCAAGCACCATCTTATGCACCTCATCTGCGCCATCTACCAGACGGGCTTGTCTGGCATAGCGGTAAATCCATTCCAGCACCGTATCCTTGGAATAGCCGCGCGCGCCATTTAGCTGTATCGCGCTATCCACCGCCTTGTGCAGCGTATCAGCGACATGAATTTTTGCCGAAGAAACTTCCTTACGCGCAAAACTGCCCTTGTCCAGACACCAGGCAGCATGCATCACCAACAGCCGGCCTATCTGAATATCATGTGCCAGACTGCCCATCTTTATCTGTACCAATTCCCTGTCGGCCAGCTTTATGCCAAAGCCATATCGGTTTTCGGTATAGTCTGCGGCGATTTCCATACAGCGTTTGGCCAGCCCCAGCCAGCGCATACAATGGGTTAGCCGGGCAGGGCCTAGCCGGATTTGTGTTACCTTTAGCCCATCACCCACTTCCAGTAATCTGTTTTCATCCGGAATTTCCAGACCATCAAAAATCAGCTCGCAATGCCCGCCATGTTCTTCCGGGCCCATAATGGGAATACGCCTTTTGATATGCCAGCCAGGCTGATCTTTATGAAACAAAAAGGCTGTTAGCCCTTTTCGGCTATCGTCTGATGTTCGGGCAACCAGAATGAAATGAGCGGCTTCTTCTGCACCGGTAATATACCATTTATGCCCCTTTATGACCCATTTATCACCCTTGCGGGTTGCTGTGGTCTGCATCATGGACGGGTCGGATCCCGCCCCCGGCGCCGGTTCGGTCATGGCAAAGCTGGAGCGCACCTTCCCATCAATAAGCGGTTGCAGAAACCAGTCCTTTTGTGCCTCTGTCCCGATTTTTGACAGCAGATTGATATTGCCATCATCCGGGGCAGCACAATTCAGGACAACTGGCCCGAAGATAGATCGGTTAGCCTCTTCATACAGGCTGGCCCATCCACGCACAGGCAAGCCCATCCCGCCGCGATCCTGTGGCGCCTGCGGTGCCCATAGACCCGCCGCTTTGGCTTTGCTGCGTGCTGCTTCCAATATTGGCAGGGCAATATTTTCATGGGTATCATAATTGGCCTTATCGGCTTCCAGCGGCAAAATATGTTCTGCGATAAAGTCTCTGGTTTTTTCGCGCAATGCGTCGAATTCCGGTTCGAGTGTGAAATCCATTTCCCTGCCCTGTTCCAAGAGTGCCAATTGGTCTGGCCATTACCTCTGATATACATTTCTGTTAATGCTAGAACAGGGCAAATTAAAAATAAAGCAGAGCGTTTCCATTATTATGTGCTAGGCTGTTTGTCATGCAAGATACAGATAAAAAAGCCCCGCCTGCCGATCAGCTAAATGAAGCGATAGGCGTATTGGCCAGAAGAGAAACCGAAGCCCGGCTGATGGCCCCGCTGATAGAAGCCTTGTCAGAGGCGTTCGGGCGCGCTGAAGTAATGGCGGTTATCCGCGATACAGTGATTAAGATTGCCCATGCCCAGGGCGAGGCTCTGGCTGATAAATATGGCACCAGCTCGGACGGATTTCTGGAATCGCTGGCCGCCTGGCGACAGGATAATGCGCTGGAAATAGATATCCTCCAGCACACAGAAACACAGCTGGATTTTAATGTCACCCGTTGCCGCTATGCCGAAATGTATAAAGCGCTGGGTATGGAAGAATATGGCGCGGTATTATCATGCAATCGCGACCTCGCCCTTATCGACGGATTTGATAAGGGGGTAGAGCTGGTGCGCGACCAAACCATCATGGGCGGGGCAGATTGCTGTACCTTTCGCTATGATTTCAGCGGTGCAGGCAAAGACTAGCTAGAAACCAACCCTGTCTGCCCCTTTTAGCTGCAAGATTTCGCGTGCTTCATCCGGGCTGGCAATCTCCAGCCCCATCCCTTCAATAAGGGCGCGCACGCGGCTAACCTGTTCGGCATTGGATTTCGCTAATTGTTTGGGGCCGCCCCACAGGCTGTCTTCCAGGCCAACACGCACATTGCCGCCCATGCCAGCGGCCATAGCCGCAATTCGCATCTGATGCCGGCCTGCCCCCAATACCGACCAGCGATAATCTGCGCCAAATAATCTGTCAGCGGTACGCTTCATATGAATAACATCTTCTTCATGCGTGCCAATCCCGCCCAAAATGCCAAAGACAGATTGCACAAAAAAGGGCGGCTTGACGATGCCTCTGTCGGCAAAATGCGCCAGCGTATAAAGATGACCAATATCATAGCATTCAATTTCAAAGCGGGTCTGGTTTTCCGCACAGGTGGTCAGGATATATTCGATATCCTCAAAGGTGTTTTTAAAGATCAGGCTGGTGGAATTGGCCAGATATGGCTCTTCCCAGTCATGTTTAAATTCCTTGAATCGGTTCAGCATCGGATAGAGGCCAAAATTCATCGACCCCATATTTAGAGAGGCCACTTCCGGGCGAAAGGTTTCAGCCGGCTTTACCCGCTCTTGCACGCTCATGGTCGGCGCGCCGCCTGTGGTGATATTCACCACCGCATTAGAGGCCTGTTTGATACGTTGCAATATCGGGCCAAAGGCTTCGGGCGACTGATCCGGCCGACCTGTTTCAGGGTCTCTGGCATGAATATGCACACACGCTGCCCCTGCTTCGGCTGCCCCGATGGCGGCATCGGCAATTTCCTGGGGTGTCACCGGCAAATAAGGGGACATAGAGGGGGTATGAATAGCCCCGGTTACCGCACAAGTTATGATGACTTTATCTGCCATTTCATTTCACTCCCAATCCTGTCTTTTTACATCTTGTTTTTTTGTTCTGCCTTATGCCGGACAAGGGCGGCCAGCCTTTCATTTCGCCAGCGTGACCGTGCTGCAATTCCGGACGGGGCAAGCTGCCCCTCCCAGCCGGCGGCAATCTCTTGCGTTCTTTCAGGGGCAAAAATCTCAGCCCCGGCTGAACTTCTTGCCATTTTGGCAAAAACCGACCCGTAGCGGGAAAAATAATCTGATACCCCTTCCGGCGCATTAAGCTCTATCGTCTCAAACGGGCCCATAAATGCCCATCTCAGACCCAATCCATCTTTGACAGTTTTATCCAGATCTTCAACAGAAATCACGCCTTCTTCTATCAGCTGCAAGGCTTCGGCAAGTAAAGCGCCCTGCAGACGGTTCAGAACAAACCCGTCTATCTCGGAATGAATGCGTACCGGCACCTGGCCGATGTCGACATAAATATCATAGGCTTGATCCAAAATATTCTTATCTGTCCAGTTTGCGCCGCATATCTCGACCAACGGCACCAAATGTGGCGGATTAACAGGGTGACCGACCAGACAGCGCGCTCTGCCAGCCAGCCCTTCGGAAAAGGCAGAGGCGATGATAGAGGAGGTTGAAGACGCGATAGGGATATTAGGGGCAGTAAGCCTGTCCAGCTTTGCAAAAATTTCCTTTTTTAAATCCAGCTTTTCCGGGCCATTTTCCTGGACGAAATCTGCCCCGGCCAGCACAGATTCGAGATCAGAACATATCTGGATAGATGCCAGCAGAGCCGCGCTATCTTCTGCTAGTTGATGGCGGGATAATATCTCGCTTTCTGCTTGCAGTTTTGCTGGCAAATTTTTCAGTAAATCCGGCTGCACATCATATATCTGTACCTGCCAGCCCGCTCTGGCAAAGACCAGCGCCCATGCCCGGCCAATAAGGCCAGCACCGATAATTGCAACAACAGACATATTCCCCCCCCTTTTTTTATGTTCGGGTATGCGCACATTGAAACTCTCCTTTCTAGTGGAAGATGGGATAGCCAGGCATGTCAAGGGTTTGACTTTGTAAAATGAAAGGAACAGACTTTATGCATATTCCTGTTAATGGCCGATAGAGAAAGAAAATAGATGGATTTACAGATTCAGGGTTTGCGCGTTTTTGTCAGTGCAGGTGCCAGCGGGATTGGGCTGGCGATTGTGGAAAGTTTTTTAGAAGAAGGCGCACTTGTCGCCACCTGTGACGTGGATGGAACGGCTCTTGCTGCGCTGGCCAAAAAACACCCCGGCGTGCAAAGCTATCACTGTGATGTTTCCGATAGCGCGGCTATCCAGAAAGTTATCCATGATGCGGGTGATAAATTGGGCGGGCTGGATTGTCTGGTCAATAATGCCGGCATTGCCGGACCTACAGCAAAAATTGAAGATATTGATGATGCGGCATGGCAAAATTGCATTGATATTTGCCTTAACGGGCAATTTTACTGTGTAAAGGCAGCACTGTCCTATCTGCGCAAAAGCGATAATCCGTCTATTGTTAATCTATCCTCGGCGGCCGGTAAATATGGCTTTGCCCTTCGCACCCCCTATGCAGCCGCAAAATGGGGAGTGGTTGGGCTGACCAAATCCCTGTCGATTGAATTGGGCGCAGATAATATCCGGGTCAATGCTATTTTGCCAGGACTGGTAGCAGGCGATCGCCAGCGCCGTGTCATGGAGGCCAAATCCCAGCAATTAGGTGTGGCTTTTTCTGAAATTGAAGAAGCGGCTTTTTCCTATTCCTCTATCAAGGATTATGTCACTGCCCAGCATCTGGCCGATCAGATTTTATTTCTGGCCAGCCCGCGCGGAAAACTTATCAGCGGTCAGGCACTTTCCATAGATGGTGATACAAAAATGCTGATTTAAATGGGCCACCAGCCCAGCCGCTCCAACGTCCAGTAGAGACCAATAGATGCTATCACTACAGAAGCGGGTATCTGAATAACCTTTCGGTAAAAACGGGCAGGCGGGCGCAGCCAGCGCATCAGGATATAAAGCGGGGCAATAATCGCCAGCTGGCCGATTTCAACACCAATATTAAAGCTGACAAGTGCCGGGATAAACTGGGCTTCCGGCAAACCAAAATCCGCCAAAACAGAAGCAAACCCCATCCCATGTAACAGGCCAAAGCCGATAATCAGCAAGGCTCTTTGCCAGTGAAAAAACCCCTTTGCCCAGATGGTTTCTATCGCTACATAGGCAATGGAAAGCGCGATAAGCGGCTCAACAATCTGGGCAGATATTCGCACAATGCCCAAACTGGACAGCGCCAGCGTCAGGGTATGGGCAAGGGTAAATAAACTGATCTGATAAAACAGAACCCGCCCCGACAGGCTGAATAAAAACAGCCCCAGCACAAACAGGATATGATCTACCCCTAACGGGATAATATGGACAAAACCGGAATGCAGATAACGATATATCGTATCGGTAAAGGATATCTGTGTCGCGCCTGTCAGATTTATCGCATCGCTTTTCTCGCCAGCGCTTAGATAGACGGCATAAAGCGTTTCACTGCCAGAAGGGCTATCTGGGCGATCACCCATTGCTTGCCGCACAATTAATGGCCCCAGGGACGACGCCCATGAAAAGGTGATGGCCTGCGAGATATCTATCGCCGCGGCCTTGAAACGAATTTTTGTTTGGCGGATTTGGGCGGTGTCTACCTCTTTTTCCACCTCTATCTTTTCCAGAAGAAGCGATAATTTAACCCCGCCATTTTCAATGAAAATCTGCTCTGCCAATCCCGGCCATTGGGCTTGCATTTCTTTTGTCAGCCAGGCTTCATCCCGCTCGCGATAGCTGTCATATTCTGCGGATTTCTCGCTCTCATCTGTATCGCCGAGCTGGCTGGCATCCATGCCCGATAAAAAAATCTCTGCGGTCATTTCCAGGGTCAGATCAAGCGTATCAGGCTGGCTGGATGACAGGCTAAATTCCAGCAGGGCTGGCCGAATTTCATGGGCTTGTGATAGGCCGCTTGCCCCCAGAAAAACAGCGAACCCCAGAACAAAAGAAACAAAGTATTTTTTGGCAATCAGACACATTGGCATTATCATATGAAAAGGCTAGCAGCCCCCGATGATTTGTAAAGGCAGAAACTTGAAACAGCGGCAAAAATATCACCGACAAAAAGAAAAAAAAACATGGCAGCTATCTCTTCTGCTTGGCATATTTTTTCTTGCCCAACCTGGCTTTGGACATGAGGCATGGCTTTCCCCGCAAGCCTATATCGATAACAGCCATATGTCAGTGCGTGCCGATATCCGCATCGGCCAGAATTTCATCGGCGATGATTTGCGTTATCTGCCGCAAAAAATCGCAACTCTGGCTTTTTTAACAGAAGATGGCCAGCAGGCGATTACCGGACGTCTGGGTGACCAGCCAGCTATTCAGGCAAGCGCACCCGTTAGGGGTCAGAATATCCTGATCTATCAAAGCCAGCCTGAAAAAATAGTCTATCAGAGCTTTGATAAATTTGCCGATTTCGTACGCGAAAAAGCAGATGAAAGTCTGTTAAATACCCATAAGCAACGCGGCTTGCCGGAAAAAGATTTCACCGAAACCTATATCCGCTTTGCAAAAACCATCCTTATTCGCGGGGCAGACACCCCCGGCCTGGCCGATCGCTATAGCGGTATGGAAGTGGAATTCGTACTGGAAAATAACGCCCTTCTAAATGAAGATACCAGACCTTTATCCATTCGCCTGTTTTATCAGGAAAAGCCGCTGGCAGGGGCAAAAATAGCCATTTTTGAAAAGGGTTCAGATGGGGCGTTAACCATCGCACATCACCGCACCGATGCCCAAGCACGGATATATCTGCAACCAAAATCAGGACATGAATATCTGATTGACCATGTCACTATTCGCCCGCCCTTGAAAGGCAATAATGAAAAGGGCGCGGCATGGGAATCTTTATGGGCTTCTCTGACCTTTTATTATCCCCGATAAATTTACCAGCGTAATATCCCTAGCGTTTTCGGCTGTGATATAATTCTCGAAACCATATTATCAGCCCTGAAAGGACAATCACCACCGCCCCGATAATCGTCCATCTATCTGGCAGATGATCAAAAATCAGATAGCTCCAGACAGTCAAAAACAGAATAAAGGAATAGCCAAAGGGGCTGAGCGTGCTGGCAGGGGCATAATTATGGGCGATGGTTAAAACCTGATGCCCTGCCCAGCCAAAAAAGCCGAGAGAGACCAGAATAAGCCCGTCTGTCAAGGTAGTCGGCATCTGCCACTGAAAAAGGGCAAAGGGCAACAGGCAAACACTGCCAACCATTCCGGAATGAAATTGCAATAAATCTGTACTGACCAGACCTGAGAGATGGCGCGTTAAAAGCGAATAAAACGAGAAACATAAGGCCCCGCTAAGAGATAAAAACACCGCCCAGTGAAAGCTCTCATCAAAGGGGCGAATAGCGATCGCCACCCCGGCAAAGCCCAGCAAAATAGCTGACCAGCGATAAATGCCGACCCGCTCTCCCAATAATGGCCAAGACAGAAAACAGATAATAATCGGTGCAGAAAATAAAATGGTTGAGGTCAGGGTAAGCGGCAACCAGCGCAAGGCAAAGAAATTAAATACCGTAGAGGCCATTAACAAGACCCCTCGCAGAAGAACCAGCTTTATATGCGGGCTGGAAAATCGTGATAAATGATAGCCGCCGCGCCCCACCAAAGCCGTGGAAATAACAAAATGCCCCGCATAGCGCATAAAGGCAATTTGCAATGCCGGCAGGCCAAGCACCGCCAACCATTTAGCCCCCACATCAATAAAGGAAAATAGCGTATAGGCCGCCAGCATTAAAAAAATGCCCAAACGTACATTATCCTGATACTGACCGGCGAGCACCATAGCTATCCATCAACCTTCTTTTTTTAAAAACCCCCCTTTGCCAGGCCGGCAAAGGGGGGGGCGGAAAATCCTGTTACATCACCGCGCCAATTTGCCAGGGAACAAATTCATAATCACCCAGCCCCTGGGCTTCGGATTTGGATTGCCTGCCAGAGGCCACATCCAGCAAAAGCTGATAAATCTCGCGCCCTTTTTCTTCCAGCGTCTGACCTTCTGTCAGCATCGCCCCGGCATTGATATCCATATCCTCTATCAGCCGTTCATACATTTCTGTATTAGTCGCAATTTTAATGCATGGAGAGGGCTTTGAGCCAAAGGCAGAGCCACGCCCGGTGGTAAAGACCACCAGATTGCAGCCGCTGGCGATCTGGCCTGTAACAGATGCCGGGTCATAGCCAGGCGAGTCCATAAAGGCAAATCCCTTTTTTGTTATCGGTTCTGCATATTTATACACCCCTGTCAGCGGGGTTGTGCCGCCCTTTGCCGCTGCCCCCAGCGACTTTTCCAAAATGGTGGTCAGCCCGCCCTTTTTATTGCCCGGGCTGGGGTTGTTATCCATAGACCCTTTATTGCGCTCGGTATAATCTTCCCACCAGCGGATAAGCCCAACCAGTTTTTCACCTGTTTTGGTATCTATCGCGCGGCGCGTTAATAAATGTTCTGCCCCGTAAATTTCCGGGGTTTCGGCCAATACGCCTGTGCCGCCCTGTGCAACCAGCAAATCACAGGCATAGCCCAGAGCCGGATTAGCGGTAATTCCGGAAAGCGCATCCGAGCCGCCACATTGCAACGCTACGGTTAATTCCGATACCGAACAAGGCTCGCGCACACATTTATTCGCCTCTGGCAGCATTTGTCTGACTATCTCAATGCCGGTTTCCACTGTTTTGGCCAGACCAAAACTATCCTGAATATTCATCGCCTTGAATAAGGGTCCCTGTTCCAAACCATAGGCTTCCAATAGCCAATCAATCTGGTTCATCTCGCATCCCAGACCCACCATCAAAATACCGGCATGATTTGGATTGCGCGCATAGCCCCACATCACCCGTTGCAAGGCTTCAAACCCGTCCCCTTGCCCGGCCATACCGCAGCCCGTTCCATGCACAAAGGCAACCACCCCATCCACATTTGGATATTTGGCCATCTCTTCAGGGCCAAAGGCAGAGGCTATCATACGTGCGGCGGTGGCAGAACAATTTACTGATGTCAGAATGCCAATATAATTGCGCGTCCCCACCTTGCCAGAAGGGCGGCGATAGCCCATGAAACTGTCGCGCTTATCCATCGGCACTTCAGCAATTGGGCGCAGATCCGTTGCAAATTCATAGGCCATATCAGTGTTTCTAAACTCGACATTATGGGTGTGCAGATGGCTGCCGGCCACAATATCTTCTGACGCATAGCCAATGATTTGGGCATATTTTCGTATTGCTTCACCCATTGCAATAGGCCGGGTAGCGATTTTGTGATTGCGCGGAATTATCCCTTGCGTTACCGCCCCTTCAATTTCCACCCCGGCTTCCAGTGTCTGGGTGGCGGTCACCACATTATCTGATGGGTCAAGACGAATAAAATCAGCCATGAAATCACTTTCTTTGATATGTTCTAACTTTAATGTTTAACAAGCTCTAATTGCCGAGCAAGCGGGTCATTTCCCTGCGATAGTCAAGGATATCTTCTACCCCCTCCAGCTCTACATCGCCCAGGGTAACAGGCCTGTCTTTCTGAATAGAATGTTTGAGTTTTACATTATGTGCAAGGCCTATTGGCAAGGCATCTATAGCCTGGGCATTTTTGGCCGGCACGGCATTTGCCCAGACACAATATCCGCCCTCGCCATCCAGCATTTCGCCAGCTTGCAAATCGCTCTTGGCGGTGGCCACCGCATCACCGCGCCAATAGCGCGAACAGCCCGTTGCCTCACCGCGCAAGACTGCTGATAACACACTTGTATTTGTCTCCAGCCCGATCATATGAAACGGCCGCCACATAGAGCCATACCAGCCCGATTTGTCTGTCAGCAGGCCATATTGCTGGAAACAATCCCGCGTATAGGCATTGGGCGCTTTAAAGGTCACAAACATCCCGAAGCGGATATTATTAAGTACCTCGCGCCCATCTGGTTCCTGACTGGCAGCGATTTCCACCAGGCCGGATTTGGGCAGTCTGCCGCCGTCACTGGCAGGCTTAAAAACCGACGCCAGATCATGCAAACCAGCCGGGAAAAAAGCCAGGCCATCATCCGGGCAATCCATGCCTGTCGCATTGGCCACTGCGGCCATTTCAATAGCCGCCTTTGTGCCATCGGTAAAAGAATTATACATTTTCGGATTAAAATCACCGGCGGCCACTTCTTCATCTGTCCAGCCAAAATAACCCCATACCGTATCCGGGGTGGAATAGCGATATTCGGGCTGAAAATTCATCCCCTTGCCAGCTGATACCAGCTCAAAGCCGTTACTATGCACCCAATCGACCAACTCGCAAATTGCCGCCGGCTGGTCGCCATAAGCCATTGTGTATATGACATTGTTTTCTGCCGCTTTTTGGGCGATATAGGGCCCGCATAAAACATCCGCTTCAACATTTACCATCACCAGATGTTTATGATGTTCAATGGCTTTCAAGGCGTGGCGTACCCCGAAAATCGGATGGCCTGTTGCTTCGATAACACAATCAATTTCGGGGATTTCACATAGTGCGGCGGCATCTTGTGTCAGCCATGTCTTGCCTGATATCAGCGCTTCCTGACTGGAGCGGGCAAAACAGTTTTTAATATCCCATCCCACCCGTTTAAAAGAGGCTTGTGCCTTATCCATATCCAGATCGGCAACGGCCATAATATGTATGCCCGTGATATGCTGAGCCTGGGCTAAAATCATCGAGCCGAATTTTCCTGCACCAATCAGGCCAATACGCACAGGTTTATCTTTAGCATATTCTGCCAGAAGGCGACTAAGGTTCATCTCACTTTTCTTTCTTATATACTCTGAACTGGTTCAGGCACAAAAAGGGGCATCTGATTGCCAGCGATGGATAGGAATATGCGCGCCGGCCGCACATTTATCTCTTGCTGCCTCCCAGCTTTCTTTCCATTTCCGCCAATCGGTTAATACGCTATCGGGGTTGGCTTTGCTTCTGGCAACAAATTCGGGGAAATGGGAACGCCCTGTTGGCTGGCCTGTTTTGTTGAAACGAATATCAAAAGACCAGCGAAATTTATCCGATCTGTTTTCCAGCGAGGAATGCGGCGTTAAGGGGTGGAAAATCACAATACCGCCTGATGATACCGGCAAGGGGACAGCCTTTTCCAAATCAATAAAATTATCTGCGATGGCGGTCTGGCTTTTCGGGCAATGTGGTAATAAAGCCTGGCCGCGGCTTTGCGGGATGACCTGTAAACAGCCATTTTCAGGGGTGGCATCGGTAATGGCACACCAGATAGTGACCATATCTGTATTATCTGCCTCATCATGGGCAACGCCCTTGTCCTGATGCCAGTCTGTGTGGGCGATATGGGCGCGAATTTCATCTGCATATAATTTTCGGGCAGGGGGTTTTAAGCGCACATGCTGAATAGGATTAGAGGTAATTTCTGGCCCGATGAGCTGTTCGACAATATCCAGCAATTTCGGGGCGGTTAACAGGTTGAAAACAGCCGGCCCGAAATGCATGGGTGTATCTTTTTCTATCTTATCACCAGGCAGGGAAATATCCATTGGCTGAAACCAGTCACAGCCCGCCTCATAACAACAGCCTAGTTTTTCAAAAAAATCAGCTTCACGGATAGTTTCCGGTACAAGCTTTTTTGCTATCCAGCCTTCGACAAGCTTATCAAGCATGACGCTATATTCTGCCCTGATGGGGTCCAGGATTTGCGTCTGGTCAAAGACATCTTCAACGACCAGATAGCCCTTTTCGGCAAAAAACTCTTGTTGGTCTGAGCAGAGCATCTTATCCCCGTAAATTATGTAGCAAATGTTTTTTCAATAACTTTAGTAAAAGACAGCTTTTCAAAAAGCACAAGGCGAAAAATATCTCTCCAGCCATCGCCGCGCTTCTGCAAATAAAAACCCCATCCGGCGCACTAGATGCCAGATGGGGAAGATATGGTTTTTACCAAAGGTGCAGAGCCTGATTGTACTTACCCTAAAAACACCGTTACAATTTGTGGCCAAATCAGCAGCACAGACAGAGCCAGCAACTGAATACCGATAAAGGGCAGGAAGCCTCTGAAAATATCGGTCAGCGATATATGTGGCGGTGCTACAGATTTCAGATAGAAGGCGGCCGGGCCAAAGGGCGGGGACAGGAAAGATACCTGCATATTCATACAGAACACCACCCCAAACCATACCGCGATATAGCGCGGCTCCAGTGTGCCTAAAAAGCCGATATCCTCAATTGGCAGTTTCCGCACAATCGGCAGGAAGACCGGCATAATCAGCAACACAATACCCACCCAGTCCATAAACATACCCATGACCAGGAAAACCAGCATCATAAACAGGATAACACCCATCGCTGGGAGATCGTATCCGACAATCAGATTAGCCACATAGGTAGGCCCTCCAACCAGCGTATAGGCCGCTGCCAGAGCCGCCGCCCCAATAGTTACCCAGATGATTGTCCCGGTAGATTTCAAGGTACGCATGACCGAATCCCAGACAATCTCAAAAGTCATTTCCCGGCGAATAAGGCCGATGACAAATACCGCGATAACGCCCATGCCGGCCGCTTCGGTAATCCCCGTAATGCCGCCATAGATAGAGCCCAATACCACTCCGATAACAATGGTCGGTGCGATAAGCCCCTTGCCCATTTCCCAACCGCGCTGGGTGCGTTCCTTGCCCACCACCACATAGATAATGGCCAGACAGATAAAAAATGCACCCGCAATAAAGGGCATATCCGAGACCATGCCCAAAAAGATAGGATCAACCCCTTCCTGAACAGTATTTTCGCCTGTAAGGGTGAAAAACACCGCCCGCAAAAATAGCGCGCCGGTAATCCACAACCCAAAGCGGGCGAGAAACCCTAAAAACATAGCGGTCTTTTCAAGCGAGGGGGGATCATTGGGTTCAGCTTCTGGCAAGGGCGCATCTTGCGGGCGCAAACGCGTAATCACCATAATATAGACGATAAAGAAAGAGGCGAGCATAAAGCCCGGCAGGAAAGAGGCCGTAAAGAGTGCCTTAATCGATGTCTCGGTAATCAAACCATAGAAAATCAGCACAATCGAAGGCGGGATCATCGTTCCCAATGAGCCGGAGGCACAAATAGTCCCAATAGCCAGATTCTGGTTATATCCCAAACGCAACATTTGCGGCAGGGCAATCAGGCCAAGCAACACCACCTCACCGCCAATGATCCCCGACATCGCTGCCATAATCACCGCCATGATAGAGGTCACAATCGCGATACCGCCACGTGTCCGGCTCAGCCAGACATTGAGCGAGGAATACATATCGCGCGCAATGCCTGAACGTTCCAGCAACGCCGCCATAAAAATAAATAACGGCACCGATATCAGGACGTAATTCGTCATTTGTCGGTAAACGGCCTGTCCCAGCACAGAAAATGGCCCACGACCAAAATCCATGAACATCAAATCCGGGCCAAACTTCAAGACCAGTGCAACAACGGCCAGAAAGGCAGAAGCAAAACCAAGCGGCATGCCAATGGCCAGCAATACAAACATCCCCCCCAAGAGGATAAGGCTAAGAGTACCTACATCAACCATTTAAGACCGCTCCTCAAGCGTTTTGCGGATATTTTCAATTTCTGTCTGATCGATTTCATCCGCTGCGGTGTGCTTCACATCTTCTTTATTCCAATCGGCAATCAGATTAGAGATGGCCTGAATGCAAACCAGAGAAATAATAATCAGAATTGCCGGCTTAACCGTGGCCGGAATAGGCGGATCCCAAGCCGTTCCGAATTTTTCGAAACGGTTAAATTTATCGACCGCCTCATTAAAGCCGCCCCATACCAGACAGGTCGTGAAAATAACAATCAGCAAAACAGAAACGGTATCGGCTGCCTTTTTTGCCCAGCGCGGGAACATTTCATAAATGATAAAGATTCGGATATGGCTGCGTTGCTGCATGGCATAAAGACCGGCAAGCAGAAACAGGAAAGACGCAATCCATAGGGTCATTTCATTTGCCCACAAGGTTGGACGGGCAAATACATAGCGCGAAATCACCTCATACAGCATTGCAATTTCAATAAAAATCACCGCCATCATCGCCAGGCGCGAACAGATAAGCGAGACAATATCAAAAAAGCCAGATTTTTCCGGTTCAATCGCCCCTTTATTGTCAGAAAAATAAATGCTGGCGATCAACAGGGTAAAGGCCAGCAAC
>CBFIAD010000049.1:0-15372 GCA_965660495.1 Puniceispirillaceae bacterium (SeqCode)
CAGGGCGGGCATGGCTGTCTAGTCATTCCATTTGAAAAGGGGGTCTGCGGGGCAGCTGCCCGAACAGGAAAAGTTCAGCTGGTCGATGATGTTGAGGCCTTTGATGGCCATATTGCCTGTTCGGCCAGTACCCGTTCTGAACTGGTTATGCCGGTTTTTGACCGGCAGGGCAGCGTGCGTGTCGTGCTGGATATTGATTCTGACCAGCTGGCCTTTTTCACCCGTGAAGATGTCCGTCATTTAAGCGACATTCTGGATAATTCTTTTTCCCATGCCTGGCCGGATAGCGCCTAGATATGCCCAGCCCCCCTCAGCCGAATCAGACAGATAACACAGAAGATGCGTCTGCCACCGATCAGCTAAAAGATCAATTTGTCGCCTGGTTTGTGGTGGTGATGGCAGGCTATTATCTGCTTGACTATCTGCATGAAAAGCAGAAAAACTGACAGGCTTTTATTTTCACGAGTAAAAAAATGTTTGCCCTAAGCCTATCTGAAATTGGCCTCTATAGTTTTGCGCTATTGTTGTTATTTATCACGCCGGGTCCTGTCTGGGTGGCGCTGATTGCCCGCAGTTTAAAAAGTGGATTTGCCGGGGCGTGGCCGCTTGCGCTGGGGGTTGCGCTGGGCGATATTTGCTGGCCAGCTTTGGCGCTGTTATCGCTGGGGCAGATTGTCAGCTTGCATGGCGATATTATTTTCTGGCTACGCTATATCGCGGTAGCGGTATTTTTGGGCATGGGTATCGGGTTATATCTGGCGCCGGTTCAGCCCCTGCAAGCTGAAAGCAAGCTGACAAAAGAAGGGGTGCTGGCAGGGTTTCTGGCCGGGCTGATGGTGATTATCGGCAATCCCAAGGCGATGTTGTTCTATATTGGCATCTTGCCTGGATTTTTTGATGTATCACGCTTGCAAATTGGCGATATTATAATGATTGCCCTTATTTCTGCGCTCGTCCCCTTTAGCGGAAATCTGATATTGGGTGTGGCGGTGGGACGGGCACGCCAGCTTATCTCTTCTGTCTCTGCCCGCCGTCGCCTTAATCAGGTCAGCGGGATCATATTGATTTTGGTAGGTGGACTGATTTTAGTAACGGTCTAAAACTGCTGAGGTTTCAATTCTCTCGATATCAGACGCTTCCTGAAGATATTTTTTCCCCCATATTTTTTTATAGGGGAACGTTTTTGCTTGACCTATGGGATAAAATATTTCAATTTGGCGTTCTGAATTCTGAATTCAGAAACTATAGTTTGAATGAAATAGCGTTATTTTATGTTTCCGATAGACACAAAACCCGCCCTGATAGATCAGGTGTATGAGCAGATAAAACAGGCGATTGTTACCGGCGATCTGCCTGCTTCTGCCCCATTGGCACAGGAAGCCCTGGCCGCCCGTCTGGGGGTAAGCCGCCAGCCGGTAAGCCATGCGCTGGCCTTGCTGGAAAAAGACGGGCTGGTAGTGGAAAAAGGGCGCAAGGGGCGCATGGTTGCCCCTCTGGATAATGAAAAATTATTAGGGCTGTATCAGGTGCGCGGGGTGCTGGATGGGTTGGCGGCCAGCTTGTGCGCGCGTCATATTCACCCAACCATAAAATCCGACCTGAACAGATTGCTGCAGGCGGGATATACCGCCATGGAAAAAAAGGATGTCAAGGAACTGGTCGCAGCTGATATTGCCTTTCATACCGCGATTTACCACCATTCCGGCAATCCGGAAATTTTTCAGGCTGCCCAGCCAGGCTGGCCGCATATGATGCGGGCCATGCATATTGTATTAAGCGGGCCTTTATCCGCAGCCGATATCTGGCAGGAACATGAAAAAATAGCCAAAGCCATCTGTGACGGCGATAGCGAGGCAGCCGCCCATTATGCGACCAGCCATGCCCAAACCAGCGGCCAGCTTACCTTTGAAAATCTTTTGGCTGGTCAATCACGATCAGCGTAGATGAAAACCAAAAACCGAAACAGTTTATTTCAAGGAGGAAGAGATGAAACTAACCGATGCAGAACTGAAACAATTTGATGAAGAAGGCTATCTGTTTTTTCCAGGCAGATTTTCACCAGAAGAAGCCAGGCTGTTAAAACAGGCAGCAGATGATGTTTACGCCATGGATCGTGAAGAGGTGTGGCGCGAAAAAAGCGGTGTTGCCCGTACCGCCTTTGCTGCCCATACCTATAATGAGCCGTTCCGCCGCCTTGGCGCCCATCCGCGTCTGGTTGACCCTGTCTCGCAAGTGCTGGAGGGCGATCTGTATATGCATCAGTTCAAGGTAAATGCCAAAGCTGCCTTTGATGGCGATGTCTGGCAGTGGCATCAGGATTATGGCACCTGGAAACGCGATGATGAAATGCCTGAACCACGGGCGATGAATATCGCGGTTTTTCTGGATGATGTGACCGCAGCAAACGGGCCTTTATTATTTATCCCCGGCAGCCATAAACAAGGGGTTGTTGAGGCAGGCCATGATCTGAGCACCACCAGCTATCCTTTATGGACACTGGATAATGCGCTGGTGAAAAAGCTGGCAGATAGAGGCGGTTGTGTTGCCCCGACAGGGCCAGCTGGCAGTATGCTGATGTTCTCCTCGCTTCTGGTGCATGCCAGCCCTGCCAATATTTCGCCATTTGACAGAACGATTGTGTATCTATCTTTATGTCATGTAGATAATCATATCCGTGCCTTTAACCGGGCGGAATGGATCGCCCACCGCGATTTCACCCCGATTACGCCACTGGATGATGATTGTCTGGCTGAGCTGGTAAAAGCCCAGCCGGCCGCTGCAGAATAGGGATATCTGATGTATCTGTATGACCAGTTGCTGCAACGTGCAGATGCCAACAGGCCTGTGCGGGTGGGTCTGATAGGGGCGGGGAAGTTTGGCTCTATGTTTTTATCACAAGTGCCAACAACCCCCGGCCTGGTCGTTACCGCTATTGCAGATTTGCGCCCCGATAATGCCCGTGCGGCCTGTCGTTCTGTTGGCTGGCCGGACGAGCTAATCGCCGGCACAGAATTTACCGATGATGCGGCCGCGATGATGGCCTCTGGCAAGGTGGATGTGGTGGTAGAGGCAACTGGCAATCCCATTGCCGGTATTCGCCATTCCCAAAAGGCGATTGAAAATGGCGTGCATATCGTCATGGTCAATGTCGAGGCAGATGTGCTGGCAGGGGCCGAGCTGGCCGCACAGGCACGCAGCGCTGGCACAGTCTATTCAATGGCCTATGGCGACCAGCCTGCCCTGACAATCGAGATGGTGGAATGGGCCAGAGCCACCGGATTTGAGGTGATAGCCGCTGGTAAGGGGACAAAATATCTGCCCGCCTATCATAGCTCTACCCCCGATACGGTGTGGGATCATTACGGGCTAACCGTAGAGCAGGCGAAGGCAGCCGGCATGAACAGCCAGATGTTTAACAGCTTTCTGGATGGCACAAAATCTGCCCTTGAAATGGCGGCTATTTCGAATGCGACGGGATTGTCTGCCCCCTCAAACGGGCTGGGTTTTCCGGCAGCGGGCATGGATGATCTGGCTCATATTCTGCGCCCGCAATCTGAAGGCGGCTGCCTTGAGGCTAAGGGACAGGTAGAGGTTGTTACCTCAATAGAACGCGATGGCCGGCCAGTGCATAAGGATTTGCGCTGGGGGGTATATGTGGTTATCGAAGCCCCTAATGATTATGCGGCAGCCTGTTTTAAACAATATGGCATGAATACCGATGCCAGTGGCCGCTATTCTGCAATGTATAAACCTTTCCATCTGATCGGTCTGGAGCTGAATATCTCTATCCTGTCAGCAGCATTATTGGGTCAGCCTACCGGCATGACAAAGGGGTATCACAGCGATGTGGTGGCCACCGCAAAACGCCCGCTAAAGGCAGGTGAAATGCTGGATGGGGAAGGCGGCTTTACTGTTTGGGGCAAGCTTTGTTCTGCCCGGCAATCGGCTGAAATTGGCGGTGTGCCAATCGGGCTGGCCCATCATTTAACGCTGACCCGCGATGTGCCAGCTGGTGCGCCTATTACCTGGCAGGATGTTGGTGATCACCCCGATACAGATATTCTCGCCTTGCGCAAAAAGATGCAAGCATCCTGAAAAGACTAAAACCAAAACCAGATGCCATCCAAGGGGAGGGTAAGCAGTGCTTGCCCCCCTTTTTAATAGCATCAGAAAATTTCCTTGATAGGCAGAAAAAAACCTGTTCTGCTATGGAATAGAGCGTATCTTTCTATCATTGAAGTTCTATCTGTCAGGGAGGTTTTATGCCCGAAGGTCACATCCTGCACACCAAAAAATTAACCGAGCAGCAGGTCGCGCAATATTGGCGCGATGGCTATTTATTTCCACTGGATTTAATGTCTCGCCAAGAGGCGCAAATCTGGCGGCAAAAGCTGGAGCAAATGGAACAGGATTACCGCGAGGTAAAAATGCCGCGCACGGTCAATACCTATAAACGCATTAATGCTCAATGTGTGATGCCCTTTGCCTATGAACTGGCCAGCCATCCCGATTTGCTGGATATGGTGGAAGGTATTTTAGGGCCTGATATTCTGATTTATGGCGCGGAATTTTTTATCAAGGAAGCCGGCACCCCGCATATTGTCAGTATGCATCAGGATTTAACCTATTGGGGATTAGGGGCAACAGATAATCTGGTCACGGCCTGGATAGCCCTGTCTGAGGTAAATGTAAAAAGTGGCTGTATGCAATTTGTTGCCGGCTCGCATAACCATCAGATTTTGCCGCATGAAGATACATTTGCTGAAAATAATTTACTGTCCAGAGGGCAGGAAATTCAGGTTGAGGTCAATGATAGTGACAAGACCGATATCGTGCTGACACCAGGCCAAATCTCGCTACATCACGGGCGCACCATCCATGGCTCGGGGCCCAATAGCTCGGATGACAGGCGTATTGGATTTGTTATCCGCTATGTCAACCCAAAGGTGATGCAGGAGGTGGCACAAAAAGATTATGCCATGCTGGTCAGGGGTGCAGACAGAGCCCGGCATTTCATCCATTATGCTCCGCCTCGCACGCTATTTGCCCCTGAACATTTAGCGCTGTATGAAGAAATGCGCGAAGCACAAAAGCAGGCGATGATGGCCGGGGCAAATAAGCAGAGCTTTTTATATGATTAGGAATTAATCCTCTTTTGCAAACATCGAGGTAAAAGGGGTTTGATCCCGCTTTTTCCAGCGTTTTTCGGCCAGGCAAATATGAAAATCCAGAAGGGTCTGATTAAAGCCTTGCGGGTCTTCAAGATTGAGCAAATGGCCAGAGCGGCTAAACATCGCCAAACCGGACAGGGGCATTTGGCGTTTTAGCCACAAGCTGGCATCCAGACATGGCTCATCCTCATCGCCTGCCAGAATAAGGACAGGGATTTCACAAGCCTGAAGCTGCCGCTGAAAATCCATTAATCCCGGTCTTTTTGCCTGAACTTCGGCCAGCGTATGGGCTGCGCCAATGGCAGGGTGTTCTTGTAAATGATCACGAAATTTTTGCCAGGCGGCCTCGTCCTTATCGCGCAGCTGGATACGATTTGGCGCCATCGCCATGCCGGTGGCCGGCATTTTATTGGTTTCAAGGATAGTGCGCGCACTGGCCAGCGCATCGGTAATAAAGGGCTCACGCATCGGGGCAAGCCCACCTGAGCCTACACTGGCACAAACCGCAGATGCTATCATATCCGGCGCGTTAAGCGTCATCAACAGGGCGATATAGGCGCCCATAGACAGGCCGACCACATCTATCTTTTTCAGACCTAAATGCCGGATAAGGTCAAGGGCATCTTGCAGATTTTTTTCCCAGCCATAATCGCTGGCCTGTTCCGGGACATCCGATGGTGGGTAGCCGCGCGCGCTCAGCACCAGACAGCGCCGGCTACGGGTTGGATGCTGGCTGAAAAAAGTGACCTGTTCTTCCCAGGTACGGGCATCGCCGCCAAATTCATGTAAAAATAACATGGCGCTATCTTCTGCCCCGCCCCACTCCTGGCCAGCATCAATATAATGCAGGTTAATGCCATCACGTTCAAAATAGGGCATTTGCTTCTCCTCTTCTTGTGGCGGTGCTCTTTTTAAGCCTGTATGCCTTTAATCTGTCAAGAAATAGCCCGGAAAACCAGATTTTTGCGACAAGCGTATATTTTATGACTACCGTTTAAGGCATAAACACGTATATAAGCGAGATTGCTGTTTCGTGATTAGGGGTTAGGTATCGCATCTCATGCAGGAGGGCGCGGATATGGCAAAAGATATTTACGGGGTAAATGAATGGGGTGATGGCCTTATCACGGTTCTGGAAAATGGCCATATCGGTCTATGTCATCCAGATAATCCCGAACAAGCCCCAACAGATTTGCTAAGTCTGGTTCAGAATCTGCAACAGCGCGGTATTGAAACGCCTGTTTTGTTGCGTATCACCGATTTTCTGAAAAGCCGTATTGACGAGATCAATCAGAGCTTTGCTGCTGCGATTGCAGAATATGACTATAAAGGGCGCTATCAGGGCGTTTTTCCAATTAAGGTAAACCAGCAGGCAGAGGTGGTTGAACGCATTGCTGAATATGGCAATGCGTATGATTTCGGCTTTGAGGTTGGCTCAAAGGCAGAGCTACTCATCGCCCTCAGCCTTAATCTGGGCGAACGCGCAGCTATTATCTGTAACGGCATCAAGGATACAGAATTTCTGCAGCTGGCCATGATGTCGATGAAGCTTGGCTTTAATATCTTTATTGTTCTGGAAAGCCCCCGGGAATTGGAGCTGGTTCTTGATGTGGTAAAAGATAGCGATATCCGCCCGCAATTGGGCATTCGTATCAAGCTGACCAATACGGTAAGCGGTAAATGGGCAGAATCAAGCGGGGATCGCTCTACTTTCGGGCTGACCATTGCCCAGATTATGGATGTGGTCGAACGGCTGCGTGAAACCGGCTATCTGGATTGTTTAAAATTGCAACATTCGCATCTGGGTAGCCAAATCCCGAGCATCATCGAGATAAGAAAATCTGCTCAGGAGGCCTGCCAGTTCTTTGCCGAATTACGCCGCGAGGGCGTGCCGCTATCCTATCTTGACCTGGGCGGCGGGCTGGGGGTGGATTATACAGGAGAGCAATCAGCTGTTGCCAATTCCATCAATTATTCTTTGAAAGAATATTGTTTGAACATCATTGAAACCGTCAAGGATATGATGGATAGCAATGGCGTTGAACATCCAACCATCATTACCGAAAGCGGCCGGGCTTGTGTGGCTCAATCCTCGCTACTGGTTTTCAATGTGCTGGAAGCGACCCACTTTGATAGTGAATATGAAGTGGTGGCAGAAGAAAACGACCACCCCCTATTGTTGAAAATGCTGGAAATCCAAACCTATCTGAACCGCGATCGGGTACAGGAATGCTGGAATGATTTGAAATATTACCGCGAGGAAATCCGCGCCCTGTTCCGGCGCAATCAGGTCAGCCTGGCGATGACCGCACGTACCGAGCGTGCCTATCTGTATCTGATGAATAAAATAAAAACGGTTTTGCTTGACCCCGAAGCGATGACAGAAGATATGCATGAAGCGCTGGTTCAGGCAGCCGATATCTATCATTGTAATTTCAGCCTGTTTCAGAGCCTGCCCGATGTCTGGGCGATTGATCAGCTACATCCTCTTGCCCCGATACAGCGTTTGCATGAGGCGCCTGTGCGTGCTGCTATTTTAAGCGATATTACCTGTGATTCAGATGGCAAGATTGATAAATTTGTGCTGGGTGACGGGATATCCGATACGCTGCCTGTACATGATCTGATAGAAGGCGAGGATTATTATCTAGGGGTATTTTTTGTTGGCGCTTACCAGGAAACATTGGGGGATTTGCATAATCTGTTTGGCGATACCAATGTGGTCACGGTTGCATTGAGCGAAGATGGCGGATTTGATATTCTAAAAGAACAGGATGGCGATACTATTTATGAAGTGCTTTCCTATGTGGAATATGAACCAAAACAGCTGATAGCCGCTTTTAAGGCGAATGTGGAAAAGGCGGTGAAAGGCGGCAGGCTTAGCCCATCTGACAGGCGGCAAATGTTACGCAGCTACACAGATAGCATGAACGGCTATACCTATTTTGAACATGCCGAACATTAACGTATGGCTGACAGGCATAGAACAGGTCAGTAAATAAAGCAGGCAGGAGAAGGTGACATGACAAAAACTCTGGTCATTGGGGCAGGCGGTGTCGGCTCGGTAGCGGTACATAAAATGGCAATGCTGCCCGAGATTTTTAACGATATCACCCTTGCCAGCCGTCGCCAATTTAAGTGTGATGAGATTGCGGCTTCTGTTCTGGAGCGTACGGGGGTTTCGATTAAAACCGCTCAGATTGACGCTGATGATGCCGATGCCACAGCCCGGCTTATCCAGGCTTGCGGGGCAAAATTAGTGGTCAATCTTGCCCTGCCCTATCAGGATCTGTCGATTATGGATGCCTGTTTGATGGCCGGGGCAGATTATCTGGACACCGCAAATTATGAACCGCCCGAAGAAGCCAAATTTGAATATAGCTGGCAATGGGCCTATCAGGAAAAATTTGCCAAACAGGGTTTGATGGCCTTGCTGGGTTCCGGCTTTGATCCGGGTGTCACCAATGTCTTTACCGCCTATACAAAAAAACATCTGATCGCAGATATGCGCACGCTCGATATTCTCGATTGTAATGGCGGCGATCATGGCCAGCATTTTGCCACTAATTTTAATCCGGAAATTAATATTCGCGAAGTAACCGCCCCGTCGCGTCACTGGCAGGATAAAAAATGGATTGAAACGCCGGCGCTCACAACTAAACAGAATTTTGATTTCCCGGAAGTTGGCGCGCGTAATATGTATCTGATGTATCATGAAGAGCTGGAATCGCTGGTTACCCATTTTCCGGAAATTGAACGGGCGCGCTTCTGGATGACCTTTGGCGATGCTTATCTAAAACATCTGGAAGTGTTACAAAATGTGGGGATGACCTCTATCGAGCCGGTTATTTATGAAGGTCAGGAAATTATCCCGCTGCAATTTTTAAAAGCTGTTCTGCCCAATCCGGGCGATTTGGGCAAAACCACCACAGGCAAAACCTGTATCGGTACAATTATTTCCGGCAGCGATAACGGACAGGATAAAACGGCCTATATCTATAATATTTGCGATCATGAAGCCTGTTTCAAGGAAGTGGGATCGCAAGCGGTCAGCTATACAACAGGTGTACCGGCAATGATAGGGGCGGCCATGATGCTAACCGGTAAATGGCGCGGTGCAGGTGTGTTTAATATGGAACAGTTTGACCCGGATCCCTTTATGGATATGCTGAACCAGCATGGTCTGCCCTGGCAGTATGCGATGCTGGAAAAGCCGCTTGCATTCTAGATGGCGATGGAAACCAAATCTGCCGGACCTGGCCGGTTTGCCCGGCTTGACCTCAACCAAATTGCCAGCCCGGCCTTTGTCATAGACAAGCGCAAGCTAGAAGAAAATTTAAAAATTCTGGCTGCAGTGTCCAACGCCTCGGGGGCAAAAATCCTGACCGCGCTAAAGGCGTTTTCCCTCTGGTCGGTTGCCCCGCTTATCCGCCAATATCTGGACGGGGCGTGCGCCTCTGGCATCTATGAGGCTCGGCTTGCCAAAAAATATTATTTTCCGAATAAAACAGATGGCGAGATTTCGGTTTTCAGCCCCGCTTATCGGCAAAGCGATATGGAGAGCCTATCTGATATTTGCGACCATATCATTTTCAATAGTGTGGCCCAGCTGGAAAAATATAGTCCCTTTTTGGAGGGGAAAAATGTTCAGAAAGGCCTGCGGCTGAACCCGCAAATCCCGCTAGGGGAGGTGGCTACCTATGACCCCAGCGCGGCCGGATCACGACTTGGCGTTCCGCTTGGCGATTTTGATAACGGGCTTCTGGATCAGATAGATGGGCTGCATATCCATAATTTATGCGAACAGGGTCTGCCAGAGCTGGAAAAAACAGTGGCAGCGGCGATGCCGCTCCTGACCCGTGCCAAAGGCAAGCTGAAATGGCTTAATCTGGGCGGCGGGCATATGATTACCAGCCCCCATTATGACCGCGATGGTCTGATAAAGCTTTTGCGCGATCTGGCCGATGAATTGGCGCTGGAAATATATCTGGAACCTGGGACAGCGATTGCCTTTGATGCCGGTATTCTGGTGGGCGAAATTCTGGATATTACAGAAAATGACGGGCTGATCGCGATTGTGGATATTTCGGCTACCTGTCATATGCCCGATGTGCTGGAAGCGCCCTATCGTCCGGCTTTGCTTGGCGAGGCAGATGAGGGGGTTCTGGTGCGGTTTGGCGGGCCAAGCTGTCTGGCAGGCGATGTGATCGGCCGCTATTGCCTGGCCCATGCCCCGCAGATAGGCGATAAAATCGCCTTTCTGGATCAGGCCCATTATTCGATGGTAAAAACCACTATGTTTAATGGTGTTCCTCTGCCTTCTATCATGCTCTGGGACAGCGATGATGACAACTTGCAGATGGTAAAGAGCTTTTCCTATGACGATTTTGAAGGGCGCCTCTCATGACAGTTTTTTCAGAAAAACCATCTGGCTGGGAAACCCAGTTTCTGGGCGAAGAGCTGACCAAGGGGGAAAATAACGAGGAGGCAGCCCTGTTCCATGTCTTGCCTTTTGGGCTAGAAAAAACCGTCTCCTATGGCAGTGGCACGGCCAATGGCCCAGCTGCAATTATTGAAGCTAGCCATCAATTGGAAAGATGGCTGGAGGGAGACGAGCCGTGCCGGCATGGTATTTTTACCGCCCCGGAAATTGACTGTTCGGGCGATATCCAGAGCTGTTTAAAAAATTTAACGCAAGCGGTTTTTGCGGTTGCCAGCAAAAAACATATTCCGATTATTCTGGGCGGGGAACATAGCCTGACCTATGGCGCGATAATGGGGTTGCGCGCTGTTTTTGACCAGCCCATCGGTATTATCCAGATAGATGCTCATGCAGATTTAAGAGAAGCCTATCAGGGTGAGCCGCATTCCCATGCCAGTGTCATGCATTTGTTGGGGCAAAAAAATGTGCCTATCTATCAGCTTGGGGTGCGCGCCCTGTGCCAGGAAGAAGCGAATAGACGAAAAGAATATAATATCGGATATAAAGATGCCTCAGAGCTGGTGCGCGGCCATATAAGCAAAGTATCCCTGCCAGAGGATTTTCCAGAACAGGTCTATATCAGCTTTGATGTGGACGGGCTTGATCCGGCGATTATGGCCGCAACCGGCACGCCTGTTCCAGGCGGGCTGGGATTTTATCAGGCACTGGATTTGCTGGCTTCTGCTGTGGAGGGGCGTAAAATTATCGGGGCAGATATTGTTGAGCTTGCCCCGCATCCGGCCCATACACATTGTGATTTTACTGCTGCCCTTATCAGCTATGCGATAATGGGTCTGGCTGCAAATAGCTGCAAGTAACGCGGCTTATTGCGCGCTCTTTTCGCCCTGCCAGACACCTTTTTCTTTCAGGCTGTCAGCTATTTCGCGCGGCATATAATTTTCATCATGTTTGGCCAGTACGCTGTCGGCTTTGAAAATATCACCTTCAAACACCCCTTGGGCGACCACCCCCTGGCCTTCACGGAATAAATCTGGCAATGCCCCCTCATAGGAAACTTGTGTGATGCCCGCACCATCGCCCAGGGCAAAGCGGGCTTGCAAGCCATCAATGCGGACCGAGCCTTCTTCTACCAGCCCGCCAAGCCGCAAGCGCTGACCCTGCTTTTGGGCATCGGTAATTTCAGAGGGGCTGTAAAATAGCATGATATTGCTGTTCAGCGCATTCAGCACCAGATAACCTGCCAGCCCTAATATAAGGCCAGAGAAAATTACAACAATAAGCCGCCGCGTCTTGCCCGTCATCTTTTCTATACCGCTTTTATGCCATGTCAGGATTGGGTGTGATAGCGCTCTGTCCAGCTGGCCAGAATATTCCGGGCTTTTTCATTGCCGACATGAAGATGCTCATCATGATCCGGCTTTTTGGCCGTTAGCTCTACCACATAGCCGTTCGGGTCGCGGAAATAAATAGAAGAAATAAAACCGTGATCAGAAATCCCCCTTGTCTCAATCCCCGCTTTTTGACCTTTTTCAAACATATTATGTAAATGTTCCATGCTGACTTCCAGTGCCAGATGCAAATCGTAATCATGCTGGCGGGTAAAGGAAAACTCCCTGTCAGGGGCTTCGAAAAAGGCAATGTTAGAGCCATCATCCAGCTGATAAAAGCTGTGAAGCACTTCTGTTTCCCGGCCTGTTTTGGTCTCTTTGATTTCCAGTGCCCCTGCCAGAGGCAAGCCTAAAAAATCCTCATAAAAGGCTCTGGTCTCTTCAGAGCTACGGCATCTGAAGGCGGCATGGTGCAAACATTTTATCATCTATCTCTCCGGCAATCTTTTTAGGCCAATAAGGGGTATCATCGGCCAGATAAATCAACATAACGCTTTACAGATAAGGTTTTTCTCTCACACTTCAAGATAGAGGCAAAGAGATAGTCCTTTTTAAAAACGTTCCCAGATAGGATATGAGGAGATGCAAGAAATGCCTGCTATAAAGCCGCGTCGAAGCCTGTTATTTATTCCGGCCAATCGCCCCGACCGTTTTGATAAAGCCCTGAATAGCGGGGCAGATATGGTCTGTCTGGAACTGGAAGACGGGGTGGCCTTCGCCCAGAAAGATATGGCACGCAGCAATATGGTAGATTTTTTTACCAAACGTCCCGGCTTGCCGACCTATCCCGAAATATTGGTGCGAATAAATGGGCTGGAAGAAGCAGAAGGCGTAGCTGACCTGGAGGCGATATTAGCCCTGCCACAAAAACCGGCCGCCCTGATGATCCCCAAAATCAGAACGCCAGAACAGATATCTGTACTGGATAAAAAACTGGCTGCTCATGCCCCGAATATGGCGGTGCATTTGCTGATCGAAACAGCCGAAGCCCTGGAATATGCCAGCGCGATTGCTACTGCCAGCTCGCGCATTGAAATGCTTTTGTTTGGCGGGGTGGATTTGGCAACAGAATTACGGGCAAGTACCGGCTGGGACGCGATGCTTTATGCACGTGGCAGGGTGGTTCATGCCGCTGCGCTGGCAGGGCTGGATGTGATGGATATGCCCTATCTGGCCGTTGATGACCCGGACGGGCTGGCTGCCGAAGCAACCCGCGCGCGTGATATGGGGTATGGCGGCAAGGCAGCTATCCATCCCGTTCAGGTGCCAGGCATAAATGCTGTTTTTACCCCCGCACCAGAAGAGGTCGAAACTGCCCGCCGCATTTTGGCTGCCTATCGCGATGCCCCTACCGGGGTGGTGGTGGTGGATGGCCGGCTGGTCGAAAAGCCGGTTATATTAAAAATGCAGCATATTCTGGCTATCGCCGAGGCCGTTCAGGCCTAATGGCCGGTAAAGTTTGGCTTGCGCTTTTCATTAAAGGCCGCCACCCCTTCCAGCCTGTCTTTGGTCGGCACCGCACGGTTATAGGCTTCAATTTCAAAGGCCAGACCATCGGCCAGAGACATATTCATGCCTTTGGTAATGGCCTGTTTGGCCTGGCGCACCGCAACCGGGCCATTATCGGCAATTTGCCGCGCAATATTTTCTGTTTCTGCCAATAGCTGATCGCCCTCAAAAACCGCATTGACCAGACCCCAGCTATGGGCATCTTCGGCGCTAAAGACACGCCCCGATAAAATCAGCTCTTTGGCGCGCCGCTCGCCAATAGCACGCGACAGGTTTTGTGTCCCGCCTGCCCCTGGAATAATGCCCAGCTTTACCTCTGTCTGGGCAAAACGAGCATGACGGGCAGCATAGACAAAATCGGCCATTGCTGCTAGCTCGCACCCGCCGCCATAGGCCGCGCCATTTACCGCAGCGATAATCGGAACAGGACAACCCATAATGGCTCTGACCATTCGCTCATAAACCAGATGCTGGGCCTGCCATTGGGCATCTGTCATACCATTACGCTCTTTTAGATCCCCGCCTGCACAAAAGGCCTTGCTACCGCTGCCGGTTAGTATCACCGCGCGGCACGTGCCGAAATTAAGGCTGAATTCTTCAAAAAAGGTGACCATTTCTGTAGCCATTTGGGTGTTAAAGGCATTGGCCGCTTCCGGGCGATGCATTTCCACTTTTACGATATGCGGGTCAAGCAAGGTAAGGTTCAGCGTATCATAGGATTTTGTTATGGCCGGGCTTGTCATCTGAAAAATGCTCTTTTTTATCGATTAGGAAAGTTTTTACGTTTTTTTGATGATTAGCCTTTAATGATGCTTGTCAAGCCTTTGCCTTCGCCAATATGATTTATACATCTATGCATCTATTTCCAGCATATGGTCAGATAAGGGAAGAATGTCGTGACAGGACTTGAGAATGAGCTTGAGGGTATAACGGTTATTTCGGTGGAACAGGCTGTTGCCGGGCCCTATTGCGGAATGTTGCTGGCCGATGCGGGCGCACGGGTCATAAAGGTAGAGCGTCCGGGCGGGGATTTTGCCCGTATTTATGACCGCTGGGCAGATGGCGATAGTGCGATTTTTATCTGGCTGAACAGGGGCAAGCAATCCATTTGCCTGGATATGAAATCGGACGCAGACATGGCGCTATTGGGGCGGATGATAGAAAAGGCAGATGTCCTGCTGAGCAATCTGGCGCCCGGGGCGATGGAACGTTACGGGCTGACAGGCGAGATTTTGCGGCAAAAAAACCCCGGCCTTATCACCTGTATGCTGTCTGGCTATGGCAGGGATGGCAAAGCCGGGCGTAAAAAAGCCTATGATTTTCTGGTGCAGGCCGAAAGCGGGGTGGTCGCGGTTACCGGCACACCGGAAGAGCCGGTTCGGGTCGGTATTTCCATGACAGATTTATCGACCGGGTTAACCGCCTTTTCCGCCATATTGCGGGCGCTGCATCAACGCGCTCGTACCGGCAAGGGGGTGGATTTACAGGTCAATATGTTTGATGTGATGACCGACTGGATGAATATGGCCTTGCTGGGCTATCGCTATTCCGATGTGCCGCCGCAACGCTATGGGCTAACCCACGGTTTTGTTGCCCCTTATGGTGCCTATCACACCAAGGATGGCCGCCAGGTGATGCTCTCTATTCAAAATGACCGCGAGTGGAAGGATTTTTGTTTGCAGGTGCTACAACAGCCAGAGCTGGTTGAGGATCCGCGCTATAAGCATAATCCGGAACGCTATAAAAATCGGGTCGCGCTGGCCGAGATTATCAATCAGGCTTTTGCCGCCTATGACAAGGATGTCATTATCGATATGCTGGAAGAAACCCGCATTGCCTGTGCCAGCTTAAACTCTGTCGA